>JAGXGT010000068.1 GCA_024636595.1 Sphingomonadales bacterium | reverse complement strand
TACGCTCCTGTTCATGCCAAACAGGTGATCACTTATTTGCGTTTGATGGATTTGCCACTCGGTTTCCTGATGAACTTTGGCGCAGCCACTTTCAAAGATGGCCTCAAACGTCTGGCAAATAACTATTTCCGAAGCTAGGCATGTAAGCCCTTTGTGCCTTCGTGTCTTCGTGCGAGAAAAAATTTGGATAACCTGACCCACAGCCTAGCCGGTGCCGTCCTCGGCCAGATGGGCCTCAAGACAAAGACCGGTCTCGGCATGGCGACGCTGATCATTGCCGCCAATATTCCCGATATCGATGCGGTGGCGACCTTGCTGGGCGGGGTTCAGCATCTGGCGATCCGGCGCGGGATCACCCATGGGCCAATCGCGATGCTGGTTTTGCCGCTGGTGCTGACGGGCATCATGATCTGGTTTGATCGCTGGCAAGGACGGCGCGGGAAGCGGCCTGCGGATCGTTTGCCGATCCACAAGGGCTGGCTGCTGGCGCTCGCTTATATCGGCTGCCTGAGCCATCCGGCGCTCGACTGGCTGAACAGCTATGGCATCCGCTTGCTCGAGCCGTTTTCGTCGCAATGGTTTTATGGCGATAGCATCTTCATTATCGATATCTGGATCTGGGTGGCGTTCATCGCCGGTGTCTGGGTTTCGCGGCGGCGGGAGAAGAAGGGCCTTGGCAATTGGCAGCGACCGGCTTGGATCAGCTTTGCCGCGGTTTGCGCTTATATTTTTGCCAATGGTTTGATTACTGGCAGGGCGGAAGCGGAGACTGCGAAAGCGGTCGAACAAATGATCGGGTCGGCGCCTGAACTTGTGGTGGCCAATCCGGTGCCGGTAATGTTCTGGAAACGGGATATGCTCTGGCAGATGCCGATTGCTCCCGATTCAGACGTTCCCGGAGAAAATCAATATGGTGCGGGCGCCTACAGTCTCTTCAATCGAGAACAGCCGATGCCCGATGGCGCGATCGTGAAAAGTTTGATGATCAATGAGATAATTCGCTATTCGCGGGATGCCGACAAAAATGTCGATGCGTTTCTATTCTGGTCCCGGCTACCTGTAATCCGCGAAAATGTGGAGCTGGAGTCCGAGCAAGGGGTGCCGATCCAATTTGGTGATATGCGGTTTCTTGATCCGATCGTCGCCGATAGGTTTTCCGTTCGGCTTGTTGTTCCATGGAATATCTTCATGGAGGCAGCTAATGAAAGGGGTATAAAGGAAGGCTCTGTTGTCGAATGACAAAACCCAAAATCATCTGGTTCCGCCGCGATCTGCGACTGGCCGATCAAGCTGCTGTAGCAGCAGCCGCATCAAACGGCTCGGTCATTCCGGTCTATATTCTCGACGATGAAACCCCCAAACACCGCAAAATGGGCGGGGCTTCGCGCTGGTGGCTGCACCGGTCACTGGAAGAATTGGAAGCATGTTTGCAGGATCTGGGGTCGCAGCTGATCCTGCGCCAAGGGCGGGCTTCAGAGCATTTGGCCGAAATTGTCAAATCGACTGGAGCGGACGAGGTGCATGCGCTGCATCATTATGAGCCTTGGTGGATCAATGCCGAGCGGGCTTTGAGCAAGGCTCTCGGCGATGATGCGAAGCTGGTTTTGCATGATGGCAATTACCTGCTGCCACCCGCGACCGTAACCACTAACGCTGGCGACCCCTATAAGATCTACACGCCCTTCTGGAAGTCTTTGCGCCAACATATGCCGCCATCGGACGCCGTGGCCGCGCCCGACAGTCTTTCTGCGCCGGACGACTGGCCGGATAGCGATAGCCTTGAGGATTGGAACCTGCTGCCGACAAATCCCGACTGGGCGGCCGCCTTTGGCGACCATTGGCAGCCTGGATCTGCGGGAGCAGAGGCCAATCTGGAAGATTTCGCCGACAAGGCCGGGCAATATGACGAGGGCCGCAACCTGCCGTCCGAGCCGCTGGTGTCACGCCTGTCGCCGCATCTCCATTTTGGCGAGATTAGTCCGGCGGCCGTATGGAACCGGCTGGCGGGGCAGGGGAGCAAGGTCGAGACCTATCTCAAGGAACTGGTCTGGCGCGATTATGCGCAAAATGTGATCGACCAATTCCCTCAATATGGCGGCGAGAGCTATCGCGAGAAAATGCGCGGCTTGCCGTGGCGCGATATGGCTGATGACGATGTGAGAGGCGATTTTGACGCCTGGTGCGATGGCAAGACCGGTTATCCGATTGTCGATGCCGGGATGCGGGAGCTTTGGGCGACCGGCTGGATGCACAACCGTGTTCGAATGATCGCCGCTAGCTTTTTGATCAAGCATTTGCTGATTGACTGGCGCGAGGGTGAACAATGGTTCTGGGATACGCTGGTCGACGCCGATTACGCTTCCAACAGCGTCAATTGGCAATGGGTGTCGGGTACGGGCGTGGACAGCAATATGTTCGTGCGGATCATGGCGCCGCTCAGCCAGTCCGAGAAATTCAGCGCCGGGGATTATATCCGCCAGTGGGTTCCGGAACTGGCGGATATCGATGATCCCTATATCCACGATCCGGAAGAACATGGCTGCAAGCCTAAGTCATATCCCGCTAAAATCATTGCCCATAAGGCTGGGCGGCAACGCGCCCTCGATGCTTATGATACAGTGAAATGAGGCGGGTATTGAAATGCGTGGCGCAAGGCGGTAAGATTTCCGCCTTAGAGCAAGGGGATATCAGATCGATGAACAAATAGGTCGCCAACAGGCAATATCAAAACTGCCGTTCAGTCTTTCGGGCTGGATGTTTTGACACCTATATTCAGGATCTTTTATGCACAGATTATCAGGAAAATTTTGCGTTATCACCGGTGCCGCTCGCGGCATTGGTAAAGCTATTGCCAAGGCCTTTGTCGACGAAGGGGCGACGGTGCTGCTGACCGATTGCGACTCCGAGATGTTGATCGCCGCTGGCGAGGAACTGGGCTGCGAGACGCTGGCTCTGGACGTCGAGCAGGAAGCGGACTGGCAGCGGCTTGCCGCCTTGCACCCGGTCGCGGACGTTGTCGTCAACAATGCCGGGGTGACCGGTTTCGAGCGGGGCTTGGCGCCGCATGACCCGGAACATGCCTCGCTGGCAGACTGGCGGGCGGTGCATCGGGTCAATCTCGACGGGACCTTTCTCGGCTGCCGCTATGCGATCAAGGCGATGAAGGGGAAGGGTACGGGCTCGATCATCAATATCTCGTCGCGATCCGGTCTGGTCGGCATACCGGGAGCCGCCGCCTATGCCTCGTCCAAGGCCGCGATTCGCAACCACAGCAAGTCGGTGGCGCTCTATTGCGCGCAGCAGGGCTGGCAAATCCGGTGCAATTCGATCCATCCGGCTGCGATCATGACGCCAATGTGGGAGCCGATGCTGGGCGAAGGGGATGCGCGGGCCGCTGCGGAAGCGGCGCTGGTCAAGGACACGCCCTTGCGGCGCTTTGGCGAGGCCAGCGAAGTGGCGGCAATTGCGGTTCTGCTGGCGTCTGATGAAGCGGGCTATATCACCGGCTCGGAACTGAATATCGACGGCGGGATTCTCGCCGGGTCGGCGGCAGCACCGGGACAGGCGGACGACGCTTAAGTCAAAGGCCTTTTACGGATAGTTCCGCATTGCCAAGCACTTGCCGCTGGTCCATTATGACGGCATGAATGCGCAGGCACCCAAAAGAGGCAAGCACCTGCTCGATGCGCGCAAGCGTTTCGGCACCGGTGGCGGCTTGTTTGCGCGGCTGACAGCGCCCGGATTTCACCGGATATTGGACCGGATTGACGCGGGACTCGATCACGGGACATTTGAAGGCCGATTGCCGGACGGCACGACCCGCATTGTCGGCGGACGCGGCGACGGCCCGACGGCGCGAATTACGCTGCACAGCTGGAACGCGCTGCTGCGGCTGGTCAATTCCGGCTCGATCGGCTGGTACCGCGCCTGGGAAAAGGGCGAGTGGGAAAGCCCCGATCTGGTCGAACTGTTCGACCTGTTTTCGCGCAATCGCGACGGCCTGAAAGATACGGGACGGGCGGGCGGATTGTTCAGGCTGATCGCCAAGATGCGGCATAGTCGGAGAAACAACGACAAGCTGCGGGCGCGGCAGAATATCCAATATCATTATGATCTGGGCAATGATTTCTATGCCCTATGGCTTGACGAAACCATGAGCTATTCCAGTGGGATATTTGCTGATGTTAAGACTGAACTTCAAGAAGCACAGAAAGCCAAAATTGCCGCCATCGCCACGCGGCTGAAAGCGGCACCGGGCGACAGCGTTCTTGAGATCGGCTGCGGCTGGGGCCATTTGTCCGGTACCCTGGTGCGGGATCATGGTCTGAAAGTGACCGGCATCTCGTTGTCGGATGAGCAGACAGCATGGGCGAGGGACCATCATCCGGAGGCGCAATTTCTCATTCAGGACTACCGGGACGTTGAGGGGCAATATGATGCCATTGTCAGCGTCGAGATGGTCGAGGCGGTGGGCGAAAAATACTGGCCCGATTTTCTCGATTGCATCGCCCGCAATCTGAAACCGGGTGGCCGTGCGGCGCTGCAATATATCAGCATTGCCGATGATATTTTCGAGCAATATGCCGCGAGCGCCGATTTCATCCAGACCTATATATTCCCGGGCGGCATGCTGCTGTCCGAGAGCCGGTTCCGGGCTCTGGCGGAGGAACGCGGCCTGCAGTGGGCCGATCAGAGTAATTTTGGTCTCGATTATGCGCAGACGCTGAAGATCTGGCGCGAGCGGTTTGACGCGGTGGTCGAACGCGGGGACTTGCCCACCGGTTTCGACGACAAATTCGTCCGGCTGTGGCGCTATTATCTGACTTATTGCGAAGGCGGTTTTCGCGGCGGCGGCATTGATGTCGCGCAAGTGACACTGATAAAAGACAAATGAAAATGGGAGAGTGGGAAAATGAAAGCTTTGGGAAAACTGGCGATGCTGGGCGTTGCCTGCATCAGCCTGACGGCGTGCGAACAGGCCCAGAAAGTCGCGGCCACTGCCGCCGGCTTGCCGACTGACGAAAACGTGCTGTTCTGGACCCAAGATCAACGCGACAATGCGTTCCGCCAGATGGAGGTGCTCGACACCACGCGTACAATCGAAGCAGGTAATGAAGTCCGCCAGTTGGAAACCGGCAAACCGTTGCCGGCAAAGCTGAAAACGGAACATGGTGGGATCAGCATCGACGACTATATGGCGGAACAGCGGCTGGCCGGACTGGTTGTCTTGCAGGATGGCAAGATTCGTCTCGAAGAATATCGGATGGATTTCGGCCCGAATGACCGCTGGACGAGTTTCTCGGTCGCCAAGTCATTGGTTTCATCACTGGTCGGGGCGGCGGTCAAGGACGGTTTCATCAAGTCGCTGGACGATCCGCTGACCGACTATATTCCGGAACTGAAAGGCAGCGGTTATGACGGCGTTTCCGTCGCGCAATTGCTGACGATGACCTCCGGTGTGAAATGGAACGAGGATTATGGGGACAAGGGCAGTGATGTCGCGCGGTTTAACACGACCAAATCGAAAGATGGTGTCGATCCGGTCATTCTCTATATGAAAACCTTGGTCAACGAAGCCGAACCCGGCACGCGCTGGCAATATAATACCGGCGAAACGAATTTGATCGGCGTGCTGGTGGCCAAGGCGACCGGCAAGTCGCTGTCCGAATATCTCTCCGAAAAGATCTGGAAGCCATATGGCATGTCCAGAGATGCCGTCTGGATTCTTAATGATGGCGGCAAAGAGATTGGCGGCTGCTGCATTTCTGCGACCACGCGGGATTTCGCGTTATTTGGGCAATTTGCAATGAACGGTGGCAAGATTGGTGACGATTATGTCGTTCCCGAGGACTGGTTTGCCAAGGCGGGCACCAAACAGGCCGATATCGGTCAGCCGGGTGCTGGCTATGGCTACCAGTGGTGGACCTTTGATGATGGCAGTTTTGCCGCACAGGGGATCTTCGGGCAGGGCATCTTCGTCGATCCGAAACGCAAGCTGGTGATCGCGGGCAATGGCAATTGGCCGAGCGCCACACCGGATGAGAAAAAGGCGACGCGCAATGCCTTTTACAAGGCCGTGCAGGACTATCTGGACAGCGAAGCGCCGCCAGCCAAGGTGACTGACGCTAGCTGAGGTCGAAACGCTCGCCGGTGGCAAAGTCGCTGGCGAGTATCTCGACCAGGCGGTCGGCGACGACGGACGGCAGCTTGACGCTGGCCGGATCTTCGCCGGGATAGGCGCGGGCGCGCATGTCCGTCCGGGTGCGACCGGGATCGACAATGGCTGTACGAATCTTGCCCAAATTGCGCATTTCTTCACCATAGCTGAGCACAAGTGTCTCCAGCGCGGCTTTTGATGCCCCATAAGCGCCCCAAAATGCACGCGGCTTGCGGCCGACGCTGCTGGTTATGGCCAGCAGCCGGGCGTTGTCGCTCTTGCGCAGCATCGGATCAAATCCGGCGATCAGCGCTTGTTGGGCAATCAGATTGAGGGTCAGGATCTTGTTGAATTCCTTGCCATCGATACCCGGCACCGGTCCCAGCGATCCGAGCATGGCGGCGTTGAGAACCAATATATCGAGCCCATCCCAGCGGCCGGAAATCGCCGTGGCCAGCCGGCCGATGCTGTCGCCGTCGGTGAGGTCGAGCGGCGCGATCGTGGCATTGCCGCCGGCGAGATGGATTTGCTCCTCGATTTTTTCCAGACCCTCGGCGTTGCGCGCGGTGATCACGACATGCGCGCCTTCCTTCGCCAATGCCAAGGCGGTTGCCGCGCCGATGCCGCGGCTCGCGCCCGTAACGAGCGCCAGTTGACCTTCAAATTTCATAATCAATTCGCTGTTTGTTTGAGGCGAGGCAAATCGCCGGAGGGCTCATTATCGCGCGCTGTACCGGATGAATCCGAGCGTTCGTTGAGCATGCTGAGCTGGTCGGGTTCTTCCTCGCCATCGCGGTCGGTGAGGACGGTCGGATAGGCGCCGGTAAAACAGGCATCGCAATATTGCGGCTGGATATCATGGCGGGTTTCTTCACCCGCGGCGCGGTAAAGGCCATCGATCGAAACGAAAGCCAGACTGTCCGCCTGAATGAATTCGCGCATCTGCTCGACCGATTTCTGGGCCGCGAGCAATTTTTCCCGCTTTGGCGTGTTCACGCCATAAAAGCAGCTGTGCATCGTCGGCGGGCTGGCGATCCGCATATGAACTTCGGCGGCGCCCGCTTCGCGCATCATCTGGACGATCTTCAGGCTGGTGGTGCCGCGCACGATCGAGTCGTCGACCAGCACGATTTTCTTGCCGTTGACCAGCGGGCGGTTGGCATTGTGCTTCAGCTTGACGCCGAGATGACGGACCCCGTCGGTCGGCTGGATGAATGTGCGCCCGACATAATGGGACCGGATGATGCCCAGTTCGAACGGGATGCCCGATTGTTCGGAAAAACCGAGCGCTGCCGGAGTGCCGCTGTCCGGGACCGGGATCACATAATCGGCGACCACCGGGCTTTCGATGGCCAGCTGCGCCCCGATTCCCTTGCGCACGCTGTAAACCGAGCTGCCATCGACGATCGAGTCGGGCCGCGAGAAATAGACATGCTCGAAAATGCAGGGTCTGGCCTGATTGTCGGGAAACGGGTGGTGCGACCGCAATTCGCCGTTGGTGACGACGATCAGTTCGCCGGGCTCGACGCTGCGGACATATTCCGCGCCGACGAGATCCAGCGCGACGGTTTCCGAAGCAAAGACATAGGCTTCACCGATGCGTCCCATCACCAGCGGCCGGATGCCGAGCGGATCGCGGCAGGCGATCATGCCGTCGGCGGTCATGCAGATCAAAGAATAGGCACCTTCGACCTGTCGCAAGGCATCGATGAACTTGTCGAGCAAGGTGCGATATTTCGACGTTGCCAGCAGATGGATGATCACTTCGGTGTCGCTGGTCGACTGGAATATTGAACCATGGCGGACCAGCTCGTCCCGCAGGGCCAGAGCGTTGGAAATATTGCCATTATGGGCAATAGCAAAGCCGCCGGACGCGAGATCGGCTTCGAGCGGCTGGATATTGCGCAAGGTGCCCGCGCCGGTGGTTGAATAGCGGACATGGCCGCAGGCTGAATCGCCGCGGAGGCGGTTGATGATCTCTTCGCTGTCAAAATTGCCGGCCACCGGACCAAGCGCACGATGGCTGTAAAATTCCTTGCCGTTGCGGCAGGTGATGCCGGCGGCTTCCTGTCCGCGATGTTGGAGCGCGTGCAATCCGAGCGCAACCATGGCGGCGGCGTCTTCAATCCCGGCGATTCCAAAAACGCCACACTCTTCCCGTAGCTTGTCGTCATCAAACGGGTGGGTTGTCAGCATATCTCACCTGGCATGTAATTGGTCGGGCGGGGAATGTCAGCGATATAGGTATGAAAGGGGACTTTGTCTGCCCCCAATGTCATAAAATCATAATATTGCGCCAACGGGCAGGGACGGGGTGGACCAATTGCGCCATTAGCCGTTGCGCCGGACCGGATCGGGTCTTAATCCCATGCGATGACAAAAAATGACAATGATCCCGACACCGGAAATCTGCTCCAGCCGAAATATGATTCGAACGGTTTAATCACTGCGGTGGTCACCGATGATTCGTCTGGCGAGCTGCTGATGCTGGCGCATATGAATGCCGAGGCCTTGCAACGCACGCAGGAAAGCGGTGTCGCTCATTTCTATTCGCGCAGTCGCCAGTGCCTTTGGCAGAAGGGGGAAACGTCCGGCTATATCCTGTCGGTCACCGAGATGCGGATCGATTGCGACCAGGATGCACTGTGGATCAAGGCGGTGCCCGCAGGCCCCGCTTGCCATACTGGCGAGCGCAGCTGCTTCTACCGCAAGATCGTCGATGGCAAGCTGGAGCCGGTCGAATGAGACATGGCCTTGTGCTGTTTCTTGCCCTTTTGCTGGTAGGCTGCGGTGAGGGACAGTCTGATACCGACAAGTCCGCCGCGGAACTATCGCCCCTCGAACAGGCAGCGATTGACGCCGGCGTCATTCCCGATGTCCGCAATGTGACGCTTTCCGGTGCGTTTGAGCGGCAAAGCGATTTGGGAACTGACCGCTTTTGCGCGGTTGGTAACGACGAAAACGGCTATCAAATCGGTATGATCGCGGTGTTCGGCCCAGGGACCAAATGCGAAGGACTGGGGGAGGCCGAGCGGGACGGGGAAAATGTCCGGATCACCCTCAACAGCGAAGAAAAATGCAGCTTCACCGCGCGTTTCGATGGCGTCGAATTGGAATTGCCCGGCGATCTGCCGAGAAGCTGTGCGAGCTATTGCAGCCGGCGCGCCGGTTTCGAAGGCGTCAGTTTCTACATGATCGGCGAGGGCGATGCGGTGGCCCGCTCAACCAGCGGCCGAAATTTCGAGGATCTGTGCCCCGGCGGCTAGCATTGACGTTTACGTTAGCGTAAGCTATAGGACGGGCATGTCGAAGCCGCCAAACCATGCCGAACTGGATACGCCGGACCTGAAGAACCGGGAAACCTACACGATATCCGATCTGTCGGAGGAATTTGGTGTCACCGCCCGCGCCCTGCGTTTCTACGAAGACGAGGGGCTAATCGCTCCGGATCGCAAGGGGCTTTCGCGAATTTATACCAAGCGCGACCGGGCGCGTCTCGCCTGGATCATGCGAGCGAAAAATGTCGGGTTCAGTCTGATCGAAATTCGCGAGATGATCGATCTCTATGATGTGGGCGATGGCCGGCAGACGCAGATGCAGGTCACCATCGAGAAATGTCAGGAAAAGGTCGATACGCTGAAGAAACAGCGTGCCGACATCGACAGTTCGATCAAGGAATTAACCGGTTTTATAAAGACTGTGCAGGCCGCCATGGCGGACACAAAAGCGCAGCATCAATAGAGGATACATGCCGGTGCAATCCGGTCGCCCCCTTTGAGTAGAAAGTAGAAAATCATGCCCAGTTATACCGCACCAATCGGCGAAGTCCGGTTCATTCTCAACGAAGTCCTCAATCTGGAAAAATATTCCAACATTAGCGGCTTTGAAAACGCGACGCCGGAAATGGTCGACGCGATCCTGATCGAGGCGGGGAAATTCTCGACCGAAGTGCTTCATCCGCTCAATCAATCCGGCGATGCAGAAGGATGCATTCGGCACGCAGACGGCTCGGTGACCACGCCAAAGGGCTTCAAGGAAGCCTATCAGAAACTGACCGAAGGCGGCTGGACCACATTGTCCTCGCCCGAAGAATTTGGTGGTCAGGGCTTGCCCCGCGTCGTCGGCAATGCAGTGATGGAATTCATGGTTTCCGCCAACCAGGCGCTCGAAATGTATACCGGTCTGACGCAGGGCGCCATCGCATCGATCCTGACCGAAGGCAGCGAAGAACAGAAACAGACATACGCGACGCGGATGATTTCGGGCGAATGGACCGGAACGATGAATCTGACCGAAGCGCATTGCGGTACCGATCTCGGCCTGATCCGGACCAAGGCGGAACCGATGCCGGGTGGCAGCTATGCGATCACAGGCCAGAAAATTTTCATATCTGCCGGTGAACATGACCTGGCCGAAAATATCATCCATCTGGTGCTGGCGAAGACACCGGGTGCGCCCGACAGTTCCAAGGGTATCTCCCTGTTCATCGTTCCGAAGTTCCTCGTCAACGAGGACGGATCGCTCGGCGAGCGCAATGGCGTCAGCTGTGGCTCGATCGAGGAAAAAATGGGTATCCACGGCAACGCGACCTGCGTGATGAACTATGATGGTGCGACCGGCTATATGGTCGGGGAAGAGAATAAGGGCCTGCGCGCGATGTTCATCATGATGAACGCTGCGCGTCTGGGCGTTGGCCTGCAGGGCCTCGCACAGGGCGAAATCGCTTATCAAAATGCGGTGATCTATGCCGGTGACCGCCGGCAGGGCCGGGCGCTGACCGGCGCGAAGGATCCGGACCATAATGCGGACGTGTTGTTCGTCCACCCCGATGTCCGGAGGATGTTGATGGACGGCAAGGCGTTTACCGAGTCGATGCGGGCGCTGGTTCTCTGGGGCGCGTTGCAGGTCGATTTGGCGGACAAGGCGGAAACCGAGGAAGAACGGCAACTGGCCAATGATCTGGTCAGTCTGCTGACGCCCGTGATCAAAGGCTATGGCACCGCCAAGGGTTATGACATCTGCACGGAATCGCAGCAAGTCTACGGCGGCCATGGCTATATCACCGAATGGGGCATGGAGCAGTTTGTGCGCGATGCGCGGATTGCGATGATCTACGAAGGCACAAACGGCATTCAGGCGATGGATCTGGTCGGGCGCAAGCTGGGTCAGAACGGCGGCCGCGCGGTGCAGGCTTTTTTCAAAGTCGTCGCCGACGAGATTGCCAAAGCCAAAGAGCACGACAAGCTGTCGAAATTTGCCGAAGCGCTCGAAAAGGCCAATGGCGAACTGCAGAAAGCCACGATGTGGTTCATGCAACATGGCATGGTGAATCCGAACAATGCGGGCGCCGGCGCTTATCATTATATGCACCTGATGGGCATTGTATCTCTCGGCCTGATGTGGCTGCGGATGAGCGAAGCCGCCCAGACCGCTTTGGATGCCGGCACCGACAATGCGAAATATTACGAAGCCAAGCTGATAACCGCGCAATATTTTGCCGAGCGGTTCCTGCCGGATACCGGATCGCTCCGCCGCAAGATTGAAGGCGGCAGCGATTCGATCATGGCGCTGGATCCGGAGATGTTCGCGGTCGCCTGAACCCAATGATCAGGCGGATTCATTCTGTTCCGCTGTTCTATAGGCTTCTTCCCACATGCCGAGGTTTCGCCGGGCATCCTGTACAAAGGGTGACCGGCGAATGCCCCACAATGCGAGATCATTGGCGATCCGGCCAAGCCAACGCATCGGCCGCTTTAGCTGTACCAGCAGGATGACCCGGCGCTGATCGGTGTCATTGTGCACTTCGTGATAATAGCTGTCATCGAAGACCAGCCATTTGCCCGCTTCCCAGAACAGGTCGGTGTCCTCGACCTGCATCACGCATTTTTCTCGCCGGTCAGGGATGATCAGCCCGAGGTGGCCTGTGACCAGTCCGCGCGTCACGCCGCGATGGCGGGGAATCCTGGCTCCGGGCTCCAGAATCGAGAAAAAGGCCGAGTTGAGATCGGGTATTCGTCGCACCAAATCGGCGGTTACCGGCGCTCGCGCGCAATTTTCTGCGACTTCATAACCGTAGCCGAATAAAAAGAAGGAGCGCCAATTGCCATCGCCGGCAATCCGCGCGTGATCTGGTGAGATTTCCTTGAGCGGCGGCACGGCATCGCGGTGGCGCAAGATCGCAGCGGCTTCCTGCGCGATGGTTTGCCAGTTGTCGGCCAAGTGGCTGGTCCACTGAAACGCATTGGCGTGCAGAACCGGTTCGGTTGCAATCTTCGATTGGGCCATGGATATACGATTCATCGTACCGCGCAGGCGCTTGCCGATCTTGATTATAAGGGGGCGATTGTTGGTGCTGACGGCGTTCGCGGAGGCTGGGCGAACATCTTGCATGGGCATGGCTAGCAACCTTTCAGTTGAAATGTCCGGACCCATTATTTGGATTATACCACAAAATATGACAATATTTCGACAAACTGTTGCCGAGAATCTGTCAAACGTCGCTCTGCCATTTTTATCACGATAGATGGTGCTTATTCACCGGCAGATGGCGGAAATCAGCCATTTGGCGTTTCCCTCGCCCGCATGGTCGAAGGTTGCTGGACCAGGGACGGCGCCTTGTTCAGAAGGCCTGGGACAGGGGAATGATATGCATAAGGAGTATATGCAATGCATTCCAATAAAAGCCCAAATCGCATCCGCCGGATGACGCTCTTTCTGATACCCGTCGGCCTCGGACTATCGGTCACAGCCCATGCCGCAGAGCCCGACTCTCCGGATAAAATGCAGTCGGAAATTCCCGCCCCGACCCTGGACACTGACGGCGATGGATTGATGGACGCCTGGGACCGCAGCGGCGACGGGCAGCCCGATGCGTGGGATAGTGATGGCGACGGTCAGCCCGATCTGATCGACAATGACGGTGATGGCCAGCCGGACTAGATCGGTTTATTTATTGCCTTTCGAACACCGGGCCTAATATTGGTCCGGTGTTTTTTTATTCTCAAACACCTCGTCAAACATGCTGAGCATGGCAGCCTTGCTTTGCCGGTCGGCGGACGCATCATAGCGGACCGCTTCGACCGACTTTGAACCGCTGCTGATATCGGTGAATCCATGCAGGACGCCGGAATAGATATGCACGTGGCAATCGGCACCGGCGAAATCCATCTCTTCCAGAAAGGCGCGCATCTGTTTCGGTGGAACGAACGGATCGGCGCGGCCATGGCAAACCAATATGCGGGATTTGATCACCCCGCGCTTGGCTGGCAGCGGTGTCGCCAGCAGGCCATGGAAGCTCACCACGAGCGCGATATCCTCTCCGCCGCGCGCCATTTCGAGAACGACTTCACCGCCCATGCAATAGCCGATTGCAGCGATCCGGCTGTTGGCAAGTTTCGATCGTGTGCGCAATTCTTCCAGCGCACAGCGGAACCGTTCGCGATAATATTCCGCATCCGAGCGCAAGGCGTCGGCCAGTTGCCGCGCTTCCCGAATATCCTCCACTACACCCTTTCCATAGAGATCACAGACCATCGCGCTATAGCCCAAAGAGGCCAGCCACCGGGCACGATCGAACATCAGCTTGGTCGGGCCGGCAATTGTCGGCACAATCAAGATACCAGCGCGCGGATAGCGGCTGGGTTGTGCCATGTAGCCTGCCAATTCTATGTCGCCATGCAGATAGGTAAACTGCTGGACCTCAATGGAGCTCATTCTTCGGGCAAAAACTCTGGGACCGACAGATATCGCTCGCCGGTATCGTAGTTAAAGCCAAGGACTTTTGCTCCATCGCCCAGTTCGGGCAGCTTCTGCGCAATGGCTGCCAGAGTCGCGCCGGACGATATGCCGACCAGCATGCCTTCTTCCTTGGCGGCTCTCAACGCCATGGCTTTGGCATCAGCCGGCTCGACCTGGATCGCGCCGTCGATGCTCTGTGTGTGGAGATTGCCGGGAATAAAGCCGGCACCAATGCCCTGGATCGGGTGCGGGCCGGGTTGACCACCGCTGATCACCGGTGAGGAGGTCGGTTCGACCGCATAGACCTTCAGATCGCTCCAATGCTGTTTCAGCACCTCGGCCACCCCGGTGATATGCCCGCCCGTACCGACACCGGTGATGATCGCGTCAAGCGGATTATCCTTGAAATCATTGAGGATTTCGATCGCCGTTGTCCGTTTGTGTACTTCAAAATTGGCGGGATTTTCGAACTGTTGCGGCATCCATGAACCGGGGGTCTGATCGACAAGTTCCTGCGCGCGTTCGATAGCACCCTTCATGCCCTTTTCTTTCGGGCTGAGGTCAAACGTGGCGCCATAGGCCAGCATCAGGCGGCGGCGTTCGAGCGACATCGACTCGGGCATGACCAGAACCAGCGTATAACCCTTGACCGCTGCGACCATAGCCAGGCCGACGCCGGTATTGCCGGAGGTCGGCTCGATGATCGTTCCGCCGGGCTTGAGCGCACCGGATTTCTCGGCCGCCTCGATCATGGCAAGGCCGATTCGGTCCTTGATTGACCCGCCCGGATTCGAGCGTTCCGACTTGATCCAGACATTGGCATCGCCGAACAGGCGCTGCATCTTGATGTGCGGGGTATTTCCGATGGTTTCGAGAATAGTATTGGCAATCATTGTCCTGCTCTCCTGTTTGTCTTTTCATTGTCAGCCGGCTCCAGATCGTCCGGCGGATCGAAAGTCTTGGCCGCGCCCAGTTGGGGGAACAGTCGCGACCATAGTCCTGTGACCACTATAGCACCGGCACCGCCCGCGACAATGGCAGCAACCGGTCCGACAAGAACGGCAAGGCCGCCGGACAGGGCATCACCGAGTTCGTTGGAGGCGCTGATTGTCATCTGGCTGACCGCACCGACCCGTCCCCGCTTGGCGTCGGGCGTGTGGAGCTGGATCAGCGAACTGCGGACGTAGACCCCGAACATGTCGGCGGCGCCGCAAATCCCGAGGCAGGCCATCGATAGGTAGAGATTGGTGCTGAGGCCGAAGCCGATCGTGCCCAGTCCGAATACTGCCATCGCGACCAGCATGCTGTTGCCGACATTCTTGCTGAGCGGGGCAAAGGAGAAAATGACGGCGACAATCACCGCGCCCACGGCAGGGGAGGCGGCGAGCAGCGACAATCCGATTTCACCGGCGTGCAAAATATCCTTGGCGAAGACCGGGATCATCGCGGTGGCGCCGGCGAGGAACATGACCAGCAGATCCAGCGTGATCGCGCCGAGCACCAGCTTGTTGGTCCAGACATAGGACAAGCCGTCGGTGACCTGTTGCAGGGGCCCCTTGGTTTTGTCCGCTGCGGGGCGCGGCACCGGGCCGATCAGAAAGATTGCCAGCGTCGCCAGCGCATAGAGGCCCGCGCAGACGAAATAGGGCAACGCGGCATCGACCTTGTAGAGCGGGCCGGCCATGCCGGGCCCGGCGATGACGCCGACCTGCCAAGCGATGGTCGAGAGCGCTATTGCGCGCGGAATCGATGCTTTCGGCACCAGGTTGGGTGCCAATGAGGTGACTGCAGGCCCGAGAAAGGCCCGGCAAATACCGAGCAGCACGGCGATGATATAGATGTTCCAGAGGGTGATGCCGCCGGTTGCAGTGAGCAACCCGAGCGTGAGGGCAATCAACGCCTGGGCGGCCAATACGATGCGCGCGATCCAGCGGCGGTCCATATGATCGGCAACCCATCCGACCAGTGGTGTCAGAATGAACAGCGGCACGAATTGCAGCAGTCCGAGCAGGCCCAATATCCCGGCCGAGGCGCTGATCCCCATATCTTCGCGGGCCAGGTTATAGGCCTGCCAGCCGACGATGAGCATCATCGCATAGAGCGCAAACATCGATGCCAGTCGCGAGAACCAAAGGTAGCGATAATTGGCGATGGTGAAGGGATGCGGAGCGGAACTGATCACGGGATATCTGCTAGCGATTGACGCAAGTTGCTGCAATCAATTCGTTCGCAAGCAGAAAGATTTGGTCGAAGGTGGTTCGTCGAATAACGCTGGTCAAGCGATCCCGGAATATGCCAGTCACCGCCTTTACCATCAGAAGCAACTATTCCCCGGGAGACTATAATGAAGATGCGCAATTTGATGCTGGCCGTATCGCTGGCCGCCTTGACGGTAACCGGATGCAAGAAGATCGAGGACGAACCGGTCGCCGCGATGCAAATTGATGATAGCGGCATCTGGGGCGGTTATCTTACGAGCTTTCTTGACGGCTATTTCCCGGTGAATCCAAATTTCGCGGTCTATCAGGGCAAGCATGAATTTGACGGTCAGCTGCCGGACTGGAGCGACGAGGGCCTGAAAAAGATGGTCGATATCCGCAAAAAGGCGATTGCGGATGCGCAGGCAATTGATGCCGCTGATTTGAGTGAAGCGGAACTGTTCGAGCGGGACTATCTGATCAATGTGATGGAGGGCGAGCTCTTCTGGCTGGAAACCGCCGACTGGCCGCATAAGAATCCGGCTTATTATGTTGGGGCGCTCGACCCCAATGTCTACATCGCGCGGCCCTATGCTGATGCCGAAACGCGGATGAAGGCGTTTATCAAATATGCCAAGGCGGTTCCGGCGGCCGCGGCGCAGATCAAGGCGAATCTGCAATTGCCGCTGCCGGAAACCTATCTCAAATATGGTCAGGCCGGTTTCGGCGGTTTTGCGGACTATTTTACCGGCGATGCCAAGGCCGCTTTTGCCGAAGTCAAAGATACCGAGCTTCAGCAGCAATTTGACGTAGCCGCTGCTGCCGCAGCCGCAGCGATGAAGGATCTGGCCGGACATATCGGTTCGGTGCCGGCGACCAAAGACGGCTATGCGCTGGGTGCCGAGAAATTTGCGGCGATGGTGAGCAAGACCGAGGGCGTCAATATTTCGCTGGACGAACTGGAAGCGATCGGCCGGGCGGACCTGAAGCGCAATCAGACGGCTTTGACTGCTGCGTGCGGCAAATTTGCGCCCGGCGCGAGCATCGTCGATTGCATGGCGAAGATGGGCAGCGACAAGCCGAAAGACGGCCCGGTCGAGGAAGCGCGCCGGCAACTGCCTGGACTGCGCGCCTTTTTGGTCGACAAGAATATCGTCTCGATACCCGGAACAGAGGAAGCGCAGGTCGAGGAATCACCGCCCTATAACCGGCAGAACAGCGCCTATATCGACATTCCCGGTCCCTATGAAACAGGTCTGCCATCGGTCTATTATATTTCGCCGCCCGACCCGTCCTGGGATGAAGCCAAACGCCAGGCCTATATTCCGGGCACCAAGGATCTGTTGTTCACGTCGGTGCACGAAGTCTGGCCGGGCCATTTCCTAAATTTCCTGCACAGCAACCGCGCCCAATCGATATTCGGCAAATTGTTTGTCGGCTATGCCTTTGCCGAAGGCTGGGCGCATTATAGCGAGGAAATGATGTGGGAGGCCGGTCTCAATGCGGGCGACAACGAAACCCATATCGGACAATTGTCCAACGCGTTGCTGCGCGATTGCCGGTTCCTCTCTGCCATCGGTCTGCACTCGCAGGGCATGAGCGTTGCCGATTCGAAGAAGATGTTTCTTGAGCAATGCTATCAGGACGAAGGCAATGCGGACCAGCAGGCGGCGCGCGGAACCTATGATCCGGCCTATCTCAATTACACGATGGGCAAGCTGATGATCCGCAAGCTGCGGGAAGACTGGACCAATGCCAATTTTGCCGAGCAAAAGACGCAAGAAGACGGGGCAATGGCTGGCTGGAAGGAATTTCATGACGAGTTTCTCAGCTACGGCGGCCCTCCGATTCCCTTGGTGCGCAAGGCAATGATGAAGGAAGCCGAAGCGAAGGCGGTTTTCTAGGCGCGCGGCCCCGGCCGAGGCGAGCCAGCAATCTGCTATATAGGCGATGGGAAGATGGGGGGAGCGCCGCCGCCCCATCGCACCCGTTAACGCTGCTCCTTAACATTCCGGTAACCAGCGTACCGCTGCGGGACGGCGCGAAAATCGGCGATTTTTCTTCCCCAGTCCATGGTAAACACTCCGTTAACAAATGGAGTATGAGCGATGGTCGAGAAAATAGCCTATCGGGTAAGTGCATCGGTATTGCTGATCGCAGCGCTGGCAATTGGTGCGATGCTGGTAATGGGGCTGACTCGCGCCGACGCCGGCACCGCTTCTGCTCCTACCGAGACGGCAGCTAACGAGATTGTGGCTGCCGACCCGGTCGTCGAGGACGAGCTGGCACCCCAATCCCTTGTGGCCGATGCTGGTGATCTTGCCGACAAATTGCCGCTGAGCGACAAGTTTGTGGTCAAGCGAATCCTCCAGATCGACGAGCCGTTCGTCCATGGCTATTACAAGTGGGACGATGAAGGCGTGCCGGAAGGCGAGCTGGTCGTGACCGTCGATCTGCAGGCAGAGAGTATTTCCGTATTCCGCGCCGGCTATGAAATTGGCGCAGCCGTGATCACCTTTGGCGACTCCGAAAAACCCACTCCGACCGGCGTCTTTCCGATCAGCCAGAAGAGCAAGGATCATGTCTCCAACATCTATGGCTCGCCGATGCCTTATATGCTGCGACTGACCAATGATGGTGTCGCGATCCATGCTTCCGATGTCAAATGGGGATGGGGCACACGCGGCTGCATCGGTGTGCCGCTGGAATTTGCGCGGCATCTGTTCGAACAGGCCAAGCTCGGCGACCGGGTGATCGTGACCAATGGCAAGATGCTCAATATGGGCGACGCCATTCTTTAGGATGTGGCGCAGCCTGCCCAATTGTCATGACAAAGGTGCAAGCCTTACAATAGCCTTGTTCCCTCCCTATATGTTAAACAGGCCATTGTGATCGCGCGATTGCAATACGCACTGGCATTGTCTCTTCTCGATCCGAAATGACTCTGATCGGCTTTCCTGAGGCAGGACTTCGTTCGCAGCACGATCATTTGAGTTTGTTCGCAGACAGCTGTTCCGATCGACCGCCTCTTTGGGGCGGACCCGCTGGCTGCCGCCTGAAAATCAATCTGAAAGGACAATATCATGGCCAAATCACAGAAGAAATCGAACAAGGAAATCCGCAAGCCGAAAGCGGCCAAGGTCAAGACCAACGCGTCCAATCCTTCGGGTAAGTCGGGCGTTGTCGTCGGCCTTGAGAATATGAAAACCAACCGCAGCTAATGATCGAACAGAAAAGGCGACCGTAATGCGTGTAAAAGCATCCACCTGCCGGGAACAGGAAGCGCGTCAGCTTGATCTGGCCGTAAATGATCCGCTGGAAAGCCGGCGCAAAGTCGCCGCTGCCGCTGCGAAAGCATGGGGTATCGAAGCGATCCAGGCGGAAAAACGAGAGGCAGGTCATCTGAGCCCGCGCGACAAGCTCGACGCGGAAATCGCGCTGGAATTTGCCGGCGAAAATGAAACAGACGATCTGCAGGACAGGGACTAGCATGGAGCTTCGCCTGATTATCGCTTATAGTATGATTGCACTGATGGTGGTCGGGGGGAGCGTCGCCATTTTTATAGTTCGGAAGAGAATCAAGAAGAAGAATGGGGGATATTGATACCCGTCGCAACCCGGGTTCGATAGCTCCCAACCCGTCAATCTCCGTCTAATCCGTCACTTTTCGCGGTTTCCAGGAGCGCGGGAAGCACCGCGCGTTCGACGATGTCGGTCGTAATCTGATGCATATCCGGTTTGTTGTAATTGGTTGCGGTGACGACAATGACGGCGTCGAGTTCCGGCAGGATGACAATCTTGTTGCCGCCATTGCCCGACATATACCAGCCGGTCAGACTGCGTTCGCCGCTGCGGAAGGCCCGCAGCCACCACAGATAGCCATAGTCGTCAATGGCGGTGGCGCGGACATGCGGGGTTAGCATCTCGTCAATCCAGGCAGCGGGTACCAGCTGTTTGCCGTCATGCATTCCGCGGTTCAGCACCAGCCGCCCGATTGGCACCAGATCCCGCGCCCGGATTTCGAGCTGACCGCCCGATTGGACCTCGCCGCTGGACGAGCGTTTCCATTTGACCGGACCGATGCCGAGCGGCGCGAACAGGCGTTGCTCGACAAACTGGTCAAAGCGCGTGCCGCTGCGCTCCTGCAGATATTGCCCGAGCAGGAAGGCGCCGGCGGTACAATAAGAGAAGCGGCCAAACCCCTTGTAATCGCGGGCATAACCCTTCTCGACCGGGATCTGCAGCGCAAAGTCCCGCCACACCCGTTTCGGATACATTTTCTCCTCGTTGCCGAGGGATTTGGGCGTCCAGTCATTGCAATCCAGCGCCGACGACATGGTCAGCAGATCGCGGAGGGTTATTTCGCTTTTCGCGCCATTGGTCTGGGGCAGAAAAAGGGCCCAGGGCTTGTCGTCGACCGACCCGATGGTGCCATCGCCAATCGCCTGTCCGATGGCCAGCGCCGTGATGCTTTTGGCCGCGGATCGAATATCATTGCGCTTTTCCGGGCCACCTTTGCCGAAATATTTCTCATATCTTATGGCATCGCCTTGCTCGACGATGACCGAGGTCACTTCGCCCAGCTTGCCACTGGCGAGAACGGTTTCTAACCGGGTAAGGTCGAGCGGTTCGGCCTGTGACGGCGTCGCGAGGGTCAGGAGCGTCAATAGCGCTGCGCATAAACGGATCATTTAAGCCGCCTCGACAAAACTATCCAACACCCGTTTATCCCCGCTCTTCTCAAACGCAATCTCCAACTTGTTGCCTTCTTTCACCTTCACTTCGGCATAGCCGCATTTGGTGTGGAAGACGCACATGCCGATTCGCTCGCTCATGCCGCCAACTGCCGTTTGTCCACCTTGATATCCTTCTCTCGCGTCCGCGCTTGCGCCAGATCAAAGGCCGTTTGCATCCGGCACAGCGTATCGGCCCTTACGTCAAACAATTTCTCAAACCGGATCGCCATATCGGCAGATAGAGCAGAGCGGCCATTGAGAATTGCGCTTACCGACTGACGACTGACGCCAAAAGCTTTGGCGAGGGCACCTATCGCGATGCCGTTGGAATCGATGATTTCGGACTTGAGCCAAATGCCGGGATGAACGGCGAGGGAAGGGTGCATAGTGAGTGCCATCAGTGATAATCCTCCAGATCGAGATCGGCGATGGTTTGCCCGTCGATCTTGGTAAATGTCATGCGCCAGTTTTTTGTGACCGTCATCGACCAGCTGCCCGCTCGGTTACCTGTGAGCGGATGTAGGCCGTAATTGGGCGGTATCGCGAGTTCGTCAAAGCTACTGACGCTGTTAATATAGCTGAGCATTCTGCGCAGGCGCTCGACCAGGTTTCCGTCTAAACCCCGGCTTCGGCCGGTCAGGAAAAAGCGTTTGAGTGCCTTGTGCCGGATGCTCTCTATTTCCACGGATGGAAACTATCACTTTACATACTTAGTGTCAAGCAGCGCTTTACGCCACCTCGACAAAACTGTCCAAAACCCTTTTATCCCCGCTCTTCTCGAACGCGATTTCCAGCTTGTTGCCTTCTTTCACCTTCACTTCGCCATAGCCGAATTTGCTGTGGAAGACGCGCATGCCGACGGTGACGTCGTCGCGGCCCTTGTTGCCGAGGGAGGCGGCGCTGCGGCGGGC
>JAGXGT010000013.1 GCA_024636595.1 Sphingomonadales bacterium | reverse complement strand
TTCCGGCATGATCGAGCCTTTCGTCGAAGGTCAGAAACGGGAAGGATGCATCAGCTATGGCCTGTCATCCTATGGCTATGACGCCCGGGTGTCGGATGAATTCAAGATTTTTACCAACGTCGACAACGCGATTGTCGATCCCAAGAATTTTGCCGAGAACAGCTTCGTCGACCGCAAGACCGACTGCTGCATCATTCCGCCAAACAGCTTTGCGCTGGCCCGCACGGTCGAGTATTTCCGGATCCCGCGCGACGTGCTGGTGATCTGTCTGGGGAAGTCGACCTATGCCCGCTGCGGGATCATCGTCAACGTCACACCGCTGGAACCGGAGTGGGAGGGGCATGTGACGCTGGAATTTTCCAATACCAGCCCCCTGCCCGCCAAAATATACGCCAATGAAGGCGCTTGCCAGTTCCTGTTCCTGAAAGGCAATGAACCCTGCGAGACCAGCTATGCGGACCGGGCCGGCAAATATATGCGGCAAAAAGGTGTGACTCTGCCAAAGCTGTAGGTCATAAACGCCGCAAAATGGAAGAGAGGACCCCCGAAATGTCTGAAGCACCCGAATTTGATGTCATCATCTATGGTTCAACCGGCTATACCGGTCGTCTTGTCGCCGAATATATGGCACAGCAATATGGCGTATCGGACAACGCCCCGAAATGGGCAATGGCGGGCCGGAGTCTCGAGAAACTGGAAGAAGTTCGCGATCTGATTGGCGCGCCAAAAGGCACGCCGCTGGTTGTGGCCGATTCCGAAGATCCGGCTTCGATCGACATGATGGCGAGCCGCACCAAGGTCGTGCTGACCACGGTCGGTCCTTATCAATTATATGGTGATGAAGTTGTCGCGGCGTGCGTCAAGAACGGGACGCATTATGTTGATCTTTGCGGCGAACCCGGGTGGATGCGCGAGATGATCGACAAACATCAGAAAGCAGCTGAAGAATCCGGTGCACAGATATGTTTTTCCTGCGGATTTGACTCCATCCCCTTCGACCTTGGGGTTCTGATGCTGCAGAAGGAAATGCAGAAGAAATTCGGCAAACCGGCAACCCGCATACGCGGTCGGGTCCGCGCTATGGAGGGCACCTTCTCCGGCGGTACCGCTGCGAGCCTCGGCGCAACCATGAAGGCGCTGGCAAAGAAACCCTCTCTCGTCAAGATCTTGGGCAGCAGCTTCGGCCTTACTCCCGGCTTCAAGGGCGCCGATCAGCCCAATATGCTGATCCCGAAATATGACAAGACCATCGACAGCTGGGTCGCCCCGTTCATCATGGCGCCGATCAACACGAAAAATGTCCACCGGACCAACTTTCTCCTCGATTTCGCCTATGGCGAAGACTTCAAATATGATGAAATGGTGGTGACCAGCCCGGGCGATCTCGGAAAGCAGGCCGCCGAGATGGTCGCCAAGGCCAATCCTTTCGCCGGCGACGATACGCCCAAGCCGGGCGAAGGGCCGACCAAGGAGCAGCGGGACAACGGCTATTATGACATTGTCTTTATCGGCGAAACCGCAGATGGCGAAACCGCCAGCCTGAGCGTGAAAGGCGACAAGGACCCGGGCTATGGCTCTACCTCCAAGATGATCGCTGAATCGGCGCTGTGCCTGGCCGAGGACAAGCTTAAAAAGGGCGGCGGCGTCTGGACCCCCGGTGCGCTGATGGGCAAAAAGCTCGTCAAGCGCCTCGAAGACAAGGCGGGCCTTAGCTTCACTCTGGAAAGCTGACAATTTTCAGCAACCGTTCACGTCTTTTGTGTCTATAGAACCAGCCAGATATTAATTTCCATTCTACCCTTGAAACCCGGCTTCTCAGGACAAATTGTTAGGCATTATGCTGAATCGTCTTTTACGCAGAAAAAAGCCCGCCAGACCCATTGATAGCGCAACGATTCCGGAAGGGCAGCGGGTCTATGCCATCGGTGATGTCCATGGCCGCAATGACCTGCTGAGGATATTGCTCGACAAGATTATCGAAGATGACGGCAGACGGGGTCAGGCCAAGAGCGAAATCATCTTTCTCGGTGATCTGGTTGACCGTGGTCCGGACAGTGCCGGGGTGCTGGATACGGCGATGCAACTCAAGGCTGACGGGGGCAACGTCCGTTTCCTGATGGGCAATCACGAAGAAGTCTATCTCGCAGCCGCCACTGGCGACGAAAAGTCCGTCCGGTTTTTCAATCGCATCGGCGGCCGCGAAACGATCTTGAGCTATGACATCACGATGAAGGACTATGCCGAACTCGACATGGCGAGCCTGGCGCAGCGGATTCCGGAATTATTCCCCCAGAGGCATGTCGATTTTATCGCCAGCTTTGAAGACCAGATTATCATCGGCGATTATGCATTTGTGCATGCTGGCATCCGTCCGGGCGTCCCTCTGTCGGAACAGCGCAATAAGGACCTGCGCTGGATTCGAGAGGATTTTCTCTCCGCGCCGGAAGCCCATGAGAAGATAATTGTCTATGGCCATACGATTGGCGAAGATGTCGTGGAGACGGGAACACGCATTGGCATCGACACCGGCGCCTATTATTCCGACAAGCTGACCGCGCTTGCGTTGCAAGGATCAGAGCGCTGGTATCTCGATACAGCCACATAAAAGAACGGCGGAGCCTTGCGGCCCCGCCATATTTTGTCTGGCAAGCAGACGTCTTGGGCAGTGAATTAGCCGGTTACGCGACTTGGGCGGTAGGTGCGGTTTCTTCTTCCATATCGCGAAGAACATAGCCCCTGCCCCAGACGGTCTCGATGTAATTTTCACCGCCACACGCCAGCGACAGCTTTTTGCGCAGCTTGCAGATAAACACATCGATAATTTTGAGTTCGGGCTCGTCCATCCCGCCATAAAGGTGGTTGAGGAACATTTCCTTGGTGAGCGTCGTTCCCTTACGAAGGGAGAGCAGCTCGAGCATGGCATATTCCTTGCCAGTCAGATGCACGCGGTTGCCATCGACTTCTACGGTTTTGGCATCGAGGTTGACGGCCAGTTTACCGGTCCGGATAACGCTTTGCGAATGGCCCTTCGAACGGCGTACCACAGCGTGAATACGAGCAACCAGTTCATCCCGGTGGAACGGCTTGGTCACATAGTCATCTGCACCGAATCCAAAGGAACGAACCTTGCTGTCCATTTCACTGATACCGGAAAGAATGAGAACCGGGGTTTGCACTTTCGCCACCCGCAGCTTCTTGAGTACGTCATAACCATGCATGTCCGGCAGGTTAAGATCGAGCAATATGATATCATAATCATAGAGCTTGCCGAGATCGAGACCTTCCTCGCCCAGATCGGTTGTGTAAACGTTGAAACCCTCGGTCGTCAGCATCAGCTCAATCGCTTTTGCGGTCGTTGGTTCATCTTCAATCAGCAGCACGCGCATCAGGCAGCCCCTTTTTTCTTAATTACTCGATCCGGATCGATCACTATAGCGACCCGATGGATCATTTATTAACCATAAGATGAATGAACGTAAAAGGTTAATTTTTCCCTAAGGCAGGATTCAGCACGAGTCGCGAGGGGTGCAATGAGTCTGTAACCCGCAGAAATGAGTCATTCCCAGACTCCCGGGCCCGGCGAAAAAAAAGTTAACTTTTTTCTGTTTCACGACCCGAATTTGACAAATTCGATCAAAATGGGTGTCATTTTGTGGCAAATCAGCACAATCGAACCGATGTTTGTTCGCCATTTGGCAAGCTTCCTTAACAAGCTCTTTTGCGGACGCCTGCTTGGCGCTAGTAACCGTGTATGGTTGATATTCCCGAAAGCGCGATCACCGAGACCTTTCTTGCCGCCAGCGGACCTGGGGGGCAAAATGTCAACAAGGTGGCGACCGCAGTCCAGATGCGGGTCGATCTCTATGCGCTGAGGCTGGAGCCCTATGCGTTTCGGAAATTGAAAACGCTGGCGGGCCGCAAAATGACCAGCGGTGGCGAGCTCGTATTGACCGTGCGCGAATATCGAACCCGCGAAGCCAACCGCGCCGAAGCGCGGCGGCGTGTAGCGGAGATGGTCGAACAGGCCTATCAGCGCGACGCTCGAAGGATCAAAACCCGCCCGAGCAGAGCGGCCAAAGCGCGGCGGGTCGACACGAAAAAGAAAAAGGCATCGGTAAAGAAGACACGGGGAAAGCCGAACCTGGAATAATCGATCGCCACCAGAAGTTCCTCGGGCTGGCCAGCGACAACGCCGGTTTCCGGTTGGCAAAGCGTCAATATTCCGCATAAGAAACCTTGTTACAAAAGGGGATATCGATGAAAACGCGCTATATAATCGCATTATGTTGCCTGCCGTCCGTCGCGACGGCTGCCCATGCCAGCGACGGGGATGACACCCGTCGCTTTACTGCGGAGCGCGTGTTCGATCTCGAATATGCCGACGATCCCCAAATCTCTCCCGATGGCTCCACGATTGTCTATGCCCGCAAATCCATGGACAAGTTCAATGACCAGGTCGTCAGCGACCTGTGGACGATTGACACGCGCAGCGGCAGTCACCGCCCGCTGGTCAGTGGAGAAGGCTCCAGTTCCTCGGTCCGCTGGTCACCGGACGGCAATCGCCTGATCTATCTCACGACCACCAAGGGCAAGCCGGATCTGCGGCTGCGATATCAGGACAGCGGCAACAGCTTTTCGCTGGCCCAGCTGGAGCAGAGTCCGGGCGCGCCGGTCTGGTCGCCCGATGGCAAAACCGTTGCCTTTTCGATGCTCGTTCCGGATGAGCGCGCAGCCTTTGCAAAGCCGCCGAAAAGTCCGGAAGGGGCGGAATGGGCACAGCCGGTGCGGATTGTCGATGATCTGGTATTTCGGTTTGATGGCGCAGGCTATCTTCCGAAAGGGAAGACCCAGATTTTCACATTGAGCGCGGAAGGCGGTACACCGCGGCAGGTAACCCATAGCGAGAACGGCTATGATTCACCGCAATGGCTGGGAAGCGGAACGCTCTTGGTAACCGGGAACGATAGCGAAGATGCCGACCTCGACCCAATTGAAAGCGAAATCTACCGGGTAGACCTGTCCAGCCTGGCGGTGACGCCGTTGACACAGCGCGATGGTCCGGACTTTTCGCCCAAGATCGCCCCAAATGGTTCTCGCATCGCCTATCTCGGTTATGACGACCAGCTGAAATCCTACCAGCAGACGGATGTTTATGTCATGGCACCCGACGGCACCGGTATAGTGAACCTGACCGCAAGCTATGGCCGGTCTATTGACGCCATTGCATGGCGACCGGACGGTCGGGCGCTGGTCGGCCAAACCGAAGTCGACGGGATATTGACTCTCGTATCGATCGATCTGGCGGGCAATGTTCGAGAACTGCTTGATGATATTGGCGGCACGTCGCTTGGCCGCCCATATGCCTCCGGCAGCTTTTCTGTCGCCAGCAAGGCCGGTGGCAGTTCACCGATGATCGCTTACACAAAAGGTAGGACCAACCGGCCTGCCGAAGTTGCCTTGGCGCGCGGCAGCGGCAACGGTCGTCAGCTCACCCGGTTGAACGAGGACGCGCTGGGGCGTCTCGATCTGGCAAGAATCGAGGAAATCAAGGTCGCTTCCAGCCATGACGGTCGTGAAATCGAGGCCTGGGTGGCCCTGCCCCCGGGTTTTCGGGCCGACGGAAGCTTTCCACTGATATTGGAAATTCATGGCGGACCGAACACCATGTATGGCCCCTATTTTGCCGCCGAAATCCAGCGCTATGCGGCGGAGGGCTATGTCACGGTCTACGCCAACCCCCGCGGCTCGACGGGCTATGGGGAAGAATTCGCCCAGCTGATCGATCTGGATTATCCCGGCCATGACCATGACGACCTGATGAGCGTGGTCGATGCGCTGCTCGCCAAAAATTATGCCCGCAAGGACCGGTTGTTCATTACCGGTGGCTCGGGCGGCGGGGTGCTGACCGCCTGGGCGGTCGGCAAAACCGACCGCTTCGCCGCAGCGGCGACTGTCAAACCTGTGATCAACTGGACCAGCATGGCGCTGGCAGGGGACATTGCCCGCTTCGTCAGCCGCCACTGGTTCCGCGCCCAGCCATGGGAGCAGCCACAGGAATATTGGCGGCGCTCGCCGCTGTCCATCGTCAACAACGTCAAAACACCGACGATGGTCATGGTCGGCGAAGCCGACTGGCGCACGCCCGCCTGGGAAGCAGAACAATTTTACACAGCGCTGAAAGTCCAGAATGTCGATACGGTGCTCGTCCGGGTGCCTGGTGCATCGCATCTCATTGCGCGCAGGCCAAGCCAGCTGATCGCCAAGGTCGACAATATCATGGGCTGGTTCGCCAAATATGATCCGGTAAAGAAACCGGAATGCGAAGATTAGCCCGAAAAGCAGGAAAAACACGAATGCTCGATATTACCATCGACAAAGATCAACCCGCAGCAGAGTTTTATGCTGACCTGACGTCGTCCGCTGCCGCCCTCGTCGACGGGGAGCCAGATGCGATCGCCAATATGGCCAATGTCGCCGCGTTGATCTGGCAATATGTGCCGGGGCTCAACTGGGCGGGCTTCTACCGCGTCATTGATAGCGAACTGGTGCTTGGTCCGTTCCAGGGAAAAACCGCCTGTATCAGGATCGCGATCGGCGCAGGGGTGTGCGGCGCAGCGGCGGCGACAGGCGATGTGCAACGGGTCGCCGATGTCCACGCCTTTCCCGGCCACATCGCCTGCGATGCCGATAGCCGCAGCGAACTGGTGGTACCGGTTATGAAAGACGGCAAGGTTATCGCCGTGCTCGATCTTGACAGCCCCCTGCCCGATCGTTTCACTCCGGCCGATGAGGCCGGAATGACGGCGCTTGTCGGTGCTATCACTAACAATCTTGGTTAACAGCGCGGTAACCAAAGCGCCCCATTTCGAGACACAGCCCTAAATCTACTCTATTTTACAACCCGCTAATGGTCAAACCCCGCGAAAAATGGTAAATGTTCATTAACCAGATTTCGGTCGGACATGCTGGGTGCATGTCTGGAACTAGGGAGTTGTTAACCATGAAGACCCTTTTACTTGCTGGACTTGCCGGTGTTTTCGCAGTGGCACCAGGAGCGGCTATTGCGGCAATCGACTCGACGCCAAATACATTGACTCAGCTGTCCGTTGATCTGGCGTTCAAATCGTCGACGGCGATGTCGAGCCCGGTCCCGGGAGGGAAGACAATGCCCCGGGGTAATATGGGAAACATGCGCCAGATGAAGAGCTATAACCAATCCAACAGCTACGTTCGCCGTGGCCGGATGGGTTATGACAGGGGTTACAACAAACCCTATCGTGGGTATCGCCTGCCGCAGACCTACATTCAACCCAGCTATTTCATCGGCAACTTCGGCTATTACGGACTGAGCCAACCCAGCAGTGGCTATGGCTGGTCACGCTATTATGATGATGCCGTCCTGACCGACCGCTACGGCGTCGTGCAAGATGCCCGCTATAACGTCGATTGGGACCGCTATAACCAGGGCTATCACGACGGCTATCGCGATGGTCAGGCGACCTATGATCAAAGCGTTTTCGTCGGCGATGACCGCGTGGTTGCGACGCCGCATGCCTATACCGGCAACCAGTCAACCTATCAGGGCGATTGGGATGGCACCTATCGGGAAGACGGCAGCTATCAGGGAGAATGGCAAGGCACCTATCGGGATGCAGACGGTCAGGTCTACGAAGGCGAATATTCCGGTACTTTCATTGGCGACGGCAATATGACCCCCCATTGGGGCTCTCGGGCAGACCAGGGTTCCGGTTGTGATGTCGACCCGGGATATGATCCGCGCGGCTGCGCGGTGCCAAACCGCAGGCGCGAGGTCGATCGCGGTTATCCCGCCTATCCCGACGTCGATAGCCGGCGCTCCGAAGAGCTGGCCTATCTCGAACGCTGCAAGAAGAGCAGCGGCATCGGCGGGGCAATCGTTGGCGGCGCGATCGGTGCCCTTGCTGGCAACCGCATTGCTGGCCGCGGCAACCGCCTCGGCGGGTCGTTGATTGGTGGGGGACTGGGCGCGGTTGCCGGTGCCGCTATCGATCAGGGCACCGATCGGTGCTGGTCTTTGCTGAAGAAATACGGCTATGACGAGCAACGCGCCGAGCGACCTTATCCACCCGTGCAGCATCATCGTCCGCAACCCCCGCAGGGCCATCCGGCCTATCCCAGCGGCTGGAGCGGATATTATACGCCGGGCTATTATTACCCGCCAGCACAGCAGCCAATGATTACGACGATTGTCGTGCAGTCCGCGCCGGTAACGACCACCACGACGACAACCTATGTCGAAGAGGAAGTGGTCTACAGCAAGCCAACGTACAAGAAGCGCTGGAAACCGGCACCGAAGCAAAGCTGGAAGCCAGCGCCAAAAGCGGTGCCGCTCAAGGGATGCCAGCAGGCGCGCTGCATGTACGACTGATCGCCCTCAGCCCGCTAAAATAGGGGCCAGATATAAAAAGAGCCTGCTAACCCGATGGGTTGGCAGGCTTTTTCGTGGCTGCGGAGCGGATTAAGGCTGGCTCAGCTGCGGCACTGAAGCTTGAGCAGTTCGGCAGGGTCAAATCTCTGCCAGCCATCGGCAGCGAGCCGTTCGAGCGGGCGAAAGCGGACCTTATACTCCATCTGCGGCGAACCATCGACCCAATAGCCGAGGTAGACGTAAGGCAGCCCTGCGGTCTTGGCGCGCAGGATATGATCCATGATGATGTAATTTCCCAGACCAGCGCGCTCTTCATGGTCCGCGTCGAAGAAACTGTAGATCATCGACAGGCCATCGCCTTGCTGGTCGGTGAGACAGGCGCCGACCAGGCGCCCCTTGCTGCCATCTTCCGTTGGTTCGCGATATTCGATGACAAAGCTTTTGACCGGCGATTGCTCGACCATGTCGGAATAATCCATCTCGTCCATTTCCGCCATTCCGCCACCGGGGTGGCGCTTCGCGAGATAATTCTGGAGCAGCTGGAATTGCTCTTCGGTCGCCCAGGGCTCGCAGGCTTCAACAACCAGATCCTGATTGCGCCGGATCAGCTTGCGTTGCGTGGCACTCGGCCGGAATTCATCGGTGAGCACGCGGACCGAAACACAGGCTTTGCAATCCAGGCAACTGGGTCGGTACGCGACATTCTGGCTGCGACGAAATCCGATCCGTCCCAGCGCGTCATTCAGTTCTTCGGTATGGGCACCGTTCAGCTCGGTAAACACCTTGCGTTCACTTTTGCCAGGCAGATAGGGGCATGGACTAGGGTTTGTCACAAAGAATCGCGGGAAGCGAACGGGTGCAGTCACAAAGCCAGCCTTTTGTTACATTCCAGAGAATCGACAAGGACAATATGCAGCGCGACAAAGAAAATGAAAAGGCGATTTACCACAAATATTCATGTTTGCGTGGACCGGCTGAGAACAAAAAAAACGGGGCGAAAATCGCCCCGTTTTCAAATAGGTTTAACAGAGCTCAGGGGCTTGTTGGATCGTCATCATCAGCAATGATGATGATGCCGGCAATAACAGCTGCTGCTGCGAGAACTGCGATCAGAATGCCGTTTTCGCCTTCAAGCTTTTCCGAAGAAGCCGAAGTCGCGCCAACGCGTTCAACGGCCGGAGCCACACTGTTGGCTGCTTGTGCTGCAACAGGTGCGGCAATTAAAGATGCGGCTGCTACACTAGCTGCCAGTTTACTGAATTTCATACATATGCTCCAATTAAGTCGTATTACAAAAGGTAAAAGCTCAACCACTGAACCTTCATGCGCCCTGCTGCATTCCGAAGAGTTTTTATAGAATATATCCCTTCGTGAACAAGTATTTATCCTAATTCGTGATTCGTCGCAACCGTCTAGGTGATTTTTTTCGCGACTTATGTTGTGACCAATTGTTGTCACGGGACCGCGTTCATTTCTGAATAAACACGGGCTTACCGGAAATCCATGTTTGTAAAACCTGCATTTTCCGGATCTGCGCTGGCGTTGCGAGCAGAATATCCTGGTCAACAATAAGGAAATCCGCCCTTTTTCCCGGTTCCAGACTACCCAGCCGATCGTCGGCAAACGCGGCATAAGCCGCTCCATAAGTATAGGCCTGCCAGGCTTGTTCACGGCTCAACCGTTCCGATGGCATCCATCCTCCGAAAGGCTCGCCTGCCGCATCTTCCCGGGTCATCGCAGCGGCGAGGCCGGCAAAGGGATTGGACGATTCCACCGGAACATCGGTCCCGAACGCCAACGCTGCGCCCGAATCGAGCAGGGATTTCCATGCATAGGCACCGTTGATTCGTTCAGGCCCAAGCCGCGCTTCCGCCATCAGCCGGTCGGAAGTCTGATGCACCGGCTGCATCGACGCGATCGTTCCGGTCGCGGCAAAGCGGCTGATGTCGACGGGATCGATTATTTGCGCATGTTCGACGCGCCAGCGTCGATCACCCTTATAGGTGGCCTGCAGTTCTTCGATCGCCGAAAGAATTTCGTCATTGGCCTTGTCACCAATTGCATGGACTGCGGTTTGGAACCCATCCATCGCTGCACGGCTCATCTTGTTCTTCAACTGGGCCGATGTGAGCATCGAAAGACCGCTTTCCCCTGGCTGGTCTGCATAGGGCTGTTTCAGCAGAGCACCCCGCGATCCCAATGCGCCGTCGATATACAGCTTTACCCCGGCCAGCTTGAGATGGTCGTCGTAGAGCCATGGCGACGGCGCTGGTCCGGCGATAGCGATCATATTGTCGATGCCATAGGCATAAGAAACGATCCGGATTTTCAGCTCCCCCTTGTCCCCTGCCCGCCGAAAGCTCTGCCAATCCTGCATCGTGGTGCCCATATCCGCGATGGAGGTGACGCCATTTGCCAGCAATATGTCCTGTGCCTTGCCAAGCGCCAGATCGCGCTCCGCCGGTTTCGGAGCAGGAATCGCGTCATTGAACAGGTCCATCGCAGCATCGACAAAGATACCGGACGGCTTGCCACCTGTCTTTTCGATCGTGCCGCCGATGGTTGATTTGGAAGAATTGGAAATACCTGCGGCCTGCATAGCGGCGCCATTGACCCAGGCGGCGTGACCGTCGACGCGGCTCAGAAAGACCGGACGGTCGGGAACCACCGCATCCAGTTCTGCCGCGGTGGGAAAGCGCCCCAATCCCCAAGTCTCCTGATTCCAGCCATTGCCGATAATCCATTGCCGGTTTGGGTTGTCCGCAGCATATTGGCTGACCTTTGCCAGCGCTTCTGCTAGCGTTTTGGTCTCCGACAGATCCAGCGTCAAAGCGCCAAAGCCCATGCCCATGACATGGCCGTGAGCATCAAAAAAACCCGGGATCAGCGTTTGACCCTTGCCGTCGAACTGAAAATCGACGTCGCGCGGCCTTTTGTCCCGGCGCTCGAGCAATTGCTTCACCTTACCGTCATCATCGACCAGCATCGCGGTAAAGCGAATAACCTTGCCCTCGCTGCTCAGAGTCATGCCGTTGACATTCTCGATCAGGCTGTCCGCGTGGGCTGCAGGCGACAATACTATCCCCGTTGCGCCCGCCAACAATGTCCCGCCATATTTTTTCAGCCAACCGCTCATATCATTTGCCCTTGTTTATTTTCTTTTCGGAAGCCGTAAGACCAATGAACTCGTATCATTGCGTCCACGACCAGCGGCTTGCACTTCGGCATAAAATTGATCGACCAGTGCGGCGACCGGAATCGTCGCCCCATTGGTCCGGGCTTCTTCGATCGCCAGACCCAAATCCTTGCGCATCCAGTCGACCGCAAAACCGAAATCAAAATCATCCACCGCCATCGTCGCCCAGCGGTTGTCCATCTGCCAGCTTTGCGCGGCGCCGCCTGAAATGGCCTCATAGACTTTGTCGAGATCCAGTCGGCTGGCCTGGGCGAAACGCAGCGCCTCTGACAAGCCTTCAAGCACGCCGGCTATCGCAATCTGGTTGCACATTTTGGTGGTTTGTCCGGCGCCGGTGCGGCCGACATGGACGATCCTCCCAGCATAGGCCGACATGATCAGTTCCGCCGCAGCAAAGGCCTCCTGGCTGCCGCCGCACATGATCGACAGCTTACCCTTTTCCGCTCCTGCCTGACCACCGGAAACCGGCGCATCAACGACATGAATACCGCGACCTTCCGCTTCGACCGAGAGCTGCCGGGCGATCCGCGCAGATACAGTGGTGTGATCGATGAACAAGGCACCCGACGGCATGGTCGAAAACGCGCCGTCGCGTCCCATGGTAACCGAGGCCAGATCATCGTCATTGCCGACGCAGGTGATCACAATCTGCTTGTCCCGGGCCGCCTCGGCAGGATTGTCGGCTATGGTCCCACCATGTTCGGCGACCCATGCCTCTGCCTTTGCCTTGGTTCGGTTATATACCGTTAACGTGTGACCCGCTGCGGCCAGATGCCCGGCCATGGGTCCGCCCATTACGCCGATCCCGATAAATGCAATTTTCGCCATAGATTTCCTTGCCCTTTACAATGGCCATAATCATTGTTTCCCTCGATGACCAGATGCGTTAGGGCCTCTGGTATTATGAATGATATCCAGACCATAGCCATGCCCTCGTTCGATTTCGCTGATGTGAAAGCCGCGCACAACCGGATCAAGGACCGGGTCGTGCACACGCCAACCCTGAAGAGTATCACGCTGTCGGAAATGAGCGGAGCGGAAGTTTTTCTGAAATTCGAGAACCTGCAGTTCACCGCTGCCTATAAGGAACGCGGTGCGCTAAACGCCCTTTTGCTGATGGACGAGAGCAAGCGCAAGGCCGGCGTCATCGCCGCCTCCGCTGGCAATCACGCGCAGGGCCTAGCGTATAACGCCAAGAATCTTGGCATCCCCGCTACGATCGTCATGCCGAGCACAACGCCGATGGTCAAAGTCGAGCAGACCCGCGGCCATGGCGCAGAGATCGTTATTTTCGGCAGCAATTACGATGAAGCTTATGCCCATGCCATGTTGCTCTCCGAACAGCGCGGCCTGACCTATATCCACGCCTTTGATGACCCGCGCGTGGCCGCTGGTCAGGGTACTGTGGCGATTGAAATGCTCGAGGCGATTCCCGAACTGGATCGCCTGATCATCCCGATTGGCGGCGGCGGACTGTTTTCCGGCATGGCCACGGCCGCGGCTGCGATCAAACCGGGAATCAAGATGACCGGCGTACAGGCCGCGCTTTACCCGAGCATGTACGCAAAATTGAACGGCAAGACCATGACCGCCGGCGGCGATACGCTGGCCGAAGGCATAGCGGTGCAAAACCCGTCCGAATTCACCGCCGCGATCATCAAGAAACATGTCGACGAGATATTGCTGGTTAGCGAAGCGGAACTGGAAGGTGCGGTGAGCCTGCTGCTGCAGATCGAAAAAACCGTGGTCGAGGGCGCGGGCGCAGCCGGTCTGGCGGCGTTGCTGAGTAACAAGGAAAAATTCGCGGGCGAAAAAGTCGGCCTGGTGCTGTGCGGCGGCAATATCGACACCCGCCTGCTGGCAAACGTCTTGCTACGCGATCTCGCTCGCTCTGGCCGTCTGGCCCGCCTCCGCCTGCACCTGCGCGACCAGCCCGGCGCGCTTTACAATGTGGTGAAGCAATTTGCCGAGCATGAAGTCAATATCATCGAAGTCTATCACCAGCGGGTTTTCACCAACCTGCCGGCCAAAGGCCTGATCACCGATATCGAATGCGAAGCCAAGGACCGCGAGCAGCTCGAAGGCCTGATCGCCGACCTCAACAAGGCCGGCTATGATGTCCGGCAGGTAGAACTGGCCGATTGAGCGATTGAGCCAATATCTGCTTTGGGGGCGAAAGACGATAATGAAATGTCGTCTTTATTTCCTCTGGCGCCTAGAAGCGACCATTCTGGATGGACAAATTCAATCTCCGCTTTGAGCCCAACGCCGGCCAGTTAAGGTCGATGAGACTCCACCCGCTAGCGGCCTCTGGTGCTGCAAGGCTGTACGCTTCCCTGGCGGCGCTCATCATTTACTGTGACCTCGGCAGAATAGAGGTAACGCCTATCGGACATTTTCGGAAAGGCAAAGATCGGGGCCGCAAAATGACGCTCACAAATCTATCACAACAGCTTTCGAGCTGTCGGCGATTGAATAAGGTCTGACTGCCCGGCTTTTTGGTACCCTGGTCGCTGTCACCTGTACCGGTGAAGCGGTAGATACCACGAGCAAGACGGTTGAAGCATGGATGGGCGGCGCAACCGCGACCTGCTCTCACGCAGGCAGAACAGGCGGTGGCTCGGACAGCAGCGGTGTATCATCCTCATCTTCAAGCAACAGTTCAAGCGGCGGTTCGAATGGACGCAGCGGCAGGTTGCACCAGCACAGGAGGCTGGGATAACTCCTTGCCAGCGCGGTCATCGCGTTCGCCGGAACACCTGCGATGCCCTCTTGGTTGCAGCGATGGAAAGCTTTGCGAAAGTCTCGAAGCAGAGCTTCTGAATGCCGGATCTCAGCCGCTTCATGGGGCGTGGCCGAATACAGGTTACCTTTTTTTAACCAAGATTCGCGATAAGTCCGCCACGAAAGGGTCGGCACGACACTTTGCCCCGATGCGGAAACTTCCCTGGGCTCTCGTAATGCCTGCTGCTCACGCTAGCGCTAAATCTGAGGATTAAAGATCACCAAGCGACATGACATATATTTCGGACGTGTTTCCAATTTCGCGGCTAGCCTGAAAAACAATCAGGCACCTTCGCATAGACCACGACCGATCTGCAAAACGGATCGAGTGGTAAAATTATGTCTCGGATCGTCAGGCCATCAACGGTGGGCTGCCGGGCATCAAGGTAGCCGTTTTCTTCGCTATGGCCATTGGCCCGCCGCTGACCCTTCTCCCCCGATCAATCACCCTGAATGGAAATTGGACGGTGCCGCCATGCGCGCGCCGATGAAAGGCCAGAACCATGTTTGACAAAGCGAAGAAAAAATCCGCACAATCGTTCTTGCAGGAGTTGCGATCCAATACGGCTGGTAACACGCTTGCTATGGCAGCGATGGCGCTCTTTCCTCTTGCCGCAATGATTGGCGGCGGCGTTGATGTCAGCCGGATTTATCTAGTGCAAACCCGCTTGCAACAGGCATGCGATGCCGGCACGCTGGCTGGCAGACGGCAGATGGCCGGCGGCAATTGGGGCGCCAATAACAATGCGGCCAACACAGCCGCCAACAATATGTTCAGGGCCAATTTTGATACCGACGCCTATGGCTCTTACGACGGGACCACGGCCTTTAGCGAAAATGCCGGAACGGTCACCGGCACTGCCACGGTAAAACTGGACATGGCCGTGATGCAGATGTTCGGCTTCGGAACCAAAAGTGTCAGCGTCGAGTGCGATGCCTCAATGGCGATCCCGAACACCGACGTGATGTTCGTTCTCGACACAACCGGTTCGATGAATTGCCCCGATACGGGATCGAACTATTGCGGCAATAATGGCAATGTCGAAGCATCGAACGCCCGAATTCGCGGATTGCGCTCAGCGGTCAAATGCTTTTATGAAACGCTCGCCAAACGCGATAGCGACGAAGACTGCGGCTCATCCCCCGCATCGGGCAGCGAAAACACCGCTCATCTTCGGTTTGGCTTCATGCCCTACAGCACCAACGTCAACGTCGGAAAACTTCTGCCGAACGATTATCTGGCCGACAATTGGACCTATCAGTCGCGTGAAGCGGTTACCCGATTAGAAAATGTGGTGGTCGATTACGAAGCCGGGACACCTTATGTCTACGGCAGCACATTTTATTATTACGGCAATTGGAGCGGTAGATCGACAGTAGATACGCACTATAACGTCAGGAACTCTAACGCTTGTAAATCTCTGCAGCCTGAGGACTATGACGAAATGTCGGACAATGAGGGTGGCCGGTTCTCGGAAAGTTCATGGACGTCCGACGGGAATCGCATCACCCGTTGGTATACGGACGAAACGGGTACCCGTTATGATTACAGCACCCAATACAGCAGCCGTCGCGATCGGTGCCGGATCCGGCTGAGAACGCGCACCCTTCTTCAAAGGCGCGAATATCGGCAGGTGGATACGCCGGTTTATGAACAGCAACAGGTGTTTTCCCACTATGACTACAAGCCGGTCACCTTCAATGTCAGCGGTCTGAAGGCGGGAGGATCGTCGTGGAACAATTCGATTGACCTTCCGGTCGGCAATCAGGGGCTTGATACGGGGATGTCCTGGGATGGGTGTATCGAAGAACGGCAAACGGTTCGGACTACCAATTTCAACCCGATTCCGACCGCAGCCTATGACCTTGATATTGACCGGGTACCAACCACCGGCAATCCGGCCACCCAATGGGGACCGCTACTTGAGGATGCAGTTTGGGGCCGATATGGCGGGTACAACAACAGCCGCACGACGGATACTGTCTCTTCTCCCTCCAATTTGAGCCGGAACTTCAGCTACACCTGTGCAAACGAAGCGCGCAAATTGCAGCGTTGGGATAATCCGGCCGACTTCGACAATTATCTGGATGATTTGGATGCTACCGGAAGCACCTATCACGATATCGGATTGATCTGGGGCGCGCGCTTCCTCTCGCCAACGGGGATATTCGCAGCGGAGAATGCGACCACGGATAACGGCGGCGCGATCGATCGTCACCTCATATTCATGACCGACGGCGATACCGTGACGAGCAGTTCTCAATATACCTCTTATGGTGTTGAATGGTATGATCGTCGCCGCACCTCGGCAAACAGTGCACCATCCAGCAACGATCTTACGACGCAGGTTAACAGTCGTTTTCTGGCGATGTGCAGGGCCATCAAAAACCAGAATATCACATTGTGGGTGGTTTCTTTCGGCAATGGTGTCAGTTCCAGCTCAATTACCAATTTGCAGAACTGCGCCACGTCCGGAAAATTCTACAACGCCAGTAATAGCGCCGAATTGCTGAATAATTTCCGCACCATCGCCAATGATATCTCGCAACTGCGACTGACCAACTGATGCTGATATTTGCAGACAAACTACAGTTTTTTGGAAATAATAAAGCAAGCGCGGCGCTGGCGTGATAGGCTCATTGCGGCACGGCTCGAGTGGTTTCCAATGCCAAATCCAAGCGCCTGTTTCCTGATATCCAACGTGGTAATGCACGGGACCGTTCCTTTTTTTAAAGGGTTGGTGCGCGCGTCGAAATAAGGATCAACGACGGTAGTGCCTAAATTTTATTCGGGGCTACTATTTGTATTGCGCCGAGCGGGTCATCCGCTTTTACCACCCTTGCGCCCAAACGCTGGGATTGAGCCAATCGCCCCATTCCAATAGTCGCTTTTTGGGCCAATCGAATGTCTGCTTCCGCCCCTATTCTGGTGAAAAACTCGAAGTCGGGAGCCCTGACGCTAATTTTAGGTAACAATGATTCAAAATAACCTGATGGCACGATTCATTGTTGCGCTCAGCGTCGCATGCAAAGTCAAATCTTGCTGAAGAAAAACTGTATCGGAGTTTTTCAACACAATAGCCCCAATAGCGGTCGTTGGCGTTGGTTCGATCTAATGTCTGTTATGGGCGCAAAAGTAGCCACTTCTGGCTTTGGCAGCAAATAATTAGGCCAGTTTTGACAAGGGATGCAATATTTTGTGATCCAATCTATCTTGATATACTCTTTGCAAGCTATTCAAAAATCGATCATTACCTTCAGTGATCAGAGAAATTGCATCCCTATGCGAAAGGCAATATTTTTCCATCGTGCTCAGCATATCATCTATCAACCAGTCCGAAATTTGATTGTCATAGACAAAAGTATCTAGTGTATTTTTCGGTGGAGTTGTCTTTGGTAAAATAACAAAGCTTCGGTTGACCAAATTAGACTCCAAGCTCCCAGAAGCGCGCATTTCACGACTTGCGACGGTTAAACCAAAATCATATCGAATGTGGTGGGAACCGAACATTTTTCGTTCTATCGGCACACAAAACCCTGTCAAATCGCAAATTTCGTTCACCAGAAAGATAGATTTATCGATCTCATGAACATGTTTGAACTTTCCGGTCCGCCGAAATAAATCGGCGAGATTTGATCGAGATTTAGGCATAAATAATAATTCCAACTCCCAACACTACACCGTGCTGAAATAAGCTTAGTTCAAGCGTGACAACCAAGCTAGTGTCTGCTTTCGGGATAAAGCGGTCATTGGAATTCGGTAGCGTCAATGACCAAAGACCACCCAATTTCCGCCATCCAACAAAACCACGGTCGCCGTCCGCTTTCCGGATATTGCGGAGTCCAGTCTAAACCGGTGCGGTCAGCCCCCCATCGCGCATACCGCGCCAGACCTGCAGCGCCTGTACCGTTTCCGGCACGTCGTGCACCCGGACGATCTGCGTGCCTTGCTGGATCGCGTGATGGGCGAAGGCGATGGAGCCACCGAGACGTTTGTCGACCGGTGCTTCTTTCGACAAGGCCCCGATCATCCGCTTGCGACTGGCACCGATGAGCAGCGGCTGACCGAGCGCATGAAACATCGCAATATTGTTCATCAAG
>JAGXGT010000067.1 GCA_024636595.1 Sphingomonadales bacterium | reverse complement strand
TGGTCGAGCGCTGTTTCAACAAGCTCAAAAATGCCCGCAGACTGGCCACCAGATACGACAAAACCGCCGACAGCTACCTCGGCTTCATACAACTCGTCTCAATCCGATTATGGATGCGTGAATTTGTCAACAGGTCCTAGGCCAACATGCGTGCATTATTTGGTAATGGGAATATGTTTTCTTGAACCGTAACTGTGTTAACTGCAGTCCATCCAGCGTTGGCGCACTAAACGACAACAAGCTGCCATGAATCTGCTAATTCAGCTAATATAATCAGTTAAAGTTACCTTCAACAGGAGGAAACCGCATGACCACCACCCAAACAACCAACCGCCAAGGCCACTGTCTCTGCGGCGCCATCACCATCACCGCAACCCAAGCCGCCAGCCATGTCGATGCCTGTCATTGCCGGATGTGCCGGCGCTGGGGTGGTGGGCCGTTTGTCGAGATTGATTGCGGGACCGATGTGGTGATCGACGGGGCAGAGAAGATGGCCGTCTACAGCTCGTCCGAATGGGCGGAGCGGGCCTTTTGTTCGGCTTGCGGATCGCATCTGTTCTATCGGCTGAAAGACAGTGGCGAGCATATGGTCTGCGCCGGGCTGTTTGATGAGGCGACCGACAAGGATGCCAGCCTGCGCCTGAAGCGACAGGTGTTTATTGATGAGAAGCCCGGCTATTACAGCTTTGCCGGGGACAGCGAGACGCGGACCGGGGCCGAGCTGTTCGCGATGATCGAGGCGGCGCAACAGGATTGACGACGGCGGCGCTTCGCGGGTTCCGCTGCGGATCAAGCGGCGCATTTTGTTGCCAGCACGGGCTCCCGTTCGCGAAAGCGCCAGAGCGTTTTTATTGAGCGCCAGAATGATTTCACCGCGGGAACAAACGGGGCGTTCGTGCTTAGATAGATTGTGCAGGCAACAACGCCTGCATCCCCCAAGGGCCGGACAACCGGCCAAACAGAAGGACCATGAAAATGGGCGAACTCGTAGACAAAGCAAAAGGCAATGTGAACGAAGCCGTTGGCAAGGCCAAGCAGAACAGCAATGATCCTGAGACCCGCGCCAAGGGTGCGGCTCAGGAAACCAAGGGCAAGGCCCAGCAGGTCAAGGGCTCCGTCAAGGGCGCTCTCGGCGACAAAGTTTAAGCCTGTATCCCTGAACCAACGGCGCTGCACTCCCCCACCCCCCGTATAGCAGCGCCGACCAAGAAGCCGTCCCTTTACGGGGCGGCTTTTTTGTTGGGGTTGGGTTAGTGGCTGGGGCGCGTTCAGGACCCCGGCATTGCGTTTAGACGCACGCCCCCTCCACCACGCTTCGCGCGGTCCGGCTTCGGGTCGATCGATCTCCCAGATCGATCTTGAATTGCTGGGAGCAATTCAACCCGGCGCCCCCCGCAAGCGGGGAGGAATTCGGGGTTGACCGTTGAACCGCGTTCCTAGGAACAGGCCTCGACATAGCCGAGCGTGGGCATCGTGCCGACGTGCATCTGGCTGACCCTGCCGTCGCTGTCGATCTCGAACATCAGCGCGGGATCGCCGCTGTCGGCGTTGGGAGCGGTCAGATATTTGCCGGGGGCGTCGACATATTTATGCGGCGTCGCCGGGAACGGGAAATCCTGCTTCACTGCGGCTTCGGTGGCGCCGACGCCGATGCCCTCGGCCAGCTTGATCTTGGAGCGCTGGCCGATCGAGATGCGGCGGACCTTGCCGCCTTCGGTGATCGCGTAGGCGCCGGGATAATCGGGCGACGCCAGCACGATGCAGCTGTCCGACGCCTGCGCGCCCTCTGCGCTCCAGCTGCTGCCGGCAGGAACCGGCTTGCCGATGCGCAGATCGCCGAGACCGGCGAGGGTCAGGGTATTCGCCGATGGCACCGGATCAGGCGTGGGCGCGGCCTTCTCCGGGGCCACCGGCGTAGCGGGTGTAGAAACCTCATCCGTCGCCTGTTCGGAATCGGGGGGCGATTGCGAAGAACAGGCCGCCAGCAGAGCGAGCGGCACGAGGGAAAATATTGGTTTCATAAGGTGATGACTCCTTGGTTGAAAAAAGGTTCCCGCCGCTATTTCTGCCAGCCGTGGGTGAGCAATTTGACTGTGACCCGGCCGGTGGCGACATGGGTGTCCTCGGCGTCGTGCATCGGGAATTCGGCGATATAGGTGGCACTGCCCTTGCGCTCGAGATCGGCGAGCAGGGTTTCGATGACTTGCTCCGACAATCGGTATTCGGCGGTGACATCGCTGGCGGCGGGCTTGTGGAAATCGACGTAGATTTCCTTGAGGATCGGGAAGTGGCGCTCGACATCGAGCAGCGAGATGCCGGGCAGCGCCGCGACCGCCTCGGCGAGCACGGTATAGGCGCCCATATAGAGCACGCCGACATGATTTTCATTGCCCGCCAGCGGCATCAGCAGATTCGCATGGCCGCGGCCTTCGGCGATGGCTTTCAGACCAGTGCGTTCAACGAATGCGACCCGATATTTGGGTTTGGGGGCTGCCTGCGATTGCGTTTCAGTCATATTGGTCCTGCTCCACCTTGCTGGTTGGCGGATATGGTTTCCGCCTGGCAGTAGCATAAGGTCTGAGCCGGCTTCGTCCAGCCTGTCATATCTGATAGAACGGCGGCGCGCAGGGGTCTGGGTTTGTCAGCGAGCGATGAACTGGTCGCACTATCCACCCGCAGCTACCAAGACCGGCACAAGTAACGGGACAGAAACATGGAACGTTGTTGACAGTTTATTGACCGAATTCTGGCATAGCGATGCCATGCCTGTGGAAATTCTTGCGCTGATCGACAAGCCGCTTCTGCTCATGGCCCTCTTGGCCGTCGGGGCGGTGCTGGGTATTGGCGTGGAGCGTCTGGTCGAGGGACAGAAACGCGCCGAGCGCCGCGCCTATTGGCAGGGGCGGAACAGGGGCAAACGGGGCGGCAAATTTGCCGTCGTTCAAAACGGTGCGAAGGCGGAGTCAGCGAACGCGGAGGATATCGCGACCAGCCAGCTAGCCTGCGTGATGGGCGCCGAGTTCCGGGCGCGGCCGCTGCTCAACCGGCCCGAGGCAAAACTGTTCAAGGCACTCGACGCCGCCGTGATCGCGCGCAATCCGGGCTGGCAGGTGATGGCGCAGGTGTCGCTGGGCGAGTTTCTCGCCAGCCCCGACCGGGACGCCTATGGCGCGGTCAATGCCAAGCGCGTCGACTTTGCCCTGATGGACCCCGACTCCCGCGTGATCCACGCCATCGAATATCAGGGGACGGGCCACCATCAAGGCACAGCGGCGGCGCGCGATGCGGTGAAGAAAGAGGCGCTGCGGCGGGCGGGGATTGGTTATCATGAGGTGGTGGCTGGGCATACGACGGCGGGGGAGCTGCGGCGGTTGGTGGAGAAGTTGGTGCCCAGCAGTTAAGGATTTTCTTTTTGCTTGCGGGCTTGCGCCGACATAGCTGCACCACCCGTCGGGCGATTGTCAGTCCGATATCCGCTCCAGCACCAGCTGCGACGGATGCTCGTCGCCGTGGCCGTCGCGGTAGCTTTCGCTGCGCGTCACGCGACCAGGACCAGGACCAGCGATCTCGAACCGGAGCGCGGACTGATGCTGTTCGTGCGCCGGGTCGAGATCGGTGGCGTCGCGGAACGCAAAGCGGATCCCCCCTTCGCTATCCGCCGTCAGCGCCAGGCGCGGCTGATTGCCTTGCGGGCAATAGTGGGTCGCCAGCAACGCGTCGCCATCGCGGTGATAAAGGGTCAGCGAATGGGGGGCGCCGTTGCCGGTCCATTCCTCGACCAGCACCGATCCGCGCGCCGTCGGATAGAAGCGGATCCGCAAGGCGCTCTCGGGCTTGCCCAGCGGTTGCCAGACGCCGGCCAGCGCCTTGAGCCGCTCGAACGCGGATTCGGGACTGGGCGTCGCGGGGGCATCGACCGCATCGGCGGGATATTCGCGCACCTCCTCCGGCTGCATGGAGCATTGGCCCAGCGCTTCAAAATAGCTGCGGCTGGCCGCGCTGTCCCCGGCGAGAGCGCGCTGCAGCTGTCGCTCGGCCGTGTCGGCGGCATCGCGATAGGCCGGATGGTCCAGCTCGGTCGTGCGGAAAAATTCCACCGCCTGTATGGCGTAGGGCAAGCGCAGCGCTTCGGGGAAGGCATCCATCGCCGCTTCCGGGAACGCGCCATCGTCCACCGCATCGGCGTGAAGCATCCAGCGACCGTTGCAGCGCGATACGTCGCGGGTCGTAAAGACCATCGGCGCCTGCTGCTCCGCTGCGACGAATGCTGCGGCCGCGATCTGCGGATCGAACGCCGCGCCATCCGGCGCCGCCGCGGCATCTCCTGAAAGCATGGCCATGGCCGCGATCCACAATCCGGTTCCGGTCAGCATCACTTCAATCCTCCCCCAATCAAATCCCCGCCGACAACGGGTCGGCGGATAGCACAGCGGTTGTCTGCCACTGCAATGGTTATATCCGCATCCTAGCGCCTTGGCGGCTTGGTGCTAGATTTTTCATTACCGGCATGGCGCAGTTGGGACGGGCACATGCCTGTGAATTGGCGATCCTGCTAACATATCAAGCCAATATGTTGAAGACAGTGGATTATTTTAACATGGGGATGGAATCAGCGCCTTATTAGCTTGATCCCATGCCAGACACAGCCGCGGCACGCGATGCGGTGAACAAAGAGGCGCTGCGGCGGGCTGGGATTGGCTATTATGAGGTGGTGGCGGGGCATACGGCGGCGGGGGAGTTAAGGCGGCTGGTGGAGAAGTTGGTGCCTGGGGGTAGGTGGTGTGTTTGCGATTATCTTAGTACTGCAAAATGGCTTCTGGTTCGCACAAAGTGCGCTGACAGCATAGTTCCAGCTTTGTGCGTTTAGTAAACTGTCAGTGGAATCCCCCCTTATCCAATTTTCAAATAATCAACAAAAAATGGCGATTTTTTTGAAATATTTGCTATTAAGCAAGAACAAACTATCTTTGATTGTCCAAGATGGAGCACGAGCATGTCACATCCTTACGTCCCGAGCGGCGGGATTCTACAAACCGCAATCAATCAGTTTCGTCAGTCGTTTCCGGTAAAAGTTGATTCCGAAACCTTGAAGAAACTGGCCGTGGCTTCCGGGAACGAAAATGGGGTTATTAATGTTCTCAAGTTTCTTGAACTAATTGATGATCAAAATCAGAGAACGGAAGCAGGCAAAGAACTCTTCACGCTTCATAACGACAACGAATTTTCCGAGAATTTGGCAAAACAAATTGAAAAGGCCTATTCCGAATTGTTTGAGCTACGATCCGATGGCGCATGGACTGCTGATCAAGATGAATTAATTTCGTTCTTCCGCAGGAGCGATAATACAAGCGCGGTCGTGGGGAAGCGTCAAGCGATTACTTTTCAAACGCTTTCCTCTCTGAGCGCTAAGCGCAGTGAAGAAGTTGCAGCCCGTGGTCGGTACACCGGAAGGAAAACAACTGAAGCCGGCAATCCAAAAAAGGCATCAGAAAAGAAAGATAAGCCGGATGAAAAAACATATGAAAACAAAAAAACCGGAAAAACGGATGACCAAAAAAATCATTCAAACATAGCCTTAACAGTGCGGGTTGAGGTCAACCTTCCGGCAAATGCTTCAAAAGATGCATATGATCACATATTTGCTAGCATCAAAAAGAATTTAATCGATGGAAACTCTTGAAACTTTTGAAGCAATCGTACGCCGGGTAAGCTTTTTTACACAAGAACCAACTTCCGAGGAAGGAGACCGGCATCAATTCATAGTCCGAGACATCCATGTCAAATTTCCGAAAAAGGTCAAACGGCTCTTCGACGACGCACACTATGCCGAAGCGACGTTTCATGCCGCGAAATTTGTTGATCGTCGAATTGCTAGAATGGCGGGTCTTTCTGAATCTGGGGCTGCATTGATGCAAAAAGCGTTCTCCGAAAAGAACCCAAAAATAGTTTTGGGCGATCTCTCGGATGAAACAGTCCTGAATGAACAAAAAGGATATATGTCGCTCTTCATTGGTATGGTTTGGGCTGTACGGAATCCAAGAGGGCATGAATACATGTTGAGAGATGAGCAATCACTTTGTCTCGAACACTTAGCATTTATATCCATGTTAATGCGGCGACTTGAAGCAGCGGGCTATAATTTTGACTAGAGTTCCGGGGAATTTTTGGCCACAGTAATTCAGTCGATTTCTAATATCGATCGCACGTGATTGGGAAATCTATCTGAAAACCTCTCGGTAAAATTTCGGAATCGCTTAACCTCTGCAAGAGACAGAGAATATTGACGCTGATTTATGCTGAGTTCGCGTTGACGTGACCCCCAACGTTCATCCATTTGCGATTAGAGTCTGGGCATCGTTATTGCGCGACTGCGCAGGTGAAGCAAGGGGCTGCGTAGCGTAGCCTCCGGCTATGCGGAGCGAAGCAGCCCCTTGCTTTTCGAGTTCGGCAGCGAACGCCGCCGGAGTGGCGTATCCCAGCGATGAGTGTGGCCGCTGGTTATTGTAGTCATCGGTCCATGCAGCGACCTTTTCACGGGCGTGATCAAGGCTCATGAACAGCGTCTCGTTTAATAGCTCGTCACGCATGCGTCCGTTAAAGCTCTCCACGAACGCATTCTCTGTCGGTTTGCCGGGGGTCGTGTAATGCCATTCTATCTTTGCCTCGCCGCACCAGGCCAGCACCCTATTGGAGGTGAGTTCCGTGCCATTATCGCTGACGATCATACCCGGCTTGCCGCGCTCGGTGATCAGTGCAGCCAGTTCACGCACAACTCTACGTCCCGAGATCGATGTGTCAGGCACCGCACGAAGGCATTCTCGGGTTACGTCATCAACGATGTTCAGCACGCGGAACCGGCGACCCGTGGCAAGCTGGTCATGCACAAAGTCGAGGCTCCAGCATTGGTTGGGCAATGCCACAACAGGTGGGCGAGTGCGCGTGCCAACCGCACGTTTGCGACCTTTACGCCGACGCACCGTCAAGCCTTCTTCACGGTAAAGCCGCTGTGTCTTCTTGCGATTGATGATCACGCCATCACGGCGCAGAAGGATATGCAAACGTCGATAGCCGAACCGGCGGCGCTCCTGTGCCAAGGCCCGCAGCTTCTCACGAATCTCTGCATCATCACCACGACGCGACCGATAGCGCATGCTCGTGCGATCCGCATCGATAACCCTACACGCCCGCCGCTCGCTGACATTAAGCAGAGCCTGAAGATGCAGCACCGCTTCACGCCTTGCAGCAGGCGTTACCACTTTTTTGACAGCAGATCCTTCAGACCTGCATTATCCAGCATCGTATCGGCCAGCAACTTCTTGAGCTGCGTGTTCTCCGCTTCCAGTGCACGAAGCCGCTTCGCTTCTGACACTTCCAGCCCGCCATACTTGGACTTCCAGTTGTAAAGTGTCGCTTCCGACACACCATGCTTGCGCGCCAAATCAGATGTCTTCGCGCCCGCCTCTGCCTCACGCAAAACCCCGATAATCTGTTCTTCCGTAAATCGTATCCGCTTCATTAATCCGTCCTTTCGTAGGCCGGACTCTAATCAATTCTGGAGGAGTTTTAAGGGGTCACGTCAGCGTGTGCCATGTGCAATCTGATTGCGAAGTTGATTGAGGTTTCGCAAGTTTAACCGGATTCGATGGTTGGTTATCCGTTGCCAGCCAAGGTCATGCAATATGTCCTTTACACCGAGCCTAATAAACAGCCTGCTAATGTTTTCATCACTGGGATTCCCCCACCTTGAATATGAACCGCGATATGCTGTGCGCCCATCTTGTTCAATTCCAAGGTATTCAATTGAGATCTCTTGAAAAACTTCCTCAACAAACGACTGCAAGAGCGCTGAGAGCATTACAATGCAGCTTCGATTAATCGACGCCCCCACTCTCTGACCATTAATTATTTCGGGAGCACCGGGATATCCTCCATGTTGATTTTCTCGAACCTCAATGAGTTCATCGACAAAATGCAAATCAAGTATAGCCAACCGATCTACTCCCAATGGAAAATCTCTTTCGCAAATCCAAATATTCCCCAATCACAATCGTTTCGTGATACTTTATAGTTCTATTCCCAGCAACAATGTTCAATTGATCAAGTTAGCACCCAAATAACAGGCCCCACCCCAACCCATCCTCTGACCGGGATGGACTTTATGTTTAACATTCTCAAATTGTTTCAGGACCTCTGGCGGACGTTCAAAGCCTCAAAAAAATCCTGAAACAAGTTCAGAATGACGAGGCATGTTCTCGTCCCAGTGCAACCTAGTCAGAGTGGCCAGAGGAGAGACACCACACCCAACCCCTCTCCTGAAGGGGAGGGGCTTTTTAGGGATTACTCTGCCGGTTCGGTGACCTCATCCTCCGGCAAATACAACCGATCCCCCTTGTCCTTGTAGACCTTCGCCATCTCCCGCATGACTTCTTCCGCTGCTGCCTTGCTCGCCGCTGCGGTATCCGCGCCCAGTTTCTCGCTGGCGAGGAAGCCCTCGGCGCTCTGGTTCTGTTTGCTGGCGAAGTCGCGGACCTCTTGCGAGATCTTCATCGAACAGAATTTCGGGCCGCACATCGAACAGAAATGGGCGGTTTTTGCGCCCTCTGCTGGCAGCGTCTGGTCGTGATATTCTTCCGCTGTATCGGGGTCAAGCGACAGGTTGAACTGGTCGCGCCAGCGGAATTCGAAGCGGGCCTTGCTCAGCGCGTCGTCGCGGACCTGCGCCGCCGGGTGGCCCTTGGCGAGGTCGGCGGCGTGGGCGGCCAGTTTGTAGGTGATCACGCCGACTTTCACATCGTCGCGGTCGGGCAGGCCGAGATGTTCCTTGGGCGTTACATAGCAGAGCATCGCGGTGCCATACCAGCCGATCTGGGCAGCACCGATGCCGCTGGTGATATGGTCATAGCCGGGCGCGATGTCGGTGGTAAGGGGGCCGAGCGTGTAGAAGGGCGCCTCGCCGCAGACGGCCAGCTGCTTTTCCATATTCTCCTTGATCTTGTGCATCGGCACGTGGCCGGGGCCTTCGATCATCACCTGCACATCGGATTTCCAGGCGCGGTGGGTGAGTTCGCCGAGCGTGTAGAGTTCGCTGAACTGAGCCTCGTCATTGGCATCGGCGATCGAGCCGGGGCGCAGGCCGTCGCCGAGGCTGTAGGCGATGTCATAGGCCTTCATGATCTCGGTGATGTCGTCGAAATGTTCGTAGAGGAAGCTTTCCTTGTGATGGGCCAGGCACCATTTCGCCATGATCGAGCCGCCGCGGCTGACGATGCCGGTGACGCGCTTGGCCGCCATCGGCACGTAGGGCAGCCGGACGCCGGCGTGGATGGTGAAATAGTCGACGCCCTGCTCGGCCTGCTCGATCAGGGTGTCGCGGAAGATTTCCCAGGTCAGTTCCTCGGCGGCGCCGCCGACCTTTTCCAGCGCCTGGTAGATCGGCACGGTGCCGATCGGGACGGGGCTGTTGCGGATGATCCATTCGCGGGTGTCGTGGATATTGCGGCCGGTCGACAGGTCCATGACCGTGTCCGCGCCCCAGCGGATCGACCAGACCATCTTGTCGACCTCGTTGGCGACGTCGGAGGCGACGGCGCTGTTGCCGATATTGGCGTTGATCTTGACCAGAAAATTGCGACCGATCGCCATCGGTTCGGATTCCGGGTGGTTGATATTGTTGGGAATGATCGCCCTGCCCCGCGCGATTTCGTCGCGGACAAATTCCGGCGTGACATAATCGGGGATCGAGGCGCCGAAGCTTTCGCCGTCGCGCTTATATTCCTTCAGCCGCTCGCGCCCGAGATTTTCGCGCTCGGCGACATATTCCATTTCCGGAGTGATGATGCCCTGACGCGCGTAGAGCATCTGGCTGACATTGGCGCCCGGTTTCGCGCGCAGCACCTTGCGGCGGACGTTGGGAAAAGGCGCGACGCCGCCGGAGCGGTCGGGGCCGAGCTGGCCATTGTCTTCCGGCTTCACCTCGCGCTGGGTGACTTCCTCGACATCGCCGCGCGCCCGGATCCACGGGCTGCGCAGCTCGTTGAGGCCGGTCTTGATATCGATCAGCGCCTCGGGATCGGTATAGGGGCCGCTGGTATCGTAGACGCGGACCGGGGCTTCGCCGCCCTCGAGCTGGATCTCGCGCATCGCGACACGGATGCCGGAGCCGCTGTGCGCCGCGACATGGACCTTTTTCGAGCCACGGATCGCTCCGGTGGTTACGCCAATTTCGGTTTTTGCGGGGAGGTCGGCCATATTTCGTTCCTTTGTCATTTCGGAACGAGGGCGGGATTTTGTCGAAATCCGCTCCCTCCCTCCGCCCGTGTCATCGGGATCAGGTTCAGCGGGTCGCAGGGCGTTACACCTGCCTCTCAGTCAAACGACTCCCCGGGGATGG
>JAGXGT010000066.1 GCA_024636595.1 Sphingomonadales bacterium | reverse complement strand
GGGCTGTGGTCACGGTGCGTGTGGGTGCACATGATGGCGCTGATCCGGGCGTCCCCGACCGCCGCCAGTATCGCATCGATATGCGCCTCTACTGCTGGTCCGGGGTCAATTACCGCCCGGTCCGACTGGTTACCGACAATATATGTCTGGGTGCCGGTATAGGTGTAGTGGCTTGGGTTGCCCGCAAGTACGCGGCCGACGAGCGGCTCCATCTGCTCACACAGACCGGTGGGATAGAGCGAAGGGTCAAAATCCATGCGCCTGATGTGGCATATTCCGCCCATAAAACAACCACGAAAAAGGGCGATCCGTATAACGAACCGCCCTTATGCCCCGTAATAAACGGTTTCCCCGGCTCAGGTCATCGAAAGCTGTGCCTTCACTTTTTCGATGCTGCGATCAAAATCCTTGATCTTCTTGGCGCGATCGGCCTTGCTATCCTTGCATTTCGCAGCATCGGCCCGGCCTTTCTCCAAGCCCACCAAAGCTGCCTTGAGCATGGCAGTCTTGTCGATCTTGACCTCGAACCCGCCGCAACCGGCCACCACAGCCCACGCCTGACCGGTAAGGCCGCTTGTGCCTGCCATGGCGATTTGCTTGTTCATCGCTGTGCAGTCCGGCCCGCTGATCTTGCCACTGGTGGTATAGGAAATAGAGGACATCCGCGCGGCGGAACTGCTGCTGCTTGCCTCGCGCGCCGCATCCCGGGCATCGCGCTGCGCTTCACGGGCATCTTGCAAAGCCTCCCGCTGCGCTTGGCGAGCGTCTTCCCAAGCTTCCCGCTGCGCCTGCCGGGCATCTTGCAGAGCCTCAAGCTTGGCTTCACGCGCCTCGCGCTGGGCTTCGCGCACTTCCTGCTGGGCCTCCCTCAGTTCCTGCTGCATTTCCTGCTTGGCTTGTGCCAATTCCCGATCGATCTCGCTCATGGTCGAATGCATCTGCTTCCGGTCCCATCCGCTTGCCCGCAGCGCCTTGTCTGCCTCGAGCCGCGATTTTTCGGCTTCCTCGACCATTTTGCGAATTTCTTTTTCGCTCAGGTCCTTGTCGGTGCGCAACACGATCGTTCTGCCATTATGTTTGATCGTATGAACATGGTCGTCGGTCGGATCATAATTTTTGCGGCCGTTGAGCATGGTGATGGTGGTGACGTCACCTGTTGCGTCGGGAGCGGTCGGCGCCAGCGGTGCCGATGGAGCCGTCGGGGCTGATGGTGCCATCGGCGCTGCGGGTGCCAATGGCGCGTCCGGAATCGATATATCCACAGGATCTACTGCCTCGGCATAGGTAACAGTCGCGGTCAGCGGCAGCGCTATAACGGTGCCGATTGCCACCAGCCCTGCGCCCACTCGGCTCCGGAATGTCGACTTTTCCGACTGGCCCAGCATTTTGAGCCGGCCCTTGATCTTGTCCTTCTGGTTCAGCGGACTGGCCAGCCCAAGCCGATGGCCTGATGCCGACTTGGCGATGGTCCGGCCATATACGGCCCGGACGTCACGGCCGCTTTGCGCCAGAACGCGGGCATCGCACGCGGTTTCCTGATCCTGGCGAAAGGCGACCCAGGCAAACCAGGCAACCGGGTTGAACCAGTGCAGCGACAATATCGAAAGGCCGACAAAATTGGCTGCCAGATCTCCCGATTCATGATGAGCGATCTCATGTTCCAGCGCCAGTTCGCGTTCGCGCGGTGCATATTCGCGGAAGAAATTGGTCGGAACAGCAATATATTTCTCGAACAAGCCAAAGGCGAGCGGCCCGCCAACCGCGGCCGTTTCCAGAATCTTGATATTTTCATGACGACCGATCAGATGGCCATCGGCGACAATATCTTCGCGGAATTGCAGATAGGACGCCAGCTTGCTGATGAACAGCAGTCCGGCGCCACCAAGCCAGAGAATCAGCGCAATCATCATCCAGTCGAGCGAAGCCAGCGCCGCGAATGCGCTGGATTGGGCGGGCACGGTAGCGACGAAATCCGAACCGACGGAGGTCGGCACGAAGGCTACCACCGGCTCAATCTCGGCCGGTGCCTGCAGGATGAGCGTCGGCATGAACAGGCGCGCCACCGGCAGAATCCACAGCAGATAGGCGATACGGGCGCCGAAAAAATGACTCACCGGCTTGCGGATCGCCAGCACCAGCAGCATCAACAGCGTCATCGACAGCATGGTATCCCAAACCCATTGGTTCAATTCGCCGCTCATTTTTTCAACTCCCTCAAAAGCTCCTCGATTTCCCGGATGTCATCGGCGCTCAGTTCATCGGCCTCGGCCAGATGGGCAACCAATGGCATGACTTTTCCCCCGAAAAGCCGATCCACAAAATTTCGTGACACGCCGGTGAGATAGGCATCCCGTTCGACCAGCGGAGAATAGAGAAAGCGACGACCGTCGCGCTCGGTGCCGACCACCGCTTTCGCGGCCAGCCGGGACAACAGGGTCTTGACGGTCTGCAGCGACCAGTCTTTTTCCTGTACCACCCGATCCGCCACTTCGGTGGCGGTCAGGGGGGCGCGTTTCCACAGGACTTCCATGACGGCATGCTCGGCATCGCTAATGCGTTCGGTCACGGTGCTTGTCCCTCCCTCGAGAATCATCAGTGACTACTTATGTAGTTTCTTCGACCACGGATGTAAACAACGATTTCGGCTGACAATGTCGTTGGTGGATGGCCTACTGTCGTTTGTCGAAAAGGCGGCTTTTGTCGAAATATCTTACAAATTTTCAGCGGTTAACAGAACCGAAACTATCTAAGCACCTGTAATAGCGTATTTTCTGTAATTTGGCACAGCCGATGCAGAGCAAGGGATGTATATAGAGTTTCATACCCAACACCTCCTTCCAGGAGGCAAGAATGAGGGGGACAATCGATTGGTCTCTGTTGTCCCCTTTCATTAGAAATTCGACAAAGCTTACCCCAGCTTACCCCAAATAAAAACGGCCCGGTCATCTCGACCGAGCCGTTTTTTTGCTCAAATACCCTTAGCTAGAAGGCCTCATGCCTCAGCGGGAGCAACCTTTTTCTCGGCCATCAATTCGCCAAGCTCGCCAGCCTCATACATTTCCATCATGATATCGCTGCCACCGACAAATTCGCCTTTGACATAAAGCTGCGGGATCGTTGGCCAGTCGGAATAATCCTTGATTCCCTGACGGACTTCCATGTCCTGCAGCACGTCGAACGAGTCAAAGCCGACTCCCAGATGCTCCAATATGGCAACCGCACGGCTTGAAAATCCGCATTGCGGGAACAGAGGCGTGCCCTTCATGAACAGTATCACGTCATTGCTGTTCACCACGGTTTTGATTTTTTCGTTTACATCGGTCATATCTATTCTCCTAGTCGGGAACCGCGGTCGTGAGCTGCAGCGCGTGCAATTCACCGCCCATTTTCCCCTTCAGCGCAGCATAAACCGCCTGATGCTGTTTCACCCGGTTCATATCCGCAAATGCAGCAGATGTCACCTTTGCGGCATAATGATCGCCATCGCCGGCAAGATCGGTGATCTCCACCGAAGCATCCGGAAAGGCTACCAAAATCATTGCCTCGATATCTGTACTTGCCATCGGCATCCGGCTTACTTCGCCTCTTCGATAAACTGGCGGCGGGCTTCCACCATTTTTTCGACCAGAGCCGTGCGGATGGCAGCATCGTCCATCTCGACGCCAGCCGACGTCAAATCACCGAGCAGCTTGCGAATGACATCTTCATCGCCCGCTTCTTCAAAATCAGCCGCCACGACTTCTTTGGCGTAGGCATCGGTTTCCTCAGAGGTCAGCCCCATCTTCTCTGCAGCCCATTGCCCGAGCAGGCGATTGCGCCGCGCGGTCACCCGGAACTGCATTTCTTCATCGCGCGCAAACTTCGCTTCGAACGCGTTTTCGCGATCCTTAAAATCTGTCATGAACTTCCCTTGATCTGAGTTGTTATAAAAATAGGCATTTCCGGAGGCACCCGCAAGAGCCACTGGCCAATCAATCGGCGACTTTGACCACCAATTTGCCGATTGCGCCGCGGTCTGCCATTTTCTGGATCGCCTTACCGGCGTCGGCAAAGGCGAAGATTTCGGACACACGCGGCTGGATAAGTCCCTGATCCCACAGGTCGAACAAGCGATCGATATGCGCCCGATTACCTTTGGGATCGCGCATCGCATAAGCACCCCAGAAGACACCGCAGACGTCGCAGGATTTGAGCAGCGTGAGATTGAGCGGCAGCTTGGCGATGCCGGCGGGGAAGCCCACCACCAGAAAACGACCTTCCCAGGCAATCGAGCGAACCGCCGGTTCACTATAGTCGCCGCCAACCGCATCATAAATCACATCCGCGCCGTTCGGACCCACGGCGTCCTTGAACTGTGCGGCCAGAGCCTTGGATTGATCCTTGTCGAACGGAGCGCGCGCATAGACCACGGTTTCGTCCGCACCGGCAGCCTTGGCAAAAGCGGCCTTTTCATCAGACGATACCGCTGCAACAACCCGTGCACCGAACGCTTTACCCAGTTCGACAGCAGCAATACCGACGCCGCCGGATGCGCCCAGTACCAGAAGGGTTTCCCCCTCCTTGATATGGCCGCGATCCAGCAGTGCATGAATCGACGTGCCGTAGGTCAGAAGCAAAGCCGATGCGTCTTCGAAGCTGACGCTGTCGGGAATTTTGTATACGCTATTCTGATCAACAGCCACTTTCTCAACCAGACCGCCATGGCCGGTGGTCGAAGCCACGCGGTCACCGACTTTCAGATCGGCAACGCCTTCACCAACTGCAGCAATAACACCGGAAACCTCACCGCCTGGCGCAAAGGGCCGTTGCGGCTTGAATTGGTACATATCCTGGATGATCAGTACATCGGGATAGTTGATCGAGCAGGCCTTGACGTCGATCAGCACCTGACCCTTTCCGGCCACCGGATCGTCGACGTCCAGCATCTCGAGTGTGTCCGGTCCGCCCACTTTAGTTGACATCAAAGCCTTCATATCATTCCCTTCCCTGGAATTTTTTCAGATTCTATGCCGCAACCGGCTTGAGCCAGGGTTGCGCAGAATCATTGTTCATTTCGTGCTGCTTTATGGCATCGGCTTTGGCCATTGTCAGGTCTATTTCATCCAGACCCTCGATCAGGCACTGGTGCCGGAACGCGTCCATCTCGAACGGAAAGCGATCCTGAAAAGGCGTGGTAACGCTCATGCTTTCCATGTCGATGGTAATCGGATCGGTTTTGGCGACCTCCATTAGCCGATTGATCGCTTCCTGCGGCAAGGCAATGGCGAGCAAGCCGTTCTTGAACGCATTGCCGGCGAATATATCCGAGAAACTGGGGGCAATCACCGCCTTGATCCCCATGTCGTCCAATGCCCATGCGGCATGCTCCCGGCTCGATCCGCACCCGAAATTGTCACCGGCGATCAGAATCGACGCGCCTGCATATTCCGGATCGTCAAAGATATTGCCTTCCTGCGCCCGGATCGATTCAAACGCACCTTCGCCGAGCCCTTCCCGCGAAATCGTCTTCAGCCATTTGGCCGAAATGATCACATCGGTATCGACATTTTTCTGACCAAAAGGGATGGCGCGACCGGCAACGCGATTGACGGGTTTCATATCTATTCGTCTTCGCTTTTGTCGGTGAAATCGTCGTCGCCGTCGTCATCATCACCGTCATCATAATCATAATCCGGCTCATTTTCATATTTCGGCAGCGGCTTGTCCTTGGCCGGCTTGAAATCGTCATGCTTTTTCATCTGATGCCGCCCGGCATACATCAGCGCCGCCGCAACCGCCGCCGACCCGATAGCCGCACCGACTTTGGCACCAGCCGACCACTGTCCGGATTCATCGCCCTTTGAGGTCTTGTTCTTGACCGGTTTTTCGCCAGGCTTTTTGTCACTTTTCTTATCGTCGCTCATGTTCAACCTCTCATCTAGTCAGTTCTCGCACGTCGGTCAGCTTGCCCGTTACCGCCGCAGCCGCGGCCATCGCGGGGGACATCAGATGCGTTCTAGCACCCGGTCCCTGCCGTCCAACAAAATTGCGATTGGATGTGGATGCACAGCGTTCACCCGGTGGCACCTTGTCCGGGTTCATGCCGAGGCAGGCGGAACAGCCCGGTTCGCGCCATTCAAACCCGGCATCGGTGAAAATCCGGTCGAGCCCTTCGGCTTCGGCCTGCGCCTTCACCAGTCCGGAACCCGGCACGACAATCGCCCATTTGACATTGTCAGCCTTTTTGCGCCCCTTGAGCACGGCGGCGGCGGCCCGCAAATCCTCGATCCGGCTATTGGTACAACTACCAATGAAGATATTTTCCACGACCACATCGCGCAACGCCTGGCCCGCTTCCAGCCCCATATAATCCAGAGACTTGCGCGCGGCATCCCGCTTGGAGGGATCGGCGAAGCTTTCCGGCGTCGGCACGATGCCGTTGACCGGGACGACATCTTCGGGACTGGTCCCCCAGGTGACGGTCGGTGACACGTCGGCTGCATTGATCGTCACACTCTTGTCAAACTTGGCGCCTGCGTCGGTCGGCAGCGTCCGCCAATAAGCGACAGCGGCATCCCAGT
>JAGXGT010000065.1 GCA_024636595.1 Sphingomonadales bacterium | reverse complement strand
GTTCATCAGCCCGCGCGTGCCCGACCTCTATTCGCGGCAGGTCCGCAGCCTCGGTGGCGGCAAGCCGCCGGCGATGGACCAGCTGCGCGACTATGGCGTTGGCGCGCAAATCCTCAGCGAACTGGGTGTCCACGATATGGAGCTGCTGACCAATACCAGCCATGATCTGGTCGGTCTGGATGCTTACGGCTTGCGGATTATCGGGCAGCGTGCAGTACCGGCCGAAGATGGCAGTGCAGCCACGGAAGAGCGGGCGATAGCATAGCAAACTTCACCCCTCCTCTTCAGAGGAGGGGATCAAGGGGTGGTGGCGATGCCCTTGCATCGCTCGCGTAAGCGAACTGCGATGGCGCAAACAGAAATAGACCTGGAAACGCAGGGACCGTATTTCGACGAGAGAAACCACCCCAACCCCTCCTTTGAAAAGGAGGGGCTAAACACAGAAAGAAATAGACAATGGCAAAATTCCTGATCGTCGAAGCGCGGTTTTACGACCATCTCAATGATATGCTGATCGAGGGAGCGACCGACGCCCTGAAAGCAGCGGGCCACGAGCATGAAGTGCTCACCGTTCCTGGTGCGCTGGAAATTCCGGGCGCGATATCGCTGGCTATCGACAGCGATCTGTACGACGGCTTTGTCGCGATCGGCGTGGTGATCCGCGGCGAAACCTATCATTTCGAGATTGTCGCGGGAGAAAGCGCGCGCGGGATCATGGCGCTCACCATGGATGGCGCGGCCATCGGCAATGGTATCCTTACCGTCGAAAATGAAGAACAGGCGCTGGCGCGCGCGGACAAGACGCGCAAAAACAAGGGCGGTGAGGCCGCCCAAGCTGCAATTTCAATGTATGAATTGGGTCTGAAGTTCAGCACCTAGCGACGGCAGATTCCTTGATCTGCCGCCGCCAAGGCCAAATTCGTTGTCAGGAAGCCTATTAGGTGCCGGCAACCGCAGCCGTAAACTCGGCTTCGGTCATCGTGATTCCGACGGCGCCGTCGGCCTGGGTCATGAATGCGGCGATCGGCAGTTTAACCGCTTGGCCGTTATGATCGACGGTCACATATTCGGCATCTTTTTCCGTGATGGTACCGATCACGGCAGCGCCGGTGACGGATTTTACTTCGGTGCCGGGCATCAGGCTGGCGATCAGCTTGGCCTTGGCATCTGCAGCCGCCTTTTCGATGGCGGCATCGAGATCAACCTTGGTCATCATGATCGACAGGCCATTTTCCGCTTTCGCAAAGGCATCGGTCGCAAGCGCGGCCTTGTTTGTGCCAGTGTTTACGACAACCGCGCCCTCGCTGACCGAATCCACTGTCCCCACTTCACCGCCATTCGGTCCATAGACCATCATGCCGACTTCGGCTTCGACCGTCGGAGCGGCATCTTGTGCCAGAGCGGGCGTGGCAGCCAGCAACGCGGCACCGGTCATTAGGGTCAGAAAATTCTTCATATTTTACTCCTTGAGGTACAGAAAACGGGGATTACCCAACGATATATACGGCTAAAAAATGATGGCCGGATTTGTTAAGCCGATTGAGGCGAACCGAAGCTTCGGCACGATAAAATGTGCTTGCCTTGCAATCGGCCTGGTCATCGGCAGCACCAAAAAAGAAAGGCTGGCTCGGAAAGAGCCAGCCCTTATCACATTAGGCTGCTTGTTGCATACGCTTGTGGAGGCCTTCCCTAACCTCCTCGATGATCTTGCTACTGAAAGCATCCAGATCACCAGGATTGCGCGATGTGATCAGGCCGTTGTCGACCACCACTTCGCTATCCTCGAACCGTGCTCCAGCGTTGATCAGATCAGTCTTGATCGACTTGTAGCCGGTCATCTTGCGGCCCTGCACCAGATCCGCTTCAATCAGCAGCCATGGCGCATGACAAATAGCGGCAATGGGTTTGCCGGCGTTGAAAAACGATTTGACGAAATCGACAGCCTTGGTTTCGACCCGCAACAGATCAGGGTTGATCTGTCCGCCGGGCAGAACCAGCGCATCAAAGTCGCTCTCGCGGGCATCGTCCAAAGTCATATCGACGGCGATGCTCTCGCCCCAGTCCTTCTGGTCCCAGCTCTTGATCGAACCGGATTGCAACGAAACAATGGTGACGTCTGCACCAGCATCTTTCAGTTGTTTCCTTGGTTCAAAAAGCTCCGATTTCTCAAAACCATCCGTCGCAAGGATTGCTATTTTTGCGTTTGAAATGTTCGTCATTTCTGTTGTCCTTTCGTTAGAGGTTACAGGGAGTCTACGCAGCGGGAGGGCAATTCGTTCCGATAAAATCGAAATCGGCAACCGTTCCGGCGATACCTTATCCCTATTCATTGGTTCGAGGATCATCGGATCGTTGGGGCTGATGCTTTATACTTATCACGACTCTTATGGGCTCGTCCGCTGACCCATTTTGACGCTTTTCGAGGAACCAAATAGCGGCAGGCGCGTACAATTTTCAGGTACAGCGCTCCGGCATTTCGTTGAGCGCGCCAAAACGAAAGGAAATTTATGACTGTTCAAACCACAGACATTCGCGAAATGAAGACCGATATCAAGAAGGCTGACAGAGCCGATATGGCCGAGAAGCTCGGGAAAACTCTGGCATCTACCTATATGCTCTATCACAAGACCCAGTCGGTCCACTGGAACGTGACCGGCCCCTTGTTCGTCAGTGTCCATAAGCTGACCGAAGCCCAGTATGAAGATCTGGCCGCCTCGGTCGACGAGATCGCAGAAAGGATCCGGGCTCTGGGCGCGAAAACGCCGGTTGGTCTTTCAACCTATGTAAATGACAGCGTGATCGATGATCAGGTCAGCTGGGGCGATGCCGAAGCCATGCTCAAGCAACTGTCAGGCGACAATCTCGCGGTAGCGAACCAGATGCGCGAATTTGTAAAAACCGCGGAAGAGGCCGACGATGTATTCACGGCCGATCTGTTGACCTCGCGGATTGGCGCTCTGGAAGAAGCATCCTGGATGCTGTCGGCCAGCTTGTAATCCACAACCATAAAATAAAATCAGGAAAAATATATGAAAAAAAAGTTGGATAAAACCAGCGCCCGTCAGGGCTTCACCACCCGCCACATGACCATAGTATTGGGCCTGTCGCTCGTACTCGCGGTTGTGGCGCTCGGCGCCGTGATGGGCTTTTTCTAAAGCATATTTGATGATTACCAAGTGCGCCTTACCGCTCCTGCCTCTGGCAGGAGCGGTCTTTTTTTGAGGGCGGCTGTTACTCCGGCTTGACCAGTTTCAATAAGAAACGATCGGTCTTGCCACGGGTCGCCGGGTCGAAGACATTTTTCGTGTGATCGTCGTTCGTTCCCGCAAGCAATGCGTCATTGCGTTCCACTTTGAAGCCCGCTGCTTCCGCCGCTGCCACCGCCAAGGCAGGATCAATGCGGTGCGCGGCCTTGTTGTCACCATCCGGGTCACCGACGTGATCAATCAGGCCGAGCACCCCGCCCGGTTTCAACTTCGCCTTTACCGCCAGCAGCATCCCGATCGCCGCCGGGGCACCGAAACCATTATAGACATCATGAAAATTGAGCGCGGTAATCGCCACATCAATGCTGTCATCCGGCACGCCGAGATCGGCGATCTCGCTGTTGAGTCGCTCGAGTTGCGGCAGATCATTAGCCGCCAGGCGCTCGGTTATTTCCGTCTCATAAGCGCCGTCGCGCAGTTTCAGCGCGGCATCCGGGTTCTGGGCATAGACCTTGCCTGAGGGGCCGGTTGCGATCGCAGCAGCCACACTATACCAGCCGCCAGAGGCGATCAGGTCAAGTACGGTATCGCCTGGTTTCAGCCCGAGGAAAACGAGCACTTCGGCCGGTTTCCGGCCTGCATCGCGGGCCTTGTCCTCATCCGAGCGGCCTGGTGAGGCGGCCAGCGCCGCCTTGGTTGCGGCGACATCGAGACCCGCATGTTCAGACGCCTGGTGATGGCTGGCCAAGGCAGGCAATGGCCCAAGCGCGGTGGTCGCAAGGCACAGGACAGATAGTTTGAGCAATGTGGTTTTCATAGGGTCTCTCCTTTTTTGGGAGAATGTCTATCAACTCCATCCGGTCGTCAAGCGCCACGCGGTCTGTCGCCACGATGGCCGATCGGAGGCGTCGCGGTCGCCGCGATGAGTTTCATTCGGCTCGTAAGTCGGCTATGCGTCCGACAGCGTCCTTTCTATAGTCGGGAGTTCTGCAAATGACATCGCTTGCCGCTCCTTCCCTGTGCAGGGACGGGCTTTTTATCAGGCGGCCGACCCGCCGGTTCGTATGGCCTTGATCTCCCGCCTGAGCGCCCGGATTTCTTCCAGTATCTCGTTTCTCTGCGCAGCCTGCTCCTCGTCCGTTTCCTCGTGCATCGCATTGACGATGATCGCGATAAACAGGTTGAGGACGACAAAACTGGTGACCAGGACAAAGGGCACGAAAAAGCCCCAGGCCCAGGGATAGACCTCCATGATCGGGCGGACGATGCCCATCGACCAGCTTTCCAGAGTCATGATCTGGAACAGCGAATAGAGCGACGAGCCGATAGACCCGAACCATTGGGGAAAGGAATCGCCAAACAGCTTTGTTGCCATCACCGCAGCGATATAGAAGACCAGGCCGAGCAAGATGATCACCGTTCCCATCGACGGAATCGCCGCAAATAGCCCCTGCACCACCTTGCGCATTTTGGGCATCGCCGAGACCAGCCTCAAGGCACGCAATATCCGGAGCGCGCGAAGGACGGACAGGCTGCCGCCGGTCGGTAGCAAGGCGACCGCGACGATGGTAAAATCGAATATATTCCAGCCATTTTTGAAAAATTTGAGCCGGTAGACGAATAGTTTGAGCAGAATTTCGATAACAAAAATGAAGATGGCGATGGTGTCCAGCGCGCGCAATATACCGCCAAAGCGTGCCATGATTGCGGGTGACGTTTCCATGCCGATAATGATGGCATTGATTATGATGACGGCCAGAATCACGTTCTGGAAACGCGCGGATTCCACCAATTTGCGAAGTCGTTCAACCACAGCTCGCTCTCATTTTCCGATAGACTGATTCAATCTGCCGTCATCTGGTCGTGCCATCGCCGACAATCAACACAAGCTTTGCGCCGCCAGCGATAGAAAATTACCCTGTTGCGGGACTTGTCCCGGCTGGTTCCGCTTCACATGGACCGACCGCTCTCAACCGGGAGACGAACGATGGTGGTATTCGTTTTTCTGATCGCATATTCAGAAGCATGACCTTTGATTTGCATCATAAAGAACTGTTCGGAGCACTGGCGCTGGTCCTGACATTCGTTGCCTTTATCCCCTATTTCCGATCAATCTGGCAGCAAAAAAGCCGGCCACATGTTTTTTCATGGCTGATCTGGGCCGCTGGCACGGCGATTATCTCTATCGCCCAATGGACCGATGGAGCCGGCATCGGCGCGTTGCCCATCGCTGTTTCCGGCCTGCTGACATTCGGTGTGGTGTTTCTGGCGCTGGCAAGAACGCCGGACATGTCGATTGTGAAGCTGGACTGGCTGTTTCTTGCTCTTGCCCTAACCGCGTTGCCCTTGTGGTTCTTCACGTCCACCGCGCTATCGGCGGTGATCGTCCTCACGATCGTTGATCTATTGGGTTTCGGGCCGTCCATTCGGAAAGCCTATGAACGGCCGGACGAGGAAAATGCCACTTTCTTTGCCATTGCCGTTGTGCGGAACGGGTTTGTGATTGCCGCCCTGGAAAATTATTCATGGACCACGGCTCTTTTTCCCGCCGCAGTTGGCGGGGCATGCATCTTGTTTGTGCTATTGATATTGGCCCGCCGCCGCCTCGTAAATCCTGCATAAGACCCTGATTTTCGGATCTTCTATCGGAATATCGCGCCTGGGAACCAAGCTCTGGAGACACATCGGCTCGCCAATCGCTGACGAGTCTGCTTGACCTAATCCATCCATTCTATATTTTAGAACAAACCATGAACAATAGCGATTCGGATTCGACTGGACCTTTTGCGGGCTCGTCGATCAACCCTTCTGCTGTCCCCAAGTCGGCCAGCCAAAAAGCCGCTGCGTTAAAAGCGCGGCTTGGCAAGATCTTGGCTGCATCTGGGGCAAAAACAGCGGAACATTTGGAGAGACCACCCCACTTCAACTTTGGCGTGGAGTGGATCGACACTGCCCTGCGCGGCAATGCCGGAGTCGCTGGCCTGCCGCGCGCCGCTTTGCACGAATTGCATGCGGCGGACAAAGGTGACCGGACCAGCGCAGCGGCGCTGGCCTTGCTGCTCGCGCAGCGCTGCCGGGCGCTGGATTCAGACAGGAAACCGATATTGTGGGTCAGCGAAAGCGGTGAAGCCAGACGGCAGGGCCGGCTCTATCCGCCCGGGCTGGCGGAACTAGGGGTGGACCCCTCCGGTCTCATCCACGTCGATGCGCCGGACAGCATCGCGGTGCTGCGCGCGGCGGCCGACGGCGTGCGCTCTGCGGCGATCGGCGCCGTGATTGTCGAACTGTCGGGCAAAAAACCGAAGGGGCTCGACCTGACGGCGACAAGGCGGCTGTCGCTGTCATCGCAAAAGTCGGGCGTGCTCAGCCTGCTGCTGCGCACCGGCAGCGATGCCGACAATCCGCTGCCGACCGCTGCCTTCAGTCGCTGGCAAGTCGCCGCTGCGCCTTCCGTCGCGCTCGCGGGCAATGCGCCGGGCCATAGCGCCTTTGATATCACCTTGCTGCGCCATCGCAGCGGTCTTTACGGGCTGAGCGCCCGACTGGAGTGGAATAGTGACGATCAAGTCTTCCGCGAGCAGCAAGGCAGCGAGAGCACGCCGGACACTGGCGTTGTTCCTGCCCTGGCTGCCGTCCGAACGGATCATCCGGGCGCTCGGGCCGCCTGAACATCCGTTTGCCCTGACCGCAAAAATTCGCGGCGCTATGGTGATCATGGCGGCGGACCGGCAGGCCGTGGCTTTGGGTCTGGAGCCGGGCATGAAGCTTGCCGACGCCCGGGCGCGGGTGCCGGACCTGCTCGCCTTTGACCATGAGCCGCTGACCGACGCGGATCTGCTGTCCCGGCTGGCCGAAGCCTGCGAACGCTACACGCCGATGGTGGCGGTCGAGCCGCCGCATGCGCTGATTCTCGACATTAGCGGCGCAGCGCATTTCTATGCCAGCGAGACAGCGCTGGCGCAGGATGCCGAGGACCGGCTCGATGCGGCGGGCTATAGCACCTGCTGGGCTTTGGCGGGAACGCCCGATGCCGCGCTGGCGCTGGCCAGACACGGACTGAAGGAAGGGGCGGAGGCGCAGCTACCGGTGTCGGCGCTCGCCCTGGACGAAAAAATCCATCAGGCGCTGGAACGGGCCGGGCTTTACAAGATTGGTGATCTGGCCGAACGCCCGCGCGCCAATCTGGCGGCGCGCTTCGGGATGGACCTGACGCTCCGGCTCGACCGGATTCTCGGGCTTGAAGACCGCCCGATTGATCCGCTGCGCCGGATTGGCAATGTGGTTACCGAGCGCCGTTTTGCCGAGCCGCTGACCCATATCGATGCGGCGCTCGCCTGCCTGTCCGAGCTGTTCGCGGAAGCCGCCGAACGGCTCAACGAGCGCGGCCAGGGCGCGCGGATGATCCGGATGATGCTCTTCCGCTGCGATGGCGATATCGCGCGGCTCGGTCTGGAAACCGGCGCGCCGACCCGCGATGCGGCTTTGTTCAAACGCTTGCTACGCGAACGGATCGAGGCGCTCAACGACGCGCTCAACCCCGGCTTCGGCTATGACCTGATCCGGCTGAACATCGTCGCGGCGGAAGCGCTGGCACCGCAGCAATTGCGGCTCGAGGGCGGCGAGGACCGGCAGGGCGATACCGTCGCGCTGCTCGGCCGGCTCAGCACAAGGCTGGGCCGCGAGCGGGTGCAGACATTTGTTCCCGCCGACGGCCACATCCCCGAACAGGGTCTGCTCGCGCTGCCCGCGCTCGACGCTCCTTCACCGGTGCCGTGGCAGACGGCGCCTTCCGGCGAGCCGCCGATGCGGCCCCTGCACCTGTTCGACCCGCCGCAGCGAGTGCAGGTGATCGCCGAGGTGCCCGACGGCCCGCCGCACCGCTTCACCT
>JAGXGT010000064.1 GCA_024636595.1 Sphingomonadales bacterium | reverse complement strand
GTGAAACGGGATGCGAATTTTCGGCTAAAAGGCGATCACGAGACGATTTCCAGTGCTCCAGAACCTCTTGTCCTTGACTCCAGAAGCTTTTGTCCCGCTACACCGCTTAGGCTGCTTCACATGACCCATCCCAGCTTTGCTATATCTGCGATGAACCGTTTCTGAATAGCGACGAATGGAGTTTCTCTGTGACTATAAAATATCTGCACACCATGCTCAGGGTCAGCGATCCCGACGCAACGGTTGCGTTTTTCGGGCATCTTGGGCTGGAAGAGGTCCGGCGGTACGACAGCGAGCAAGGGCGCTTCACGCTGATCTTTCTGGCTGGTCCGGGTCAGAAAGATGTCGCCGAAGTCGAGCTGACGTATAACTGGCCCCCGGAGGATGGTAGTGCTGCCGAGCAATATGATGGTGGCCGCAATTTCGGACATCTCGCTTATGCGGTCGATGATATTTACGCATTGTGCCAGAAGCTGATGGATGCGGGTGTGACGATCAACCGGCCACCGCGCGACGGGCATATGGCGTTTGTGCGTTCGCCGGATAATATCTCCGTCGAGCTGCTGCAAAAAGGCGAAAATCTGCCGGTTCAGGAACCGTGGGCGAGCATGGAAAATATCGGCGAGTGGTAAGCCGCTAACGGTCGTTATACGGAAGCCGTCCCCGCCGGCTTTGCCGATTTATTTTCCGCAATATCGAACCATATAATCTGGTTGCGACCGTTATTCTTGGCGTCATACAGCCGCCGGTCGGCGGTCGCCATCACGCTGCGCAGCGAAGCGCGTCTGCCGATCGAAGCGACGCCGACCGAAAATGTCACCGGTTCGCGGATTTCCGGTACCTCGTCATCCACAGCCTGGATCAGCGCCTGGCAGATTTCGGCCAGCGCATTGGCTGGATAGCGTTTGTGCTTCTCGCGACTGTCGATCCGCATCAGCAGCGTGAATTCTTCGCCGCCGACGCGAGCCGCAAAATGCGATGTCGCATTGAGCGTGCGACCGACCACCCGCAGCACGGTATCGCCAATCTCGTGGCCATAGCGATCATTGACCCGCTTGAAGAAATCGATGTCGATAATCGCCAGATGGCTGTAGCGATGCTCGTGCTGGTTGCGCTCAAATTCCCGGTCAAAGGCTCGGCGATTGTTCATCATCGTCAATCCGTCGGTATCGGCAAGCAAGGTCAGTTCGGCCTGTTGGCGCAATGTATCTTCGTGCCGCTGGCGCAGGCGTAGGATGCGATTGGCGACACCGAGCGCGAGGATGATGGTTTCCAGCACCAGCGTGAAATAGAGGCCATAGTCCAGGATCGGCCAGCCGATATAGAGGTCCATGCCGCGCGCAACCCGGTCGAGGCTGAACAGGATGATCGGGGTCCAGCCCGCGATCTGGAACCAGATGGCGCGGCTGCCGCGGCGCAGCGCATGCCCCATCGCATAGAGCACGACGAAAAAGACCGGCAGGAACGAGGCATGATAATAGTTGCGCGCATCCATGCTGTAGCCGCCGTCGATTTGCAGGACAGAAGCGGTCACGATGACTGGCAAAAGCGCCGTGACCGTTATCAGGACCTTCAGCCAGGAGGCGATCTTGCCCGGTTCGACGAAGCGCAGCAGGAAAAAGCCGCCAGCGCCCACGCCGATCGCGAGCGCCCAGTAGTTGATCAGCATCTTGGTGATCAGAGTCGTTTCGGGGAAGAAGAGGAAGATTAGCCCGGAAGAGCTAAAGGTATAGCAGACGGTCGCGCTGATCATCACACTGTGCCAGAGCATGAAATTGTAGCGCATCGCGCCATAGAAGAAGGCGTTGTAGATCAGCGGCATGATCGCCATGCCGCACAGCGCGGCAAACATGATCGACAGCGGCAGTGTCAGATCATCCCATTTCTGTTGCGACGCAAGCTGGATCAGCGAGATCGAGCTGACCACTTTCGGACGGTCGATCGTCAGATAGACCGTCCGGATCCGGTTGCGCAGCTCGGGATTGTCGGTGCCGGGGACGGGCAGGCCATAGGAGCCTTTCGACCGCCAGTGTTTCGCCACTTCTCGCTCCGAGAAGGCGGATGACAAAATGGTCCCGTCGTCGAGCCGGGCATGGACCTGCATGCTGGTCAGCCCGTTATTGTCGCCCTGCACCTCGACCGTGCCGTCGGGCAGTGTATCGGCGAGAAACGGGAACCGGACCCACACCCGGGGACCTTCGACGGCATATTTGTCGGAAGAGCAATCAAAGGCCTTGCCCGATTCCAACAGGCTGGTGACGGTGACATTCATCGGGCTGCTCTGCGTGCACAGGCGATCCGACATCGGCACCTCGGCCAGCGCAGGGGTACCAAGCCAAAGAAATGCCAGAAACGCGACCAACAAGCGCAAAAGAAGACCCCTTTTCAAAATCACTGCTGCAGAAAGGTAGCGGATAAGGTGAAACCCCTATTTTACCGTTAAGCATCGACAATATTTGATTTTCAGGGTAATTTATCCTGATGTTAGAGATCATCCGCATTCCCGTCTTGTCCGATAATTATGTCTGGCTGGTTCATGAGCCGGACTCAAAGGAGACCATGGTCGTCGATCCGGCGGTGGCCGAACCGGTGCTGGCCGAGGCCGCAAAGCGCGGCTGGACCATCACCCAGATCTGGAACACCCACTGGCACCCAGATCATACCGGCGGCAACGCTGCGATCAAGGAAGCGACCGGTTGCCATATCACCGGCCCGGAAGCTGAGAAGGATCGTATTCCGACGCTCGACACACTGGTCAAGGAAGGCGATACGGTGAAACTCGGCGAAGTGACCGCTGAGGTCATTGACGTGCCGGCCCATACCGCGGGTCATATCGCTTTTTACATTCTATCGGAGGAGGTGGCTTTCGTCGGCGATACGCTGTTCGCGATGGGCTGCGGCCGGTTGTTCGAGGGTACCGCCGAGCAGATGTACGACAATATGCGCAAGCTGGAGGCGCTGCCCGACAGCACCAAGATCTATTGCGCCCATGAATATACCCAGAGCAACGGCGAATATGCGCTGGTCGCCGAGCCGGACAATCTCGCGCTCAAGGAGCGGATGGCCGAGGTTCTGACCCTGCGCGCGCGCGGCGAGGCGACGGTGCCGACCACGATCCAGCTCGAGCGCGCCACCAACCCGTTCATGCGGGCGAGTTCGGCGGCGGAACTGGGCGAGCGGCGGACCGCAAAAGACAATTTCTGAACGGCAGCCCCGCTTCATTCCCGGTTCAGCCTGATTCATGCTATAATGTTCGCTGACGGACTACTGGAAACAGGAGACAGGTTATGACAAAACTGCTTTTCGCACTTCCAATGGCAATGTTGCTCGCGGCCCCCGCTATTGGCGGCGAGACAATCGCGCTGACCGAGAAACAGCAAACCAAACTGGACAAGCGGCTGGAAGGCCGGACTGCGGGAGAGGCGCGTTCCTGCATCAACCATAGCGATCAACGCCAGATGACCGTGATCAGCGACGACATCCTGATCTTCGGTTCTAGCCGCAACGCCAAGACTATCTATGTCAACAAGCCTTATCTCGGATGCCGCAACGCCGACCGCAACATCTTGACCTACAGTCGACCGACCTCCTCGCTGTGCAAGGGCGAGATCGTCCAGTTGATCGATAATGGCAGCGGCATGACAATGGGCAGCTGCGCCTTTGGCGAGTTTGTGCCTTATACCAAGGATGCCGGCTGAGCTTTTACTGGCCCATAAAGCAAAAGCCCCGACCGCGCTGAGCGAGGCCGGGGCTTTTTTGCCACTATAGGCGGTTAGCCTATTTGTCTTCTTCGAACATATTGACCGCATTCTCGCCGGTCGCGGAAAGGCGGATCTTGTCGCCTTCGACCTCGGCCACCAGCCCGATCGGCAGGTAATGATGCGAAGCGCCTTTGCCACCCTTGGTCTGCGGGCTGTCTTTCTTGGTCAGCTTGATGCGCTCGCCGCCATCGTCGAGGTGATCAACCACGCCAACATGCACGCCATCCGCGCCGATAACTTCCATATGTTCCTTGATTTCGCTCTTGTCTACCATGGGGATATCCTTTTCTGTTTCTGTGCTGTGTAACCAACGTGCGGAAGGCGATCCTGTTCCAAGATAATTGGAGGGGAGGCAGATAGCTTGCCTTCTCTCGTGAGGGAGAAGGATACGCAGCCTTGCCGCCGAAGCCTTGGCGAAGGCGGCTAGGCGCAGTTGGATGAGGGTGTTCCGATGTTGGACTGCTGAGCCCGTATGGCCCGGTAAACCCTCACCCAGCTCCGACTAGGCAGCAAGCTGCCAAGTCTGCACAACCCTCTCCCTTGAGGGAGAGGGAATCGGACTATTCAACAAGCTGTCATGGTAATGAAACCGGTCCTGACCCTACCGGCAATAATGCGACCCACCCCGCCGCGCCTGGTCAAAATGCAGATGGTCGGCGTGCGCCTTGTTATAATCGGGCGACAGCGTCGTCGCAAACAGCGTGCAGCCGCCGTCCCGCACCTCTTTCAGAAATCGCGACCGCTCGTCATCAGCGTCCCAGTGCCCGGCCACCTAAACCGTGCGCCCGTCGGCGAGGCGGAAGGCGGCGATATCAATCGCATTGGCGGTGGCATGTTCGCTGTAATTGCCGGTTTGCCCACCCCCGATCCGGCGGCAGGTGTAGCTGCCATAGGTGACAATCTCCTCAACCGTGGTGCCAAGGTGCCGCGCCGCCGCCGCATTGACGATCTGCTTTTCCCACAGGACCAGACTGACGGCCACCGGACAGCTGGTCTTGGCAGCGGGGCTGTAGGCAATCGCCTGCGGCTGGTCCTGGGTGAGCGTGACGGCGTTATCATAGCCGCATTGCGGACCGGCATCGACAGGCGGCAGGGGTGAATAGTCTATCGCCGCCTCTTCAAGCAGCCGGTGGCACTGCGGCGTATCATCGGCGAGCGCATCAATTTTCCGAGTGGTGAACGGACCGATCGGCGCGGCCAGCGACAGCGGCGTCCACGGCATCCGGCTATCATGCGTGACCCATTCATAGCCGCGCAGCAGCAGCGCAAGCGCGATGATCAGCAGCACCAGCCGCATCAGCAGGCCCGTTCGGGGGGAGCGGGGTGGCGGAGGACGAGGGCTTTGCGGGATGCGAGGAAGGGCGGGGGGTTCAGACTGTCTCTCCGGTTTGGGCGACTCCGTGCTTCAACGGCTGCCGGAGGGGAAAGTTCCCCTTGCGCTGTTCGCGGTGACGGAGCGACCATTGGTCTCGCACGAAGCCACGAAGACGCAAAGCGAAAGACGCCAAGCGATTTTGCCCCTTCTCCCGTGAGGGAGAAGGATACGAAGCCTTGCCGCCGAAGCCTTGGCGAAGGCGGCTAGGCGCAGTTGGATGAGGGTGTTCCGCTGGTGATTATCCGTTAGTGGTGAGCCTGTCGAACCACGCCTTACGTCGCTAGGCACCGTTGAAATTACGGTGACAGTGCACTTATATCTAGCCATTTAGCCTTTGCTTCTTCCGCCCGCGCTTCTTGGGTCTGAGTTTGCGCCCAGTTTGCGACTCTGCGGCAGCAAAGAACCGGTCATTGCCCAAGGGACGCCCAATCGTTTCGGCCTTGCGGATCGCAACCGACATTTCAGCTTCTTCGCCCGCCCGGACCCGCGCCGCTATGTCGGGAAAGCGCGCCAGAACAGCCTCCGTATCGGTAACGCCGTCCCCTTTGGCAGGGTCGAAATGGGCGTGGATGCTCGACCACGGTCATTGCTCAGCCCGCTGCACGAGCCGCGCCCTTACGGGGTTGAGCACGACATAAGGAATGGCCGCCGCCAAGTGCGCTTCGTCCATTGCAACGCAGCCGAAGCGCCCCTGCCAGAAATGACCGGTTCGCTTCTCGCGCGCATGGATATGCCCGGCATATTGCCGGTGGACTTTGGCCAAGGATCTGCGCAGCCCGTCCGGATCCGACGGGGTCAGGATCAGGTGTACATGATTGGGCATCAGGCACCATGCCCAGATCGCCACCCGTGCCGCCCGGCAATGATCGGCGAGCAGCGTGAGATAGAGGCGATAGTCATCATCGCAAAAGAACGTCTGCGCCCGGCCATTGCCGCGCTGGGTCACGTGGTGCGGGATATCGGGAAGAACAACGCGGGCAAGGCGGGCCATAGGATGTGGATATGACAGGAATAGCGCGTGGTAAGTGGGGGCGGCTTGTCAGTTTCGGTCAGGAAATTTGTGCACTGTCACCGTAATTCCCGTAATTCCAAACGGCTCCTCACGCAAAAAAGAAAAGCATCGCCAGGAAGATGATTTCGTAAACGAGCGCAAATATAGCGAACCGATCGCATAAATCGTTTGAACGAGATCTGTATATGTATGGACACAGCGCAACCGGAATCCAAAGAAGAATACATATCGCACCAGCTATACGCCACACCGTGGGGTCACTCGCTAGGCCGATTGACATACTCCAGCTATGTGGAATCAATAGCAAAAAATATAGCAATGAAATGGCTATTGCCAAATATCGGATATATTTCATCTTCCGCCTCTTACTGGCCAATGCACCTTAGGGCACCAGCCGAAACTAGTGGCAATGGCTTCTGCCCTCGTTCCCGTTACTGACCATGCCACCCCTCACTTCCCATACAACGCATCCATCCGCTCCAGATACCGCTCCCTTATAACATGCCGCCGGATCTTCATGCTCGGGGTCAATTCTTCATTCTCGATCGCAAACGGCTCGTCGGCAAAGGCGAAGCGGCGGACTTTTTCGATCACCGACAGGTCGTTGTTGACCCGGTCGATCGCCTCGCGCACCGCCGTCTTGAATGCCGGGTTGCCCTGCAGCTCGATAAAGTCATAGGGCACGTCCTGTTCGCGGGACCATTCCAGTGCCCATTCGGGGTCGGGCACGATCAGGCCGACCATATAGGGTTTGCGGTCGCCGGCGATCATCGCCTGCAGGATTTCCGGCTGCAGCGTCAGCATGCCCTCGACCTTTTGCGGCGCGACATTGTCGCCCTTGTCGTTGACGATCAGATCCTTCTTGCGGTCGGTGATCGCCAGCCGCCCGGCCTCGTCGATATGGCCGATATCGCCGGTGTGCAGCCAGCCGTCCTTGAGCACCTTGTCGGTCTCTTCCTGATTGCGCCAGTAGCCATGCATGACCAATTCGCCGCGGACCAGAATTTCGCCGTCCTCGGCAATCCGGACTTCGGTGTCGATCATCGGCGGGCCGACGGTGTCCATTTTCAGGCCAGTGCGCGGGCGGTTGCAGGCGATGATCGGGCCGGATTCGGTCTGGCCATAGCCCTGCAGCAGGGTCAGGCCGAGCGACTGGAAGAAGGTGCCGATCTCGGGGTTGAGCGGCGCGCCGCCGGAGACCATCGCCTTGATCCGGCCGCCAAAGCGCTGCTGCACCTTGGGGCGCAGGGTCTTGTCGATAAACAGGTCCATCAGCTTGTCGCGCTTGCGCCCTTTGCCTTCGGCCTTGCGCTCGCCGATCGCCAGCGCCTTGCCGAGCAGATAATTGGGCATCTTGCCCTGTTTCTGGACGGTCTTGATCAGCCGGGCACGGAGCACCTCGAACAGGCGCGGGACGACGACCATGATCGTCGGGCGCACCTCCTCGATATTCGAGGCGAGTTTATCCAGCCCTTCGGAATAGAAGATCTGGGCGCCGATCCCCATCGGGAAAAACTGGCCGGCGCTATGTTCATAAGCGTGGCTGAGCGGCAGGAAGGAAAGGAACACTTCCTCGTCCCAGCCGAAGTCGGTCTCGATCACCTCGGCGGGCCCCTTGGTGTTGTGCAGGATCGCGCCGTGATGCTGCATCACGCCGCGCGGCTTGCCGCCGGTGCCGCTGGTGTAGATGATGCACGCGGTTTCGTCGCGGGTGATGCTGGCGACCTGCTCGGTCACCTCGGCGACATCCTCGTCACTGCCCTGAACAAGATCGTTCCACTGGTAGAGATCGAAATCGCCGGACTGGCCGATCCGCAGATCGGCGATGCCGATGATGATATTGGCGTCGGAGGAACTGATCACCGAGGGCAGCAGATTTTTCGCCAGCTTGATGTCGGAGACGATCACCGCATGGGCGCCGCTATTGTCGAGAATATGCTGATGATCGGATGGGGTGTTGGTGGTGTAGGTTGGCACGGTGATGCAGCCGGCGGCCATGATGCCAAGATCGGCGATGCACCATTCCGGGCGGTTTTCGGAGACCAGCATCACCCGGTCGCCCTTTTTCAGGCCGATGCGCTGCAAGGATTTTGCCAGCGCCGCGACTTGCCGGGCCGCTTCCGCCCAGCTGGTCGCCTGCCAGGCGCCATCGATCTTGGCGCTCAGAAACGGCTTGTCGCCGCCCTGGCTGGCGCGGTCGAAAAACATCGATACCAGGTTTTGATAATTGTCGATTTCAAGATAACGGTTTTTTGCCTTTTTCCGGGCCACGCGACACTTCCTCTCTCATGCTCCGGATTTTCGCCGGGCTTGGATCATTGGCAGGTGGACTAGCGCGGTTCGAACGGGCGGGCAATTATTTTGGTGAAAAGTCTGGCCAGCGTAATGATATAAAGCGTTGCAATCACTGCCAATGGACATCGCCGTTCGACCTGGTCTATAGCTTTGTCCCATATGAAAATATCCCGTCTTATCGCTGCTGCGGCAGCGTTGCTCACCGCTTCCTGTACCCAGACCGGCTTGCCCGAACCGGCTTCCGTATCTGCGCCCGAGGCTGCCGTCACCCAGCAGGTCGAACCATTCGTGATTGCCGCCAATCCGCTGGCGGCCAAGGCGGGTCAGGATGTTTTGAAGCGCGGCGGCAGTGCGATCGACGCGGCGATTGCGGTGCAGGCGATGCTGTCGCTGGTCGAGCCGCAGAGTTCCGGAGTTGGTGGCGGTGCCTTTCTGACCTATTATGACGGCGCGTCCGGAAAATTGACCGTTTATGATGGCCGGGAAACCGCACCGGCGCAGGCCAGCCCGACGATGTTTCTGAAGCCCGACGGCACACCGCTCGGCTATCGCCAAGCGGTGACCAGCGGGCGGGCGACTGGTGTGCCGGGCGCGGTCGCGATGCTGGCGCTGGTGCACAAGGAGCATGGCGCGCTCGACTGGAACAGCCTGTTCGGGGCGGCGGAGCGGGCCGCGGAAGAGGGATTTGTGATCACGCCGCGGCTTGGTCGTTTTTTGGGGCTGGGATTCCCGCAGCTCGAGACACCGGACGCCTCCGCCTATTTCAGTGGCGCTGATGGCAAGAGGCTGACCACCGGCGACCGGCTGAAAAATCCTGAATATGCGGCGTTCCTCAAACGGCTGGCGGCCGATGGGACCGATGCGCTCTATACTGGTTCGACGGCAGCGAAGATCGTCGCCAAGACCCGCTCAGCACCGCTCGAAGGCCGGATGACGCTGGCCGATCTGGCCGGTTACCAGCCGGTCAAACGCGAAGCCCTGTGCAACCCCTATCGCGCTTACCGCGTCTGCGTGCCGCCACCGCCTTCGAGCGGCGTCGGCCTGCTGCAGTTGCTGGCGATGTTGGAGAAGACCGATATTGCCAGCCGCGGTCCCGCTGATCCGCAAGCCTGGTTCCTGTTCGCCGAAGCGAGCCGGCTGATGTATGCAGACCGCGACCAATATGTCGGCGACCCCGCTTTCGCTTCGGTGCCGGTGCAAGGATTGCTGGAACCCGCCTATGTCGCCTCGCGGGCGGCGTTGATCGGCAAAACCGCTTCTGCTCCGCCGACGGCGGGGACTCCGCGTGGCGCGGTGCAGGCGGCGGCTGACCATACTATGGAACCCGCCGGGACATCGCATTTCATCGTCCGTGATGCACAAGGCAATGTCGTCTCGATCACCACCACGGTGGAATCGATCTTCGGCACCGGCCGGATGGTCGACGGTTTCTTTCTCAACAATCAGCTGACCGATTTTTCGTTCAGCCCGACCGATGCCAAGGGCAATCCTGCCGCCAATGCGGTGGCACCCGGCAAGCGGCCGCGTTCGTCGATGACGCCGACGATATTGCTCGACAGCGATGGCAAGTTTGCCGGTGCGATCGGCTCGGCGGGTGGCAATTCAATTCTGGCCTATGTTGCCAAGTCGCTGGTCGGCGCGATCGACTGGGGTCTGTCGATGCAACAGGCGCTGGCGCTGCCCAATCTGGTTGCGCGGGGCGCTGCCATTGGCGGCGAAGTTGACGAGTTCGCTCCGGGGGTTGTGGCAGGTCTTGCCGCGCGCGGCATTGATCTCAAGCCTGGTCAGGGAGAAGATTCCGGCGTCCATGCGGTAATGATCCGCGATGGCAAGGTCGACGGCGGCTTTGACCCGCGCCGCGAGGGCGTTGTGCTGGTTGGCACCGGCGAATAGCCGAGCGCTATGCGGTGCCGACCGCCTCGGCGACATTATTATAGCCCTCCCGCTTGAGCAATTTGGCCAACTGGCAACTTATCGCCGCCGCAATGGTCGGCCCTTCGTAGATCATCGCGGTATATAACTGCACCAGAGACGCCCCGGCACGAATCCGTTCATAGGCATCCTCCGCCGTCGCAATCCCGCCGACTCCGATCAACGGGATCTGCCCGCCGCTAGCCGTGCGAAAATCCTTGAGCCGCTTTAGCGCCAGCTCCTTCAACGGCGCACCGGACAAGCCGCCGGTTTCGGACTGGTTCCCGGATTGCAGGGCGGGCCGGGTGATCGTGGTGTTAGAGATGATCAGCGCGGCGATCTTCTGGTCCATGGCGACATCGACAATATCGTCGATATCGGCAGGCTCGAGATCGGGAGCGACCTTGAGGAAGACTGGGGTTTTTGACTTGCCCATCGCCTCCATCACCGCAGCGAGCAGCTCGGCCAGCGCGCTTTTGTCCTGCAGCGCGCGCAGGCCCGGGGTGTTCGGCGAACTGATATTGACGGTCAGATAGTCGGCGAGCGGCGCCATGTTCTTTGCGCCGACCACATAGTCTGCGATCCGGTCGCTACTATCCTTGTTGGCGCCAATATTGATGCCAAGCACGCCCTTGCCCATCCGCCCGCGCATTCGTTTGAGCCGGGGCAGGGCGTCTGCCTGACCGCGGTTGTTGAATCCCAGTCGGTTGATCACCGCCTTGTCCTCGATCAGCCGGAAGATGCGCGGTTTCGGATTGCCCGCCTGCGCCAGCGGCGTCAGTGTACCGACCTCGGCAAAGCCAAAGCCCATGCGGATCAGCGCATCGGGCACCTCGCCATTCTTGTCGAAACCTGGGGCCATACCGACTGGATTGGGAAAGTTGAGTCCGGCGACATTGGTTGCCAGAACCGGATCCGATTTCGGCGCAGGGCCCATCGGGAGGGTCTTCAGGCCGGCGATGGTCAGACCATGCGCGCGTTCCGCTTCCAGTGCGAAGATAAAGGGCTTTGCGAGATTGTAGAGCATCTGCGGGCTATGGCATTGGACAAGTTGCTGCGCAATGGTGCTCCGCACTTGCTTGTCCCCGCGGAGGCGGGGAATGCGGAGCTTTTGGCGAAGTCAGCGCGATGCCTCCAGAGCTCCGCATCAAGTGCGGAGCACAAGCACTGGAAACCGATTTGCAATCTGCTAAGGCAGTGCCAAAATATTGAGGAACCTAAAAATGATTGCCACGCCACAATTTGATTTTCAGCTCGGCGAGATGGCCGACCAGATCCGCGACACCACCCGGCGCTTTGCCGAAGAGAAGATCATGCCGCTGGCCCAGAAAATGGACCGCGAAGACTGGTTTCCACGCGAGCTGTGGACGCAGATGGGCGACCTCGGGCTGCATGGCATTACTGTGGATGAAGCAGATGGCGGTCTCGGTCTCGGCTATCTAGAACATGCGATCGCGGTCGAGGAAGTCAGCCGGGGTAGTGCAGCGCTGGGCCTCAGCTACGGCGCGCACAGCAATCTGTGCGTTAACCAGATCCGCCGCTGGGCGTCCGCCGAGCAGAAGGCCAAATATCTGCCGAAACTGATCTCGGGCGAACATGTCGGGGCGCTGGCGATGTCGGAAGCCGGAGCGGGCAGCGATGTGGTGTCGATGAAGCTCAAGGCCGAAGCGGTGCAGGGCGGTTATGTGCTCAATGGTACCAAATTCTGGATCACCAACTCCACCGATGCCGACACTCTAGTTGTCTATGCCAAGACGCGTCCCGATGCGGGTTCGGGCGGGATTACCGCTTTCCTGATCGAGAAAGGCATGAAGGGCTTTTCCATCGGCCAGAAGATCGAGAAGGTCGGCATGAAGGGCAGTCCGACGGCGGAGCTGGTATTCGATGACTGCGAAGTGCCGGAAGAAAACGTCATGGGGCCGCTCAACGGCGGCGTCGGCGTATTGATGTCCGGCCTCGATTATGAGCGCGCGGTGCTCGCCGCGATTCCGCTCGGGCTGATGCAGGCCTGTCTCGACACGGTCATTCCCTATGTTCGCGAGCGTAAGCAGTTCGGCAAGCCGATCGGTAGTTTCCAGCTGATGCAGGGCAAGATCGCCGACATGTATGTCCGCCTGAACAGCGCGCGCAGCTACGTCTATAATGTCAACAAGGCCTGCGATGCTGGGCAGACGACGCGGTTCGACGCGGCGGGCGCGGTGATGCTGGCGAGCGAGAACAGCGTGCGGGTCGCCGAGGAATCGATCCAGGCGCTGGGCGGCGCGGGTTACACGACCGACTGGCCGGTGGAGCGTTACTGGCGCGATAGCAAGCTGCTCGATATCGGCGCGGGTACCAATGAAATTCGCCGGATGCTGATTGGCCGGGAATTGATCGGGGCGGGCTAGGTCCGCAACGTCTCCCAGGGTCCATTTATCGCATAAGTATAGCCCGGCTCCTGCACATTGACGAACATCGTCGTGCCGTCGGGCGAGAAGCAGGCGCCGCAGAATTCGCTTTTGTCCTTGTGGGCGTTGCGGGCGATGTCGTAGATTGTGCCATCCACTGTCAGCCCGCGCAGATACTGGTCGCCGCGGCCGTCTTCGCAGAGGATGATATCGTTCCACGGCGCAACCACCAGATTGTCGCACATGTCGAGCGAATCGGCGCTGGCGGATTCGAAGAACAGTTGCAGCGTGCCGCCTGCTTCTGCACCTGCGCCCGGTGTGTAGCGCCAGATCTGGCCGACGCGCTGGACGCCGCCTTGGGTGCAGGTGAAGTAGAAATCACCGGTGTCGCTGTCGGCACGGACGCCATAATCCAGCCCTTCCCCGCGCATGAATTGCGCTGCTCCTGCGGCATGGCCGCGCGCCGCAAGATCGCCGTCGGGCGCCTCGACATTGTCGAGATCGATCCATTCGGCGATATGATCTTCCCCGACCTTGAACCGGTCTGCTCCATTGCCGTTCCAGTCTTCCGGCCAGTTGGATGTGATAGCGGATTTTTTATTGGTGAGGGCCAGCGCCTGCAGCCTTCCGCCTTGCTGCAACTTGCCCGGAACGGTTGGGATAAACCGGTAGAATAGTCCGGTGTGGGAATCTTCGGTCATGTAAACAATGCCGGTTTTCGGATCGACCGAGGCGGCTTCGTGGGCGAAGCGGCCCATCGCCTTGAGCGGCACGGCATCAATCAGTCCGGTGGCGCTCGACGGGTTCTCGAATACGAAGCCGTGATATTTGCCAGATTCTTTTCCAGCGGTCAGCACTTCCTCTTCGCAGCTCAGCCAGCTGCCCCATGGCGTTGGTCCGCCTGCGCAATTGGCAGCGGTGCCGGTCAGCACGAGAAAATCCCGCTCCATTCTTTTGTGCTTGAGATCGTAAACCAGCTTGGTCACGCCGCCGAAAAAGGGCGAGCCGTCGGCCTCGCGATCATAGAGCTGGCTCTCCGAAACCCGGTCGAGCAATTCAGCGCCTTTGCCGAACGGGCTGCCGGTGGGGATGTCGAGCCAGTTCTCGTGGTTGCGCATCAAGATACATTTGTCGGCATCATCGGGGTGGGCAAAACAGGCCATGCCGTCGGGGCGGCCGGGGCGGAAAAAGCCGTCGGCCATGGTGCCGCCGGTTTCGCTGATCAAAGTGTAGGAAAAGCCCGCAGGCAGATCGAGCCGCTTGGCGGGGTCGGGGATCAGGCTGAAACGGCGATTGGTACTATGCGCCTGAGCGCATCCGGTGAGCGAGATAGTCGCATAGAACAAGCCGACAGCTTGGGCGGAGCGCATGAAATCTCTTCGGGATAAAGTCATGGTTCAAATTTCCTGTTATCGGTCTTATGGTCCGTTTCGATTGATCCCAGCGCCTAGCGGCGAAAGAAAACAGAAATATGACCTACACGCTGATCACCGCCAATCGCAACTATTCCAGCTGGTCGCTGCGCCCGTGGGTGCTGATGAAAGCGCTGGCGATCCCGTTTGCCGACGAGATCATCTATTTTGAAGAGGATAATTACGAGCGGTTTCGGGAATTTGCGCCCAATGGTCAGGTGCCCTGTCTGAAGGACGGGGGGCGCACGATCTGGGATTCGCTGGCGATTGCGGAATATCTGGCGGAGCGGCATGCGGGTTGCTGGCCGGAGGATGGCGACGCGCGGAGCTGGGCGCGTTGCGCGGCGGCGGAAATGCATGGCGGGTTCGCACCGCTGCGCAATATCTGTCCGATGAATGTCGGGGTGCGGGCGACCTTGGACAAAATCGAACCCGGCTTGCCGCGTAATATCGACCGGATCGGCGAACTGTTTGCGCAAGGGCTGGATCGGTTTGGCGGACCGTGGCTGGCCGGTGACGGGTTCACCATTGTCGACGCCTTTTATGCGCCGGTTGCCTATCGTGTGCGGTCCTTCGATCTTGAGATTGGCGCTGCCGGGAGAGCCTGGGTCGATCATATCATCGCCCACCCGGCAATGCGGGAGTGGGAGCAGCAGGCACTGGCCGAACCGCAGAGAGAAGCGGGGCATGAAGCCGAGATTGAGGCAGCGGCGAGGGTTACCGAGGATTATCGGGTGAGATAGGGGCACGGCGCGAGGGAACGTTGGCGCAGGCATAGATGTGCTCCGGCGCAGGCCGGAGTCCAGACGATCGGGCAGGATCATTCTGGGCCCTGCCCTTCGGCAGGAAACAATGGTCGTGGTCCGCATCGAGTGCGGAGCACAAGCCGCGAAACTTGACTGAATCCGGCCCTTCCGGCAAAGGCACATCTTTTCAATGTTGCGGCGCAGCATTTTTTCTATCGATGGAGGCTGCCCATGGCCATTCACAGCGATTTTCGACGCGACTGGTTGTCGAATCCCAAAACCGAATTTCTCGCCGGTCTGGTGGTGGCGCTGGCGCTGATCCCCGAAGCTATCGGCTTTTCGATTATAGCCGGTGTTGATCCGCGGGTCGGGCTCTATGCCAGTTTCTCGATTGCCGTTATCATATCAATGGTCGGCGGTCGTCCGGGCATGATCAGTGCGGCAACCGCTGCGGTGGCGGTGCTCGTTGTTCCGCTGGTCCGCGATCATGGTGTCGAATATCTGTTTGCCGCCACCATATTGATGGGGATATTCCAGGCGATCGCGGCGCTGCTGCGGCTCGACCTGCTGATGCGTTTTGTCTCGCGTTCGGTGATAACCGGCTTTGTCAACGCGCTGGCGATCCTCATTTTCATGGCGCAGATTCCGCAGATGACCGGCGAGGCTTTTACCTGGCAGACTTATGCGATGATCGCCGCCGGTCTGGCGATCATTTATGGTCTGCCGCGCGTTACGACGCTGGTTCCTTCGCCGCTGGCCGCGATTATCGTGCTCGCCGGCATCAGCATGTATTTCCGCGCCGACGTGTTCACAGTTGGCGATATGGGTGAACTGCCGGACAGTCTGCCATGGCTGCATATCCCGCAAATCCCGATCACCTGGGAAACATTCCAGATTGTCGCGCCTTATGCGTTGGCGATGGCGGCGGTCGGACTGCTGGAGTCGTTGCTGACCGCGTCGATCGTCGATGATCTGACCGAGACCCGTAGCGACAAGAAGCGCGAAACCTATGGTCAGGGGATTGCCAATTTTGTCACCGGCTGGATCGGCGGCATGGGCGGCTGTGCGATGATCGGGCAATCGGTGATCAATATCAAATCCGGCGGCCGTCGGCGGCTCTCGACGTTTGTCGCCGGCGTGATGCTGCTGGTGCTGATTGTCGGGCTTGGTCAATGGGTCGCGCAAATCCCGATGCCGGCGCTGGTCGCGGTGATGATCTTTGTCTCGTTCAGCACCTTTCGCTGGAAGAGCTTTACCGAAATCACCCACCATCCGTGGCCGTCGAATGTCGTAATGATCGCCACGGTGGTGATGGTCGTGGCGACGCATGATCTATCGATTGGGGTGCTGACCGGGGTGCTGCTGTCGGGTATATTCTTTGCCTGGAAGGTGCGGCAACTGGTACGAATTCAGGATTTTGTCGAGATAACGACGCATCGCTATGTTTTCGCCGGTGAGGTGTTCTTCGGTTCAGTGGATATGCTGTATGAAGCGATCGAGTTTAACGAGGACGGGATTGATAGCGTGATCATCGATGTCCATGACGCGCATTTCTGGGACATCAGCGCGACCGGCATATTGGACAAGATTGTCGAGCGTCTGAAAAACGAGGGCAAGACGGTCGAGGTCATCGGTCTGAACCTGGCGAGCGCGACTCTGGTCGAGAAATATAGCGAGAATGACAAGCCGTTCGAAAGTCTGGGCGTAGTCGGGCATTAGGTCTTCACCGAGCGGGAAATAGTGCCCCGGCGCAGGCCGGGGCCCAGACGATGGCACGGGATCATTCTGGGCCCTGCCCTTTGGCAGGGAACAGGGATGATCGGGCACGTGCTCCGCACTTGATGCGGAGCCCAACCGGCGAAACACCGCCTTCAATCTCACAAGCTCCGCATCAAGTGCGGAGCACAGAGTCCTGTTGACCGCGTCCCGCCTTTGCCGCACATCTGCTGCAAAGTTTACAGGAGAACATCATGATCAAGCTGCACCATCTCGACTATTCCCGTTCGTCCCGGATCATCTGGCTCTGCGAAGAGGGCGGGATCGACTATGAGATGGTGACTTACCATCGCGATCCGGTGACCCGGCGGTCACCGCCGGAACTGGCGGAAGCGCACCGGCTGGCCAAGGCTCCGACGGTGGAAGTGGACGGCGTGACCATGGTCGAATCCGGCGCGATTATCGAATATCTGATCGAGCGGCACAGCGACGGCGCGCTCGGCGTGGCGGTTGGTCATCCGGAGCGGGCGAAATATCTTGAATGGCTGCATTTTGCCGAGGGCACGATGGGCATGAGCTTCATCATCACCGGCATCGCGCCGATGCTGGGCGGATTGCCGGAAGTGCTGAACGGTTTTCTGCAGGCAGAAGTCGACAAGCTGCTCGACCATCTGGAGATCGAGCTGGAGGGCAAGGATTTCCTGGTCGCGGACAAGTTTACCGGCGCGGATATCAACCTGCATTATATGCTGGAAGGACGCGCGGCGCTGGGCCAGCTGGACAGCCGCCCGAATTGCTCGCGTTATTTTGAAGCGCTGGTGGCGCGGCCTGGTTACAAGAAGACGGTGGAGCTGGGCGGGCCAGTGTTGTTGGCGCGGCCTAGTTAGGAGCGCGGGTAAATGATTGGTTGAACTTTGATCAATTTACCAAAATTGGCCTTCGCAGCTCTGATGCTTTGCGTTCCAGTTGGGATCTTCTGGTTCGTTAGCTCCGATGCTGCCGATCAATCTCAGCTATTTTGCCGAAATCCGGATTATGTTTCTGCTGACGGTTCTCCCGTTCAACCGCCCCCGGTTCTTTTGCCGAAGGATTTCGGTCGCTCGGTTTGCAATCCTCGACCGGATCAGACCCAGCTTGAAAATGAGGAAATAAAGGACAGTTTAAGTCAGCACACAAAGGAGTGGTACTCGCGACATCTCGTAGCGGCTTGCGAGCCTGCTTTGTTTGATCGGAGCCAGGTTCCGGTTGCGGCAAAAGAGACAGTGATCAGATTTCTTTGGCTGCGCACGTTTGATCCCACAGTGATTGTTCGAGTTCATTTGAAAGAAGATGGTACAGCGATGCTGGTCGCCACCACGCTGACCGGGCTGGGTGGCTACGAACCGGGCATCATGGCCAGCAGAATTGAACGATCTTTGAGCAGCGGGGAGCAACGGCAGATTCGTCAGTTTCTCGAACGGTCAAAGCTTTTTGAGCAAGAAGCCATAGAATGTGACTGTTGTGGTTTCGATGGCAGTCAATGGGTCTTCGAAAAAACGGACCAGGATGGATATAAATATGTCGATCGATGGTCGCCGGGCTCTGGAGATATTCATGATTTCGGGATTCTGTTACTAGAATTGACCGGTTGGCGCTTTAGGGAAATATATTGATCCTGTCGGGCAGCGATTTGGGGACAGCGACCCTTTACCCGATGCAGACCCTATGATTGGGCCGCAACCGCACCCGCAAACATAGCCCCGCCATCCGCCGTATGTTCAAAAAACAGCGACGGCTCGATCAGTTCCAGTTCCATCAGGCGGAACTGGCCGCCTGCATCGCGGAGCATGTCGATGCGGGCATAGAGCAGGGTTTCGGTGCCGAGTATCTGCTCGGCGGCATGGCGCGCCTGTACCGCCAGGTCCTGCGCGCCGGCGGGGCAGTCGGTGCCGCTTTCGGAGCCGCCGAGAAATTCCTGGACGCGGAAATCGCCTTTGGCAGGTCGTTTGAGGATCGCGTGACTGAACGTGCCGCCGAAATAGAAGAGCGAATATTCGCCTTCCTCGGCGATGGCGGGCTGAAAGGGCTGGATCAGCATGGGCTTGCCGGCGATGGAGTCGGGCAGGGGATCGCCGGGATTTAGCCGGAAGGTGCCATCGGCACCGCCGGAAATGGGCGGCTTGATGACCAGTTTATCGGTTCCGAATTTTTGGGCGGCCTCCGCTATCTCCTCGGCGGTCAGGGCCGCGCTGATCAGGGTCGGGACGACGGCGACGCCCGCCTTCTCCAGCTCGAGCAGATAGCATTTGTCGCTGTTCCAGCGCAGCACCGAAACCGGATTGGCCAGTTTGATCCGCTGCTGCTCCAGCTGGTCGAGCAGCGCGAACCAGCGCGGGCAATCCCGCTGGTAGCCCCAGACCAGCAGCGGCAGGACCAGATCATGTTCCGCCAGATCGCCGGGGTCGGTCCAGTGGCGGAAGGCGATATCGTCGCCGAGCAGCCGCTGATAGGCGGCGCGTGCCGGGCCGAGATCTTCGAAATAGTCGGGAGCCGCCGTCAATATGCAGATTATGGTCAAGTCGCTGGCTTAGCCGACGGCGTCGCGGACGACGGCGGTGCCGGCTTCGCGCTGCTGCTTGAGTTCCGCCTTCAGCTTCGCCGGATCGCGGGCGAAGGCAAAGCCGAAGCTGACCCCGCCTTCCTTGCCGATGGTCGCATGGTGCAGCTTGTGCGCCTGCACCAGCCGCTTGGCATAGCCGCGCTTGGGGACATATTTAAAGTAGCGCTGATGCACCAGGCCGTCATGGATCAAAGTGTAGATGATGCCGTAGAACATGATGCCTAGTCCAACCCATGTGCCCGGCTCCCAATAGCTCGCGCCCATGATCAGGGGGCTGCCGATGGCGAACATCGAAATGCTCATCACCGCGCCGACGATGCCGTAAAGGTCGTTTTTTTCGAGTGCCTTGTCATGCGGCTCGTGATGATCGCGGTGCCAGCCCCAGCCGAAGCCGTGCATGATATATTTGTGGCTCGCCCAAGCGACAAATTCCATCGCGATGACGGAAGCCAGTACGGTTGCAATGATGGCGAATATGCTCATGCTGCAAAGATAGGCGCTCTTTGAAGGGTTTTGAAGGCAATTCTGACTTGCGCCGATGATTGATCGGTCTAAACGAAACCCCATATTGGAAGTCAGGAGCTTATGAACCAACCGAAGACCCTTTATGAGAAAATCTGGGACGCCCATGTTGTCGACCAGCGGGATGATGGCACGGCGCTGATCTATATCGACCGGCATCTGGTGCACGAAGTCACCAGTCCGCAGGCTTTTGAAAGCCTGCGTCTGGCGGGGCGCAAGGTGCGGCGGCCAGATCTGACACTGGCGGTTCCCGATCATAATCTGCCGACAACGGCACGGCTCGACGCGCAGGGCCATAAAATCCCCATCGCCGATCCGCAAAGCGCGGCGCAGCTGGAAGCATTGGAAGCCAATGCACCGGCTTTCGGCATCAAATATATCGGTGCCAGCGACATCAATCAGGGCATTGTCCATGTGATCGGGCCGGAGCAGGGTTTCACCCTGCCGGGAACGACGATGGTTTGCGGTGATAGCCATACGGCAGCGCACGGCGCCTTGGGGTCTCTGGCCTTTGGCATTGGAACCAGCGAAGTCGAGCATGTGCTGGCGACCCAGACGCTGCAACTGACACGCTCGAAAGCAATGGAAATCCGCGTGGAAGGCCTGCTCGGCCCCGGGATCAGTCCGAAGGACCTGATCCTGCATATCATCGGCGTGATCGGAACTGCGGGCGGCACCGGCCATGTCATCGAATATCGCGGCGAAGTGTTCGAGCAAATGTCGATCGAGGGCCGGCTGACCGTTTCCAACATGTCGATCGAGGCAGGCGCGCGCGCCGGCCTGATCGCACCGGATGACAAGACATACGCCTATCTGAAAGGCCGTCCGATGGCACCCAAGGGCGCCGACTGGGATGCGGCGGTCGCTTACTGGAAGACGC
>JAGXGT010000063.1 GCA_024636595.1 Sphingomonadales bacterium | reverse complement strand
GTGTGCCGGAAGCAATAGGTTGAACGCGGTGTCCCGTTCGGCCCGATTTTAAGGTCCGCGTGAGTTAGCAATTTCTCAACGGCATCCTCGAAGAGATATTTGGCAGGCTTGCCGCTGATGATGGTGAATACCGGATCATCGGGCTGCGTGGCTTTCGATATCGCGCGAATGCGATCAAGATAATCGCCCACACTTTTGGGCGCGACCAGTTTGCGCGATTTGCCCTTGCCCTGGACGAACAGGACAACGATTTCCTTCCCGTCGCGATCCTTGGCGGGCATGATGTCACGCCAGCGCAGGTTCTTGGCCTCGGGGGGACGCATCCCCGTGTTGCACATGATGAGCATGAAATTGTAGCACATCGTCCGCGCCCACGTGCCGGGCGCAGTTGTGGCCTTGGTAATCCAAGCCCGTCCTGCTGTATGCAGCTTGCGATATTCGTCCAGCGTGAATTCATCGCGGCGCATTGTTTTGAGCTTTGGTTTGCCCTCGAAACGCTGGCTCGCGGGAACGTAGCGTTTCCGAATGGCAAAGTTCATGGCCGCGTTGAAAACGCCCATTTCGAAGTCGATGGTGGCATCGCTGATCTGAGCGCGATGGCGGCCCTTGCCATTCTCGCGCCGCCATGTCGGATAACCAGCCCAGCGGTCTTGCCCGACCAAATGAATCTGTGTGCTGCCGACATAGGCGTCGAGCGCGCCAAGCAGCACATTTTTGAGATTTTTGACGCGCGCGGCGGAAATCTCGCCTGTGTCAGCGCGGCGCTGCTGCACGGCGATAAATTCCTCCGCGACTTGCCGGAAGGGCCGGTTGAATACCGGCACGTCATGCTTGAGCCGAAAGCGCACATCGGCGTCATGATCGAAAGCGCGGTCGCGAGCGGACTCCCGGTCGGGCGTCCCCAATGCAATGGTCTTGTAGCGGTCGTCCTTCGGCATCTTAATCCGGCAGTAGAAATTGCGATGCGTCACATCGCCTCGCCGGAAGATGATGAGGCCGGGTTTCAGTTCCTCTTTATCGGTGATAAACGCCATCGCCATGCTCCACTGTGCAGAATCCGTGCAGATCGGCGGCGTAAGTGCTTGATTTGCCGTATCTGTGTAGGCTCTGTGTGGATATTTATATATGTTTTTGTTGTTTAATCATAGCACTTTAGTTAAATACTCTCATCCTGAACTGGTTTCAGGATCCCGTGAGATTGGGAATTGCCGTAAGGGGTCCTGAAACGAGTTCAGGATGACGAAGGAGGGGAACATACGCTATGATCCGTCATTGCGAGGACCGTCGGTCCGCGGCAATCCAGTGCCGCCAGAGCCGTTCTGGATTGTTTCGAGGCGTTGCGCCTCGCAATGACGAATGTGGATGATGAAATGACCAGATTGCAGACCACGCCCTTCGACGGCGCGAAATATATTACCGAGCCGGAACATGTCATCGAATTGCTCAAAGACGCTCTGGAAAGCGGAGAGGCCGGCTATATCGCCGCTGCTCTCGGCGTCGTCGCACGTAGCGAAGGCATGACCATGATCGCCGAAAAATCCGGTGTGAAACGGCAGGCGCTCTATCGCTCGCTCAGCGAGGACGGCAATCCGACGCTGGATACCTTGCTCGGCGTGCTCGGCGCGATGAATTTGCAGCTGGCGGTGAAGGAAAGCAGCATCAAGGCTGCCTAGGGCGATCGATCTCGCGCGGTGATACCAGCCCCTCCTCTTCAGAGGAGGGGATTCAAGGGGTGGTGGCGATGCGCAAGCATCGCTCGCGTCAGCGAATAAGGGCGCGCGGCCGTTGGTATCTCTGATCATAAGGGCTAGCGCTTCGCCGAGAGAAACCACCCCAACCCCTCCTTTAAAAAGGAGGGGCTTATCTGAGGTGATTATGGACGAGTACTGCCCTTCCAAAAAACCCCTTTCCTACATCCCCCCAAATATGCCTTAATCCCCGCCATGACGTCCCGCCGCCCCGACCCCCGCAGCCGCGCAGTTCAAAACCGCCGCATCTCCCGCATCCCCGCTTTCACGCCCGTCCCGCTGCGCCCGCGTGCCGATGGCTGGACGCCGGTCCGGCAGGCCGAGTTTCTCGGTTATCTCGCCGAAACCCGTTGCATAAGCAAAGCCGCCGAGCATGTCGGGATGAGCCGCGACAGCGCCTATCAGCTCCGCCGCAAGCCCGGCGCGGAGGAATTTGTTGCGGCCTGGGACATGATATTGGGGGTGCCGACCAGCCAGCAGCCAAAGATTACACTAGAAAGCCTGTTTCAGCGCATTGAGCAGGGCCGCTACCGCCCGCTGCTGCGCGATGGGCGCTATGTCGCGACGATCAAAAAGCCCGACAATAGCGCGCTTTTGAGCGCTCTGGCCCGCCTCGATCGTCTCGCCCCGCCGGAGCGCGACGACTGCCCGGAGACGGAAGATTACAGAAAATAAAAACATGCTCTGGTGTAAAGATTTGCGCGGTAATTTTTCAGCCGCCCGGAGACCAATCCTTGGCGGCCAGCTCGAACCCGGAAAATTCAAACGCCGGCGAAACAATGCAGCTGACCAGCGCCCAGCCTTCGTCCGCCGCGGTCGCTTGCCAGTGACTCGGCGGAATAAGATGCTGCGGATTCTCTCCGCCGACAACATCGGGCCCCAGCCGCATCTCCGCCACCGGTCCTGCATCACCGGGCGCGGTGCTCAGCGCCAGCGGACTGCCCGCGTGCCACAGCCACAGCTCCGCCGCATCAACCCGGTGCCAGTGGGACCGCTGCCCCGCTTCCAGCAGAAAATAGATCGCCGTCGCGCTGGCCCGCTCGCCGTCCGCCGCCTCGGCGCGCCAGGTCTCGCGATACCAGCCGCCCTCGGGGTGCGGCAACAGACCGAGCCGGTCGATAATTGCGCGTGCTTCGCTCATGCCCGCACCGGCACTTCGCGGTTGCGCGCCACCGCCCCGACCTTGGCGACCAGCCCGTCGGCCTGCCGCTGCCACGCGGCGCTGGCGTCATCCGGCCAGTCGGCTCCGGCTCGTGCCGCCATCGTCTCGACCACCAGCGCAAACCAGGCGGCATAGTCGTGCGGCGTGAAATCGGCATAATTGTGATGCAGGTCGATGAAATTGGTCACCGCATGATCGACCCAATATTCGCCCGCCGCCAGCCCGAGCATCGCTTCCAGCGTTTCCCGCGTCATCCGCTCGCGCGCCGCTTCGGGGTTGAGGAACACCGGCGCATAATGGGGATGATCGGCGATAAACCGGTCGAACAGTTCGGCAGCCATGCCGTCATGGCGATCGCCCAGCGATGCAAGGCTGGCTTCCATCAACGGGGCGTCGCTTGTGTCCATGGCAATATCATAGCCATGCTGGGGGTCAGATTGTCAAATGGCTTTGCCGCGGCGTTGCCCGCCGGTCTATTCCATCGGCGCGGTAAAGCGGGAGAATTTGCGCAGTTCCGCTTCCAGAATATCGCTGCCGCTCTGCGGAGCCGGAGAAGAGCGCCGCGCCGCTTCCCGCGCCGCCTGAACGGCGGGCAAAAGCAGCGCCGTCTGGTTCTGGTTGCTGTCCACCGCAAGATCGTTTGTGCCCTGGGCCTGTGCACCGCTGGCAGCAAGGCTGAGGGCCAGAGCGAGGGTGGTGGTTATAATTGTCTTGGTCATGGTCTGTCTCCTTGTTGTCTGATGGAGGCATAGTGACCGGCGTCGCCCTGTGGCGCGGTGACGTGCAGCACATCCCGCTGGAAAAATGGTTAAACGACTGAAAGTGTGCGGGAAAAAATCAGTCCGATCGTCAGAAGGATCCCGGAACCTCGCGCTGCGCCGGGGTCGGCTGCTCGGGCATCAGCAGTTCGCGGGCCGGGGTGAGCGGCTTGCCAAACGGCGAAACTTGCGTGCGCTGCGCGGCAGTGGCGCCGTTGCTGGCGCTGCTGATCGGGGTGCAGGAGGCGCCCGACAGAAAGCCAAGCGCCCGGGCGGTCGAGGCTTCGCCGGGATTGCCCAGCGGCAGGCTGATATCGTCCGCCGCCTGACAGCTGTTGGCGACCGATCCGGCGAGGCCGCTGTAATAATTGGCGTTGCCGGCGGCATTCTCGGTGGCAAAGGCGACGATGCGGATCCGGTCGTCGCAGGCGGTGCGGTCGAGGCCGACCTGACCGACGGGCTTGCCATAGGTGTTGCTGCCGACCAGCGCCATGTTCGACGTGAGATAGGGGATCATCGCGTTGATCACCAGCTCGCTGGCCGAGGCCGATCCGCCGGTGGTGATGAAGGCAATCCGGGTCGGCGCGACCGACTGCGATTGCGGTTGAAAATTGCGGGTGGCGTCGTTGGCGGATTTGCTGGGGCGAAAGCGGGTGACCGACTGCACCTCATTGGTGAACCGGTTGCGGCCGAGCAGGTCGGCGAACAGCTCGGCGGTGCGGACCAGCCCGCCGCCATTATAGCGCAGGTCGATGACCAGATCGGTCACCCCGGCGTTGCGGAATTGCAGGAAGGCATCGCGCAGCTGCGGCTCGGCGCTGTCGATGAAGGTGCGCAGATTGACATAGCCGGTCTTGGTGCCGCCATTGTCGAGGATCTGCACGCCATAGCGCGGCGAGATCGGCTGGATGTCATAATTGGCCTTGCTGACCGTGGTCGTGGTCTCAGCGCCCGCAGCATTGCGAAACCGCAGAACCCGCGCGGTACCGGCGGTCGAGGGGCCGAGCGCGCTGCTAACCGCGGCGGCGCCGCCCTGGGCAAACAGCGCGGTGACGCTTTGCAGATCGGCGGTGCTGGTGCCAATCGCCAGCAGCTCCGTCCCCCGGTCGATCCCGGCGGCCAGCGCCGGCGCGCCTTCATAGGCATCGAGCACAAACACCCGGGAGGCGTTGCTGTCATAGCTCAAACGGATACCAAAGCCCGCGGTCGCGCCGGAATTGAGAAACGCATCCTCTTCGGCGATCGAGGTGAGATAGGTGAAAAACCGGTCCTTGCCCTGACTCCGCGCGGTAGCGGTGAGCGCATCGATATAGTCTTTCACCGTGCCATAAGGCGCCGGGCTCAGGCTGGCGGGCAGGGTTTCGGGGAACAGATACCATTCGTTGATCTGGTCAAACGCCCAGCTTTGCCGGTTCTGCAGCGAACAGGTGGTGTTGACCGGCGTCGGTGTGGGCGCGGGCGCTGCGCCACCGCCGCCGGGTGGCAGGCTGACGACATTGTTGCTGCCGCCACCGCCGCCGCCGCAAGAGGCGAGCAAGGCTGCCAGCGCCAATATCGAACCGGATCTGCGTAATGCCATACTGCTTCCCATATTGAACCGGCCAAAAGTTAGGCGCGACGACCTGAACCCGATATGATCGACCCTGATATCGTTCGGGCCAATTGTCCACACAGAAAAAATCCGCCGGCATTGCTGCCGACGGATAGTTTTTCCTCCCCAGGAAAACTGGTTGGATCAGGTGCCCCGAAGGGGCGGAGCACCCGAACTCTGATGGCTTATCCGAACTGGTTCATCGTGTTGTGCGCACCGCCCGCTTTCAGAGCCGCTTCACCAGCGAAATATTCCTTGTGATCATCGCCAATGTCGCTGCCCGACATATTCTGGTGCCGGACGCAGGCAATGCCTTCGCGGATTTCCTTGCGCTGCACACCAAGCACGTAGCCGAGCATCCCGGCGTCGCCGAAATATTCCTTCGCCAGATTGTCGGTCGACAGGGCAGCGGTGTGATAGGTCGGCAAAGTGATCAGGTGGTGGAAGATACCGGCGCGCTTCGAGCCATCGGCCTGGAAGGTGCGGATGCGCTTGTCAGCCGCTTCGCCCAGCTCGGTGTCATCATATTTCGCATCCATCAGGCCGTCACGATCATATTCCGACACGTCGAGCCCTTCTGCGGCCATCGCATCATAGACCTGTTGACGGAAGTTCAGCGTCCAGTTGAACGAAGGCGAGTTATTGTAAACCAGCTTCGCATTCGGAACGACTTCGCGGACACGGTCCATCATGCCGGCAATCTGCTCGACGTGAGGCTTCTCGGTTTCGATCCACAGCAAGTCAGCGCCGTTCTGCAGCGATGTGATGCTGTCGAGAACGCAGCGGTCTTCACCGGTGCCCGGTTTGAACTGAAACAGGTTGGAAGGCAGACGCTTCGGACGCAGCAGCTTGCCGTCACGGTTGATGATGACATCGCCGTTTTTCGCGGTGGCAGGGTCAATTTCTTCGCAATCGAGGAAGCTGTTATACTGGTCGCCAAGATCGCCGGGTTCGTTGGAAACCGCAATCTGCTTGGTCAGGCCGGCGCCGAGCGAGTCGGTGCGGGTGACGATGATGCCGTCGGTCACGCCCAGCTCAAGGAAGGCATAGCGGCAGGCCCGGATCTTCGCGAGAAAATCTTCGTGCGGCACGGTAACCTTGCCGTCCTGGTGACCGCACTGCTTTTCGTCGGACACCTGATTTTCGATCTGCAAGGCGCAGGCACCCGCTTCAATCATTTTCTTGGCGAGCAAATAGGTCGCTTCCGCATTACCGAAGCCAGCGTCGATATCGGCGATGATCGGTACGACGTGGGTCTGGAAATTCTCGACCTTGTCCATTGCCGCTTTTTCCGCTGCACTGTCACCGGCTTCACGCGCCGCATCAATGTCGCGGAACAACAGGTTTAGGTCGCGGGCATCGGCCTGGCGCAGGAAAGTATAAAGC
>JAGXGT010000062.1 GCA_024636595.1 Sphingomonadales bacterium | reverse complement strand
GGATGGCGACGGCGAGGTCAAGGCTGCCCAGATTCGCGATATGCTTGGCCTGTCCGATCGAGGTGCGGTCCGGCGGCTATTCGCAAAATTGCTCGAAGGCGATTCAGCGGCGCTTCTGGATGCGATCGCTGATCAATATAGGATTGGTGTGGAGCCCTTGTCGCTGATGAACGGACTGCTGTCGTTGTCGCATCAGGTGACCCTGTTCAAAGTCGGCAGAGCCAGCGATCCGACCTTATCGGAAGAGGCGAAACAGCAATTTTCCGACTGGTCAGAGCAATTGTCCTACCCGGTTCTGCACCGGCTTTGGCAGTTGCTGCTCAAGGGCTATCAGGAAGTCCAGCAAGCCCATCTGCCGCGCGAAGCCTGCGAAATGGCATTGCTGCGAGTGCTCTGCGCCGCCGATATGCCCGATCCCGGAAAGCTGGCGAAAATGCTGGAGCAAGGTGTTCCACTATCCGCCAGCCCTGCTGACACGCCAAGAGCGCCGCAGCCCGCACACGAGCCGGTGGCGCAAGCCGCGCCTGCGCCCGTTGCCGCGCCGGATCCGCAGGCCAGCGGATTGCCAAAACAATTTGCCGAGGCCGTGAAAGCGGTTGGCCGGGTCTCCGCCGTACTGGAAAGTATATTGATGGCCGATATGCGGGTGGTCTCGTTTGAGGCACCGGAAATAGTCTATCAGCCGGCGCGTCCCATAGCAGTTGCGGACATCCGGAAAATTACGGATGCGCTGAAACAGGAAACCGGTGTTGAATGGATCATCTCTGAAGGTCCGGGAGAGGCGAAGCCGAGTCTGGTCGAACAGGAACAGCAGGCGCGAGATGCAGAGCGGCAGGCGATCCTGGACGCACCGATGGTGAAAGCGGCTTTTGAAGCTTTTCCCGATGCCGTATTGCTGGAGGATGACGATCCTCGCCCACAAGAATCAAGGAGCGCTTAGCTATGAAATCGATGGAAGAAATGATGAAAGCGGCACAGGAGGCCGCGCAACAAGTGCAGACCCAGATGGAAGAAGCGCAAAAGAAACTGGATAGTCTGGAAGTGGAAGGCCAGGCTGGCGGCGGGCTGGTCAAGGTCAGGGCGACCGCGAAGGGCCGCGTGCTCGCTGTAACCATTGATGACAGCCTGATGAAGGCCGACGAAAAACAGATGCTCGAAGATCTGGTCGCAGCAGCGTTCAACGATGCGCGCAACCGTGCCGACGCGGTAAGCAGCGAGGAAATGGGCAAGATGACAAGCGGCATGCAGTTACCCCCAGGTTTTAAACTGCCATTTTAGGCCGTTCTCCTGATCGGACGCATTGCGCTTGAAGTGTTTCCAACAGGCACCATATAGTGGATAGAAGCGCTGTTGCAGCGCAACATGTTGGAGTAAAAATGTCCGAGTCCGAAGCCAATCCTACGCCCGAATCGAAGTCGCTGCCTTTGTTGCCTCTGCGCGATATCGTGGTGTTCCCGAATATGATCGTGCCACTGTTTGTCGGTCGCGACAAATCTGTTGTCGCGCTTGAAAAGGCGATGGACTCAGACAAGGAAATCTTCCTCGTCGCACAGCTCGATCCGGCGGAAGATGATCCGGTTCGCGATCAGCTCTATGATCTCGGCGTGGTTGCCACCGTGTTGCAGCTGCTCAAATTGCCCGATGGCACCGTCCGTGTTCTGGTCGAAGGCAAGCAGCGCGCCAAGCATATTTCTCTCGACGACAAGGACGACGGCTATGTGCTGGCGGCGGTCGATCTGCTCGACGAGCAAGTTGCTGAAAGCGCTGAAACATCCGCCCTGATGCGCTCGGTCGTTGACCAGTTTGAAAATTACTCGAAACTCAACAAGAAAATGCCAGCGGAAACCGTTGTGCAATTGGGTGAGATCGACGACGCCTCGCGCCTCGCCGATGCGGTGGCAGCCAATATCAATGTCAAAGTCGCCGACAAGCAGAGCCTGTTGATGGAAAGCGATCCGGTCAAACGGCTCGAAATGGTCTTTGCCTTCATGGAAGGCGAACTCGGCGTGTTGCAGGTCGAGAAGAAAATCCGTGGCCGCGTCAAGCGCCAGATGGAAAAGACCCAGCGCGAATATTATCTCAACGAACAGATGAAAGCGATCCAGAAAGAGCTGGGCGACGGCGAAGACGGCGAGGGCGATGAGCTCGCCGAACTGAGCAGGAAGATCAAGGAACTGAAGCTTTCCAAGGAAGCCAAAACGAAGGCGACTGCCGAGCTGAAAAAGCTGAAGGGCATGCAGCCGATGTCGGCCGAAGCGACGGTGACGCGCAACTATCTCGATGTGCTGCTCGGACTGCCCTGGGGCAAGAAGTCGCGGCTCAAGAAGGATCTGAAACAGGCAGAGAAGGTGCTGGATGACGACCATTTCGCTTTGGAGAAAGTCAAGGAACGCATTCTTGAATATCTCGCGGTACAGACGCGCACCAACAAGCTGAAAGGTCCGATCCTGTGCCTCGTTGGCCCTCCCGGTGTCGGTAAGACCTCGCTAGGTCGCTCGATCGCCCGGGCTACCGGTCGTGAATTTGTTCGCCAGTCACTGGGCGGCGTCCGCGACGAAGCGGAAATCCGCGGCCATCGCCGGACTTATATCGGTTCGTTGCCGGGCAAGATTGTTTCCAATTTGAAGAAGGCCGGAACGTCAAACCCGCTGTTCCTGCTCGATGAAATCGACAAGCTGGGACAGGATTTTCGCGGCGATCCGGCATCGGCGTTGCTCGAAGTGCTGGACCCGGAACAGAATGACAAGTTTCAGGACCATTATCTCGAGATCGATATCGATCTTTCGGACGTGATGTTCGTGACCACCGCCAACTCGCTCAATCTGCCGCAGCCGCTGCTCGACCGGATGGAGATCATCCGGCTGGAAGGCTATACCGAAGACGAGAAAGTCGAAATCGCCAAACGCCACCTGCTGGAAAAGCAGATCGAGGCGCATGGCCTGAAAGATGGCGAATTTGTCCTGCGCGAAGACGCGCTGCGCCAATTGATCCGCTATTATACACGCGAAGCCGGTGTTCGGACGCTGGAACGGGAAATTGCCAAGCTGGCGCGCAAAGCGCTGCGGCGCATTCTCGAAGGCGAGTATAAGAGCGTCGAAATCACGCCCGAGAATCTCGCCGAATATGCTGGCGTTCAGAAATATCGTCACGGGATCGGCGAGGAAGAAAATCAGGTTGGTGCCGTCACCGGTCTGGCCTGGACCGAAGTGGGCGGCGAATTGCTCACCATCGAATCCGTGACGGTGTCCGGCAAAGGGAATATCAAGACCACCGGCAAACTGGGTGACGTGATGAATGAATCCATTCAGACCGCGCTCTCCTTCGTCAAGGCACGGGCACCTTCTTATGGCATCAAGCCCAGCTTCTTCAGCCGCAGGGATATTCATATCCATTTGCCCGAAGGCGCTGTTCCAAAGGATGGTCCTTCCGCCGGTGTTGGCATTGTCACCGCCATTGTTTCTACCCTGACCGGAATTCCGGTACGCCGTGATGTCGCGATGACTGGCGAAGTAACATTGCGTGGCCGGATATTGCCGATTGGTGGACTGAAGGAAAAATTGCTGGCTGCGCTTCGCGGCGGTATCACCACGGTGTTGATCCCGGCAGACAATGAAAAGGATCTTGTCGAGATTCCGGAAAACATCACCTCGAAACTGAAGATCATTCCGCTGAGTCATGTCGATGAAGTGCTTGCGGAAGCGTTGACGGAAAAGGTCGAGCCGATCGAGTGGAGCGATGCCGATGAACTGGCCAGCCATGCCACGGCACCGGTTACCGATGAAACGGGTTCGGTGGCGCGCCACTGATCGCTTTCCGCTATCGAGTCGCTGATCTGAAACAAAGGTGAAATGCCGTTGTAAAATAATCGAAACGGCCAAAGCTTCGCAACGGTTCGTCCCATTTCGCGTCATTTGGCGCAAAAAATGAGCCTTTGGCGCAGAAAACAGCGGTTTTTCTTTGACTCATCCAGATAATTTCGCATTACTGCCGACAGACAAAAGCGTGATTCAAAACGAATTGCCACCAGAGAAGGGGGGATACCCATAATGAATAAACAGGATCTTATCAGTAACGTTGCGGATCATAGCGGCCTCAGCAAGAGCGACGCCGGTAAAGCGGTAGATGCCGTATTCGATTCCATCACCAGTGCACTGTCCGGCGGCGGCGAAGTTCGTCTCGTTGGCTTCGGCACATTCTCGACTTCAAAGCGTAAAGCTTCAACTGGCCGCAACCCGCGGACCGGTGAACCGATGCAGATTCCAGCATCGACACAAGCAAAATTCAAAGCCGGCAAGGGCTTGAAAGACGCCGTCAACAAATAACCAACCCGGGGAGCAGAGTTTCGCTCCCCATTTTTTTTCACGCTTTGTTCTAGAAATATCAGGCGGGACCTCAAAAGGGGCCCGCCTTTTTCTATGCGCGAACGAAACGCGCCGTCACCTTGTATTCTGGGCCTTGATACTTACATTCGATCTCTCACAACTCTGAGATTATGGGAATTCTATATGGCTGGCGGTTGGGCGCGCGATGGCGCGGTACAGGATCAGATTGACGATACGATCGCCGATGCGGTGAAGCGTGCGCGCGCCGATATGCCGACCGGCGAAGCGGCGAAATACTGTGCGGAATGCGGCGAAGAAATCCCCGAAGCGCGCCGTCTTGCGTTGCCCGGGACGCGGACCTGCGTTGCGTGCCAGTCGGTTCGCGATACGAACCGCGCGAGTGCGGGCATCAACCGGCGCGGCAGCAAGGATAGCCAGCTGCGCTAGGCGCGGCTCTGCGTTACGCGCCCCATTTTTTAAACCTCGGGCAGAAATATCAGGCGGGATCTTAAAACGAGATCTGCCTGTTGTGATGGTTGTGGCCAGGGCGTGTTCCTGTGAACAATCCGTCGAAGAATGCATTGTTCTATCTGACCATCTGCCAAAATTGTTGAGGCTGGAGCACCCGGTTCTGTGGCGGTGCGCAAGAGCGCAGCAAGGCAATGAGAAATTTTCCACCAACTTCAATTGCTAATGCTAATGATTATCAATAGAAGAGGGGCTTAACAGGAGGCCCCATGATTCTTACCCGCAATATTTCCCTATTGATGCTCCTCGGTGCAGCATCGCCACTCGCAGCTCAGGACAACGGGGAGGCCAAGGATAAGGACGATGACATCGTCGTTATCGGCAGGGCGGAACGGCTTTATCGCGTCGAGAAGACCACATCGGGGAAACTGCCGACCGATCCGCTTGCGTCGAGCCAATCGATCACGGTCATCACCGACGACCTGATCCGCGATCAGGGTGCACGCGATGCGCAGGATCTTTACCGAAACATCTCTGGCGTCACAGTGTTTAGCTATGCCGGCGTAACCGCCCGGGGCTTCCGCCAGGAAGAGAATTTCTTCGACGGCTTGCGTGGCGATCCCTATTCGGGTTTTTCCGTGCCGCAGACATTCAATATCGAACGGCTGGAGTTTCTCAAGGGTCCGGCGGGGATGCTTTACGGCCAATCGGCACCCGGCGGACTGTTCAACTAAATTTCCAAAAAACCCTCGTTCGATACGTCGATTGAAGCGCGCGCCATTGCCGGTACGCGCAATCGCTTTGGCGGTTCGGTGGAAGCGACTGGTCCACTTACCGGGAATCTGGCGGGCCGAGTCGGGGTCTTCTACGAAAACAGCGACGATGCCCGATGGAATGCCGACAATGAAACGCTGATCCTCGATGCCGGGCTGACAACAGAGTTCGATTTCGGGACGCTGACGCTGCAGGGGACGCGCTACGATATCGATCTGGGCGGCAATCGCCTGCGCGGCGTGCCGACCGACGATGAGGGTAATTTCCTTGCCGACCGGCGCTGGAACCACAATGAAGCCAGCGACTTTCTCTCGCTGAAGTCTAATGTCGCGCAGGCGCTGCTCGCGCTGGAGCCAGCGGACGATTTGAAGCTTGATTTCGGGTTGCGCTACATTGATGCGCAGGAAAGCCAGGAATATCATGAACCGCGCGGCCTGTTCGATTCCGATGGAGATGGCGAAGTCGATGCCAGCATACGCGAGTTTCGCGACCAGTTCCGGACCTATGAAAGCTGGTCCTTCGGTGCGAATGCCATCTGGTCGGCGGACCTGGGCGCTATCGATAACCGTGTCCTGGCAGGCATGGACTATTATCAGGAAGACGGCACGCTCAACTATTACCGCGCCCGAGGCACGACAACCGCTGTGCCCGGCCTGCCGACACCGCTTGGCCTCAACAATCCGCAATATGGCGTGACCGATCCAGCCAATTATGATCTCACGCTGATCTATCCCGATGATCGCCCGACCAGCGCGCGCCGCTCGGGATTCTATCTGCTTGAGGAAGCGACAATAGGCCCGGTGATTGCGGTCGTGGGTGCTCGCTACGACGATTACCGGGACGAACTGCAGGGCAGTTCCTACAGCGACAATGCCTTCACCTGGCGCGCGGGACTGACCTGGCGTGTCCGGGAGGACCTGTCGCTGTTCGGCCAATATGCGACCAGTTTCGAGCCGCAGGGCATTGGCCAACAGGATCCTTTGGCCGGCGGTCCCTTTCCACCCCTGAAGGGCGATATGATAGAAGTGGGCGTTAAAACCGCTCTGTTTGGCGGCCGGGTGCAATCTAGCCTCTCGCTATACCAGATCCGGCGGACCAATGTCCTGCAGGCCGATCCCGCCGGTGATCCGGGCGGTGACGGAGTCGATGATTTCGTCTCGTTCGGCGAGGTGACCAGCAAGGGCTTTGACCTCGACTTTGCCGCCGACCTGACGCCGGACTGGGTGCTGACGGTCAATTACGGCTATAATGATACCAAAATCACCAAGGACAATGGCGGCAGCGGCTTTAGCCTGAATATTGGGGATCGTTTCCCCAATGCGCCGAAGCACCAACTGGGGTTCTGGACGCGCTACCAGATCCGGCCTGCCGGTCTGGCCTTTGCTCTGGGTGGAGATTATGTCTCGGCGCGCCGTTCGATCAGCGATCAGCGGGTAAAGCCCTATTTCGTATTCGACGGCTCGATCATCTATGAAACGGGCCCCTGGAAAGCGATGCTGCGGGTCGACAATATTTTCGACAAGACCTATGCGACGTCGGGTTTCATCGACCGGACCGGGCATTTCCCCGGCGAGCCACGGTCGGCGTTCATTGAGATCAGCCGGAAATTTTAATGGATCGGCGGCCTGGGACGGCAAGACCACGCCGGGTGCGGGTCAAACCGGCCCGGCTGTGGTGGCTTGTCCACCAGTGGGCCGGACTGAAGCTTGCCATCCTGCTGACCTTCGTTTTCGCGACCGGCACGCTAGCAGTGCTGTCGCACGAGATCGACTGGCTGCTGCAGCCGGACCTCAGGGTCTCGCCATCCACGGTCAGCGGTGAGCCCCAGTGGGAAGACATTGCGACCGCCGCTGCAGCGCATCCGGCCACTGCTGCGATCCGCTCGATTGATGCCCCGGTTGCCAGCGCCTTTGCGGCACAGGTGCAGATTATCCAACCCGACGGCAGCCGGGCCTTTCTCTTTGCCCATCCGGAAACAGGGCTGATCCAGGGGGTCGGCCCGTGGGTCGGCGCGCAGCGTATATTGCGCAACATGCATCGCCATCTCAACCTGCCGCTGAACATCGGGGTGCCTCTGGTTTCGGTGCTTTCGCTGCTGATGCTGGCCAGCCTGATATCCAGCCTGATCGTCTACAAGAGATGGTGGCGCGGTTTCTTCAAGCCGGTGCGCTGGCGCGATGCCCGTACCGCCTGGGGCGATGTCCATCGCCTCAGCGGGCTGTGGTCGCTGTGGTTCGTGGCGCTGATATCGCTGACCGGCCTGTGGTATTTTGCCGAGAGCATTGGCCTTGATGCGCCGCCTGCGGTTGAGGCTAAGGCGGATAGGGCTGCGGCCGACCTCGACCTGGTCTCGCGCTTTCCGGACAGTCTGGCAGCGGCGCGCAAAGCCTTTCCGCAACTTGCCATCCAGCGGGTAGTCTTTCCCGCAAAACCGGGGCAGGCTTTCCGCTTCGAAGGCGAGGCTACGGCGATCCTCGTTCGGCCGCGGGCGAACGCGGTCTGGACCAATCCGGCAGACGGTAAAATCCTTGCCACCGGACGCGGCGAAAACCTGTCGGTCCACCAGCGGATTTCGGAAGCCGCGGACCCCCTGCATTTTGGCACCTTCGCGGGATATTGGAGCAAACTGCCGTGGTTCCTGTTCGGCTGTCTGCTGACGATGCTCTGCGTATCGGGCGTGACGATTTTCGCCCTACGCCTTGTTCGTCGCCCGCCATCGAGCGCAGGGCAGGGCAAGCCGGTCGCCATTGCGTGGGCCGGCATGGGTCGCTGGAAATGGCCGGCAACGGCCCTGGTCGCGATCGGGCTGGTGCTGGTATATCCGTTGATCGCCTTCTGACCCTTGCCGCCCGCTTGGGAACCGAAACCGCTCTACGGTGTTGTTATTAGCACAATCCCAATCACATTTGCGCAGGAGCACCGCGATCGAACATCTGGCTGACAATTTCTGGAATATACGCGGCGATTTCAAAATCTCGCATGTCATCAATATCGGTACGCAGATGTCGCTGGTGCGCAAGCCCGACGGGACCTTCATTCTGCTTGATTCCTATGAGTTGAGCGATTCGGTTCAGGAAGAGCTGATGGCGCTTACCTATGGCGGTTCGCTGATAAAAGCAGTGCTGAATGTTCATCCGTTCCACACCATCCATTGCAAGTTCATGCAGGACATGCTGCCCCATGCGAGGCTGATCGGTACCCGTCGGCATCACCAGCAAATGCCTGATTTACCATGGGATCCCGCTCTGATTGAGGACCCGGCAACCCAGCAGGAATTCGCCGATATTTTCGATTTTTCGATCCCGGCAGGTGTCGACTTCATTCCAGAGGATGAGAGCGTTCACGTCAGCTCGGTGATGGTCAGCCATCGCGAGAGCGGAATTGTTCATGTCGATGACACGCTGATGTTTCTCGATATGCCTTCGCTGATCGACAAGTTGCTCCCCGGTCCGAAATTGCGTTTCCATCCCAAACTTGCCGACGGGCTGGAGAAGCGCGCCGGTGCCGCGGACGACTATGTTGCTTGGGCAAAAGGCCTTGCCAGCGACTGGGCCGACACCAAGATGGTGTGTGCCGCGCATAATGGCATCTTCCGCCTGACCGGCGAGACTTTTGTGCAAGCCATTGAGGAAGCGCTCGAAAACGTCTCCGATACGCTGGACGAACACCGCAAAACCTACGGCTGAAGCGGCCCCCACCGCTTGATCTGCAATAATAAAAAAGGAATCCCCCATGACCGACAAGACCATCGAAACCATCAACCCGCTCACCGAACAGGTGCTCAAGAGCTATCCGGTCATGTCGGACAAAGAGGCGATGGACGTGGTCGAGAATTGCCAGAAGGCCTTTCTCGACTGGCGCCTGAAAAGCCTCGATGAGCGAGCCAGCGTAATTGCGGCAATCGCCGACGAACTGCGCAATTCCAAGGAAGAATTCGCCCAGCTGATGACCGACGAGATGGGCAAGCTGCTGAGCGATGCGCGGGAAGAGATTGAGTTGTGCGCAGGCATTTGCGACTATACCGCCAAACACGGGCCCGAAATGCTGGCCGATGAAGAGCATGAAGTGCCGGAAGGGCGCGGGCTGGTAACTTACGCCCCGCTGGGCGTCATCTATGGCATCCAGCCCTGGAATTTCCCCTGTTATCAGGCGATCCGCTATTCGATCTCCAGCCTGATGGTTGGTAATGGCGTTTTGCTGAAACATTCGGCAAACTGCACCGGAAGCGGACTGCTGCTGCGCGATATCTATGAACGCGCGGGCTTGCCCAAAGGGCTCTTCGGTGTATTGCTGATCACCCACGATCAGTCTGATGCAGTTATCGAGCACAAGCTGGTGCGCGGTGTCACATTGACCGGCAGCGACAAGGCCGGGCGCACGGTGGCGCAAAAGGCGGCGGCGCTTTCGAAAAAGACGGTTCTCGAGCTCGGTTCAAACGATGCCTATATGGTGTTCGACGATGCTGATCTCGATCTGGCGATCAAGACCTGCGTGCAGGGACGGTTGTTCAACAATGGCCAGACCTGCGTCGCCGCAAAGCGCTTCATTGTCACCGAGAAAAATTACGATGCTTTTGTCGAAGGCTATGCAGCAGCGTTCAAGGACATCACGATGGGCGACCCGAACGAGGATGACACTCAGCTTGGCCCGCTCGTTTCCTGCAGCCAGCGTGACCAGATCCACAAGCAAGTGGAGGAAAGCGTGTCCAAGGGTGCGAAGATTGTTGCCGGCGGCGCGATTCCCGATCGCACCGGCTGGTATTACCCGGCCACCGCGCTGGTCGACGTCGCGCCGGGACAGCCCGCCTATGACGACGAAATCTTCGGACCCGTTGCCTCGATCATCAAGGCAAAGGATGACGAGGACGCGATGCGCATCGCCAATGACAGCCGCTATGGCCTAGGCGGCGGTATCTTTAGCAAGGACGTTGACCGCGCGGTCAAGATGGCGTCGACCTATTTCGATACCGGCATGATCAACATCAATACATACTCGATCGCTTCACCAGACATGCCGTTCGGCGGCGTCAAGGATTCCGGCTATGGCCGCGAGCACGGCGACGTCGGCCTGAAGGAATTCGTCAACGTGAAAGCGATCACGATTGGGGCCTGACATGGCCGAAACGTTGCAATGCGATGTAGCGGTGATCGGCGCTGGCACGGCCGGGCTGGCGGCGGAACGGGCCGCGCGCGCAAACGGGGCGAGCACGCTGCTGATCGACCCTTATTATAACGGAACAACCTGCGCGACCGTCGGCTGCATGCCATCGAAACTTCTGATTGCGGCGTCGCATGCGGCCCACGCCGCGCGATCCACCGCAATGTTCGGAATCACGGTTTCGGATATTGCTATCGATGGGAAGGCAGTGTTGCAGCGGGTGCGCGACGAGCGCGATCGATTTGCCCGGCTGACCCGGGAGAGCATCGAGGATATCCCCGCAGATATCCGCTTGTCGGGCAGGGCGAAATTCGTCGCGCCCGACCGGCTTGAACTCGACGATGGTCGGGTGGTCAAAGCCCGGAGTATCGTCATCGCCACCGGATCGGCACCATTTGTCCCCGATGAGTTTGCCGGACTCGGAAAGCGGTTGCTCACCAACGAGAGCATATTCGAGCTGACAGACTTGCCCGCAAGGCTCGCCGTTGTCGGTTCGGGGGCCATCGGCCTGGAACTGGCACAGGCGATGGCGCGACTGGGCGTCGAAGTCACTCTGTTTGACCGTGGCGAACAGCTCGGCGGGGTTCGTTGCCCCAAGGTCCATGACGCGCTCAAGGCAATCATCGAGGGAGACCTAACCTTGAAATTGGGGGTCGAGCTGAAGGTCCATGCGGCCGATGACGGTGCGACCGTTGCTTGGGACGGAGCTTCTTCTGGACAGGCGGATTTTGACCATGTGCTTGTCGCGACCGGTCGACCCCCAAATCTCAAAAGTTTGAATTTGGCGGCTTCTGGGTTGGAGCTCGACGATGATGGCGTGCCACTACACGATCGTGACAGCATGCAATGCGGCGACAGTTCGATCTTTCTGGCCGGCGACATCGCCAATGATCTGCCGCTGCTGCACGAAGCGTCGCAGGATGGTGCCATTGCCGGGCGCAACGCGGTTGCCTTTCCAGCATCGACACATGCCGAGCGCTTCACCCCGTTCAGTATCATCTTCACCAGCCCTCCCGTCGCGCGCATTGGCCAGTCAGAAGATGACGCTGTCATTACCGGCACCGCAGATTTCTGCGATCAGGGCCGCGCGCGCGTCGAGGGCGTCAATCAGGGCGTTCTCACGCTATATGCGGCAGCGCCCGATGGCCGGTTGATCGGCGCCGACCTGTGCACGCCGGCCAGCGAGCATATGGCCCATATGCTGGCATGGGCGATCCAGCAGGGCCAGACGGCGACGCAATTGCTGGAAATGCCATATTATCACCCGACCATCGAGGAAGGGTTGAAACAGGCGCTGCGCACAATTTGCGCAGCCACGCCGCTAGAGCTTCCGGAGAATCAGGACCGCGGGGTCCCGTCCGGCGCATAGCGGATAGGTCGGATATATTAGTAGTGGATTTGAAATCGAGCCGATAGGCGTGGTTTGAGACACCCTGGCTCGCGCCCGGGATATTTGCCGACAAAAATTGGCCGGATTGTCTCATCATTGGAAGAAAATGGTGGACGCTGTTGGTTTCGAACCAACGACCCGCTGATTAAGAGTCAGCTGCTCTACCAACTGAGCTAAGCGTCCATATGACTGGCTATATAGGGCCGGATTTCGCAAACGCAACATCTTGCTTGGAATATCATCCAAAGGCTCCGCCGCGTCGACCTGGATGGCGTTCGATCGACATCAATATGCCGACACAGATCATGATCGTCATCATCGATGACCCGCCATGGCTGAGGAAGGGCAGGGGAATGCCTACCACCGGCGCCAGCCCCATCACCATCATCAGGTTGATCGCGACATAGAAGAAAATGGTCACCGTCAATCCCGCCGCGGTCAGCTGGGAGAAGCGGGTTTTCGCGTTCATCGCCACGCCAAGACCCCAGCGGAACAGCAGGAAAAAGCAGAACAGGACGAGGATGCCGCCCATCAGCCCCCATTCCTCGGCCATGGTGGCAAAGACGAAATCGGTATGGCCCTCGGGCAGATAATCGAGGTGGCTCTGGGTCCCGTTCATGAACCCCTTGCCGAACAGGCCGCCGGAGCCGATCGCGATCTTCGACTGGCTGATATGATAGCCCGAACCCAACGGATCATTCTCCGGGTTCAGGAAGGTGGTGACGCGCCTTTGCTGATATTCTTCCAGCATGAAGAAATAGGCCAATGGTGCGAGGACCGCGATCGCCGCACCGCCACCGATGAACAGCCGCAGCGGCAGTCCGGCGAGAAAGGCGATGGTCAGCGCGCCGGCAATCACGGTGATCGTCGTACCGAGATCGGGCTGCAGCAAAATCAGCGCACAGGGCACCGCGAGCAGGGCAAATAGCGGCCAGATCGCCCCCCAGGTCCTGATCTGGCTTGGCGGCAGCAAATCGTAGAAGCGCGCGACTGCCAGGATGATCGCGACCTTCATCAGTTCCGATGGCTGCAGCCGGATGAAGCCGAGGTTGAGCCAACGCTGGCTACCGCCCCCGACCGCGCCGATCAGCTCGACGCCGAGCAGCATTAGGACGACGACGCCATAGACCGGGAAAGCCATGGTTTTCCAGAAGGATTCCTTGAACCGCGACAGCACGATCGCCATCACCACGAAAACCATGAACCGGATCATGTGCAGGCCCGCCCATGGGGTCAGGCTGCCTCCGGCTGCGGAGTAGAGAACGACAAAACCAAAGCTGGCCAGGACGAACAACAGCAGAATCGTTTTCCAGGGCAGCTGCGCGATCGGCGCGGGGATGAAATCACTCAATTTCTAGTCTCCGGCGCTGGCTTCGGTGCCGGCTGTGGCGGCTTCCGGAGTCGCCGATGGGGCGCTGTCCGCTGAGGCCTTTTCGGGATTCAACCGGGCGCGGTAAGCCGCCATATCTGCGTCCATCCGTTCCTGGATCGTACCACCCCAGCTTTTCTCAAGGTCGGTCAGCACGTTCATCGCCTTCTCGCGATCATAGAGAAAGGTCATAACGTCCCGGGCGACGGGATAGGCGGCTCCGGATCCGCCGCCATGTTCGATTACCACCGCGCAGGCGTAGCGCGGATTGTCGAACGGCGCGAAGCAGATGAACAGGCCGTGGTCGCGATATTTCCAGGGTGCGCTGCGCTTGCCGTTGGAAACACTCAGGCTGACGACCTGGGCGGTACCGGTCTTGCCCGCCATCAGCACATTGTCGAGCGGTAGCTTGGCGCGCCCGGCTGTCCCGCGCCCGTTCACCACTTCGCTCATCGCCTCTCTGACATAGGCGATATGATCGTCGGTGAAGCCGAGCGAAGGTGCGGGCTTGCGGTTCTTGTCGATGAGCAGGTGCGGCATCAGCTTGCGCCCGGTGGCGAGCCGCGCCGCCATCACCGCCAGCTGCAAGGGGTTGGCAAGATAATAGCCCTGACCGATCGAGCTGTTGACCGTGTCATAGGTCTGCCATTTGCGCTTGTATTTTTTTTCCAGCCAGGCCGGGCTCGGTACGGTGCCGTAAAACTGGCTGGAGACGGGCAGCGGAAACTCCTGGCCCATGCCGAGAAGTTTGGCATAGTCCGCCACCTTGGCGAATCCCACCTCCTGGGCGAAATGGTAGAAATAGCTGTCGCAGCTTTGATAGATGCCCTTGGCCATGTCCACCTGTCCATGGTTGCCCCAGCAATGGAAAAAGCGGTTGCCGATCCGGCGGCCCCCACCACATATGATCGTATCAGAAGGCTGCACGCCCGCTTCCAGAAACGCCATGGCGTGCATCGGTTTGACGGTTGAACCGGGGGGATAAAGCCCCTTGAGTATCTTGTTGCGCAACGGCACATGATCGTCTTCGGACAGCATGCCCCATTCGACGGTGCTGATGCCGTCGGAAAAGCTGTTCGGGTCGAAGCTGGGCATCGACGCCATCGCGAGTATGTCGCCACTATGGGTGTCGATCACCACCACCGAACCGGATTCCACTCCCAGTCGGCGGGCCGCATATTCCTGGAGGTCGATATCGAGGGTCAGCTGCAATGGCTTGCCGGGTGTATCGGGGTGGGTGTTGAGCTCCCGGACAATCTTGCCGCGGGCCGTCACTTCGACCCGCTTTGCTCCGGGTTTGCCTTGCAACCGGTCCTCGAAGATTTTCTCCAAAGCATCCTTGCCGATCTTGTATCCCGGCGTGATCAATATCGGGTCGGGATTTTCCTTATAGTCCTCCGCCGATGCTATGCCGACATAGCCGACCAGATGACCGATCGCCGGGCCGGTGGGATAATTGCGCGAGAAACCCTGGCGCGGCGACACGCCGGGCAGATCGGGCAGCCGAACGCTGACGGCGGCATATTCTTCCCAGTCGAGTCCGGTCGCCACCTGGATCGGTTGAAAACTGTTGGCCTGTGCCAGCTCCTTGTTGATCCGCTCCAGTTCTTCCTGATCGAGCGACAGCAGTTCGGCCAGAGTGGCAACGGTTTTATCTTTGTCGCGCAACCGGTCGGGTATGATGTCGACGCGAAAATCGGTCTTGTTGTTGGCAATTGGCTTGCCGTTGCGGTCGATCAGCCAGCCGCGCCGGGGCGGGACCAGCGTCAGATTGACCCGGTTGCTTTCCGACAACAGCTTGTAGCGTTCGTTTTCGGCAATCGAGATATAGGCCATGCGCGCGGCCAGCAGCACCCCAACGCCAACCTGCAATCCGCCGATCACCGTCGCCCGGCGCGTGAAGGTCATTTCCTGCATCGCACTGCTGATGGTTTTGGCTGCTTTCATGAAGCCACCCGCCAGCCGTCAATCGACCCGATCACCCGGGCGATAAACGGATAAAGCAGGACCGACAGCAAAATTTGCGGCACGAGCAGGTCGAGGCGCGGCACATTGGATCTGAAATCGACGATCAGCATACCGCCTATTAGCACAAATATGATGGCAGTGGAGGCGATAAGCCAATCCTGCCAATAGTCGCGGCGCACCGCTTTTCTGTCGACGGTTTCGAGCAGAATGAAAACGACCGACCAGAGAAACGCGGCGCTGCCAAGCGGCTGACCGCTAAAAATATCGTCGATCAGGCCCAGCGGAAATCCGGCCCATACCGGCCAATAGCCCGGCCGGATCAATCGCCAGGCCAACACCGCCAGCAATCCCATCGGCGGCAGGATCGGATAATCGGTGATGATCGGCAGCGCCGTTATCATCGAACCAATGGCTACCGTCAGCGGCGGGATCACCTTGATCCGCAACTGCGAGGGTTGCCGACCAATCCTGGATTGACGGGAGCGGGGCACTATTCGCCGGTTTCCAGTTCCCCGTCGGGTACGGGATTTTTTTCGATCTGCCGCATTGTTTCGGCCTGAAAAATGGGTTGCACAATAGCGTGGCTGACCTTGGCGGGGTTGGCCAGAACCCGGCCGATGGCGCCGGTTTCGGTCTTGCGAATAACGACGGCCACAGGAATGCCAGGACTATAGAGTCCGCCACTGCCAGAGGTGATCATGAGATCACCGGCCTTGAAGGGATTGGAGCCGATATTGATCGGTTGAATGTCCACCGTGCCGTCGCCGCGACCAGTGGCGAAAGCCGGCAGGCTATCGCGGGCGCGTTGCACGGGCGTGACATTATTGCCGTCAGACACCAGCAGCACCCGCGCGGTTGTCGGCCCGGTTTCCAGTATCCGGCCGACGAGTCCTTCCGGTGAGCGCACCGGCTGGCCGGGCTCCAGCCCGCTGCTGCTGCCGACGCCCAATGTGGCAATGCGGCGCGAACTCGACGCAGTCGAACTGATCAGGCGTGCCATGGCGATCGAATCGGGAACTTCCTCATCCAGCTTCAACAGCCGCTTGAGGCGTTCATTCTCTTCTCTGAGGGCACGGGCTTCCAGGATTTCTGAGCGATTTTTTTCCAGTTCCCGCTGCATCGCTGCATTTTTAGACGCAGCGTTGAAATAGGCAACAATCTCATCGCCAGCACTGCCCGTGGCACCACCGATTTCCGACAGCGACTTGCTGATTGGTGCCATGACTTCTGCGCCAGCGGTGCGAAGAGCCGAGAACCCCCGCGGATCGACGAACGAAATGAGCAACAGAAGCAGTCCAAGGACCGCTCCCAAAATGCCCAGTAAATAGCTGGCGAATATGCTGTACTGCGCCCGCTTGGAAAATCCTGGACGCCGATTGTTTGGCGGCGCCATATCGGTTTATCCTTTCGCTTCCAGTCGTTGTTCCATCATATGCTCAAGCGGTGGTCAACACGCCTCTGAACATCGGATCTTCCATCGCGCGACCGGTGCCGATCGCGACACAGGCCAGCGGATCTTCTGCGACCGTTACCGGCAAGCCGGTTTCGTCGCTCAGCGCCGCGTCGAGGCCCGAGATCAGCGCGCCACCGCCGGTCAGAACGATACCCTGATCGACAATATCGGCGGCCTGTTCCGGTGCGGTGTTTTCCAGCGCGATCCGGACGCCCTCGATGATCGTGCCAATCGGCTCGCTCAGCGCTTCGGCAATCTGGCCCTGATTGATCGAAATTTCTTTCGGCACGCCATTGACCAGATCACGACCCTTGATGTGGATCGTGTGGCCAACGCCATCGGCCGGTGCCTGCGCGACACCAAAGTCCTTCTTGATCCGCTCTGCGGTGGTTTCACCGATCAGCAGGTTGTGATGACGGCGGACGTAGGAAACAATCGCTTCATCCATCTTGTCACCACCAGTGCGAACGGAGGTCGTATAGGCCAGTCCCCGCAGCGACAGAACAGCCACCTCGGTCGTGCCGCCGCCAACGTCGACAACCATCGATCCAATCGGTTCCGTAACCGGCATGTCGGCGCCGATCGCTGCAGCCATCGGCTCCTCGATCAGGAACACCTGCCGTGCGCCAGCATTGGATGCGGCATCGCGAATGGCGCGGCGTTCGACCGAGGTCGAACCGCTGGGCACGCAAATCACGATTTCGGGATAGCTGAACAGCTTGCTCTTGCCGTTTACCTTCTGGATGAAATGCTTGATCATCTGCTCGGCCACATCAATGTCGGCAATCACGCCGTCGCGCAGGGGGCGGATGGCTTCAATGCTGTCGGGGGTCTTGCCCATCATCATCTTCGCGTCATTGCCGACGGCCTTGACCTTTTTCACGCCATTGATGGTTTCGATCGCAACAACCGACGGTTCGTTGAGAACGATACCCTGGCCGCGCAAATACACGACAGTATTGGCAGTGCCGAGGTCGATCGCCAAATCTTGCGAACGGAATTTGAACAGATTTTCAAACATATTTTTGTCCGTAATTTCTTATACATGCAGAGCTTGCTGCAACAATGAATCCAAGCGATAATCAAGCTGAACGGGTCATGAGGTTAACCATGGGAATCGCCCAAAAAATCAGGGGTCGCTTGGCAAGGTCGCTTGGGCTAGGAACAGCGATATGTCAATAAGAAGACTCCCAAATAGCCTGATAAATCGGATCGCTGCCGGAGAGGTTGTCGAGCGCCCCGCCAGTGCCCTGAAAGAGCTGGTCGAAAATGCGATTGATGCGGGGGCAAGCCAGATAAATATCCGTCTCGAGGAAGGCGGTCTCGACCTGGTCCAGGTCACCGATAATGGTTCCGGCATGAGTCGCGATGACATTGCTTTGGCGCTGGAACGCCATGCGACATCCAAATTGCCGGACGAGGCGATCGAGCTGGTTACGACGATGGGCTTTCGCGGCGAGGCCTTGCCGTCGATCGCCAGTGTCGCGCGGCTGACGATTGAGAGCCGGATGGCAGGAGAAGATGGCTGGTCGCGGGTGATCGATCATGGCGAACTGGTTGAGGAGGGCCCGACAGCGATTCCGCCGGGAACCAAGGTGCGAGTCGAGCAGCTGTTCGCCAAAGTGCCGGCAAGGCGCAAATTCCTGCGCACCGCGCGCAGCGAATATGCGGCTTGCACCGATATCGTGCGGCGGCTGGCGATGGCGCGGCCCGATATTGGTTTCACGCTCGAGCATCAGGGCCGCAAGGCAATCGCGGTTCAGGCCGGCGAGACCGGACCCGAGCGGGTAGCCGCGCTGACCAGCCGCGATCTGCGCGCCAACAGCGTCGGTGTCGATCTGCAGCGGGAAGAAATTCGCCTGACCGGGGTGGCCGGCCTGCCGACCTACAATCGCGGTGTCGCCGATCATCAGTTTCTGTTTGTCAACGGCCGCCCGGTCAAGGACCGGTTGCTGGTTGGCGCGGTGCGTGGCGCCTATGCCGAGATGCTCGCCCGCGACCGCCATCCGGTGGTCGCCCTGTTCATCGATATGCCGCCCGAACTGGTCGACGTGAACGTCCATCCGGCGAAGACCGAGGTGCGCTTTCGCGAACCGGCGATGATCCGTGGCATGATTGTCAGCGGCCTCCGCAAGGCGCTCGACGAGGGCGGGTTCCGCGCGGTCCAGCGTCCGGCCGAATCGCCACTGGGGCGATGGCAGAGCGAACCGGTGAAGCCCGATCCACAGTCGAGCATTTTTACGGCTCAGGGCAGGGCAGCTGTAGCGCAGCAACCCTATCCATCTGCGGTGCGGGATGATCGAAGCGCCTTTGCGGGACTGGAATCCCATGATGATCTCGCGCCGTTGATGGGGCGGGCGGAGGAAGCGTCCGGGCCCGTTCCCGATGCCGGCCGCTATCCGCTCGGAATCGCGCGCGGCCAGGTCGCAAAAACCTATATCGTCGCCGAAGCCGAAGACGGGCTGGTGATCGTTGATCAGCATGCGGCGCACGAACGGCTGGTGTTGGAACGGATGCGCAAGGCGGTAGAAGGCGGCACCGTAGCCTCGCAGGCGCTGCTGATGGCAGAAGTGGTCGAGCTCGATGAGAATGCCTGTGACCGGCTTGAAGCGCGGATAATCGAATTGTCCGACTTCGGGCTGGAACTGGAGCGGTTCGGACCTACGGCGATGCTGGTAAGAGCGACGCCGGCGATGCTGGGGTCGGGCGATGTTCGGGAACTGGTCACCGATCTGGCCGACGAACTGGGTGCCTATGACCAGGCGCTCAGCCTCAAGGAGCGCGTCGATCATGTCGCATCGACCGTGGCCTGCCACGGTTCGGTCCGGGCGGGACGGGTGCTCAGCGTCGCCGAAATGAACGCGCTGCTCCGCGAGATGGAAGTCACCCCGCACAGCGGTCAGTGCAATCACGGTCGTCCGACCTGGGTGAAACTGGCGCTGGACGACGTGGAGAAGCTATTTGGCCGGAAGTGAGAGCAATCCACAAGCTGTGATCAGGGTCATTGCTTGTTCATCCGAGTTGACTAGGCGCTAGGTCACAATGAAACGGGAGTTTGCCATGATATATCGCCCTGCGGCCTATGCATTTTCTGCGCTGATGATGGTGTGCAGCGTTGCCGCCGATGCGCGCCCCGCTGCTCATGCCCCTGAATCCAGCGAAATCGATCTGTCGGGCTACTGGCAACAAGGCGACGGTCAAGTCGTCCATTTCACGCAAGACGGTTCCAGCCTGACGTCCCGCTACCGCGAGCGATCTGCCAACAATGATGAAGGGGACATCGATTTCACCGCAACCGTCCACGGCAACCTGATTTACGGCGCGCATCGTGGTCCGTTTTCGCGCACGATGCAGCGAACATGTGCGCTCCAGATCTGGGTAGGCATGGGTCTGACGTTAAGTGGTGACGGTACGCAACTGACCGGGTTTCGCGGCGACCGGATTGTCGACCTGAAAACCTGCAGCGCTGAAAACAGCGATACCGTCAAGCTCGTCTACAAAAGGCTCGCCGATTTCGATCCTGTGCAATGAAGCAGCCGGATCAAGCGGCGGTCAGGGGATGAGCCTTGCTTCGAACGGTGCCAGACTGCCGTCGCTCGCACCCGGATTCACGCCCGCCAGCTTGGCGACAAGCGAATAGATATTCACATTGTCGAACACCGGTAGCGGGCCGCCCGCAATGATCGCAGGCCCGCTGGCCAGGAAAAAGGCCATCATGTCCGGCTCTCGCTGGTCATAGCCATGGCCGCCGCCAATCCCGGTCATCCATTCCGGGACATCCTGATAGACCACCCAGCCGATTTCCGGCAGGCAGAGGATCGAGGGCACGCGCGGATTTGTGCCATAGGCGAATTGTGCCGGAATATTGTCACGCTCCCAGCATTGCATATGCTCATGCGTCCGGACAAAGGCAGCGCGCAGCGCCTCCATATTGCCATCCAGCGGCTCTAGTCCGGCATAATTGCCGTCTTCCACCAGACGATATTGATCGCGCGGCATGATCGAGTCGAGATGGATGATCCGCTCGGGCGATGTTTCGGTCATGCCATGGTCTGACACGATGACGAAATTGATCGGCTGTCCCATGTTGTCGAGCTGCTGCTTCAACCGGCCGATTTCGTTATCCACCCCGCTGATCGCCGCGTGCAGTTTTTCGCCCGGCGCGGGGCCAAAATAATGGCCGGCCGTGTCCACCGTATCGAAATAGAGGGTGACCAGCCTGGGCCGGATACTGGCGGGCCGCCGCATCCAGTCGACAACCGCGTTGATCCGGCGGTCGTTGGACAGTTTTTCGTTG
>JAGXGT010000061.1 GCA_024636595.1 Sphingomonadales bacterium | reverse complement strand
TTGACCCTCCCGACGCTGCGCCTGGCCGTGACGGCTGCCTCGTTGCCATCCGTTGAGGAGGCGAACAGCTCTGAAAGCGGCATCTCCAAGCGATCACTGAGCTGGAGAAGCTTATCATATGTGAGGGTGAGCCGGTCGTGCTCTACCTTTGAGAGGGTCGATAGCGGGATGCCGCTCTTCTTGCTCATCTGCTTAAGCGTCCAACCGTTGTCGCTTCTCAGTTGCCTCAGCAGCTGTCCAATGGTGGGTTGACTATGCGGCATTCAGAGAGACTCCTTCACGCAAAGCACGCTCCTGACTTCTCTACTCGGGTCTATATAACCCAAGCAGGAAGGTTTTTACGCAAAAGCGGCGGGTTTTTGCCTGTATAACCAAGGATGCAAAGGTAAGCAATCATCAAAGGCCTCTCTGCCTATAGCCTGGTGATTATCCTCCAAATATCTCAATGAGGATTGACATAGTCTAAATGAGACATTAATACTCTATATAGAGAATGCATCTCTTGATAATAGGCTGCCGCGGAGGAGGCGTTGTTGGGGTCATGCGGCAGTTGTTCGTAATGCGTGCGCCTTTGAGGAGCGGTGAATTGGTTGGAGTGCTTTTCTTGCCTCAGTCCTATTCGCTCTCCATGATTGCGGGTGGGGCTACCGATGGATGCTGTGCCTATCGATTTCGTAGCGGGTGCGGCTGAGACCGAAGCACCCATGCCGTCGCCAAATATTTGGGACTTGTAGTGCTAATAGTTAGCGGAAACCGATATCTGGGTCACATATCGATTGCCGTTTTTATAGTGTCGTTGATGGCAGTGGGGGTTGTCAGAATATTTCTCGGGCAAGGTAGCCCGTCCTCTCGGATTTTTGACGGCTCCCGGAACCGACCAAAAGTTACGCTAGGCGCGGACTCCTGTGGACCGGTGGGGCACGGTGCGCACTTGACTGACGAAAATGACTGACGAATTTGGAAGGGAGATTCGCGCGATGATGACTTTGGGAAAGATAGTGAGTTTTGTGAGCGCGGCATTCTTGTGCGCTGCTGCAATGTTGCATGCGGCTCCGGCTTCGGAGCGCCTGTCTGCCGCGACCGCCCATCACGTTCCGAGCGATCCTATCAGGCCTGCGGCGCTGGAGAGTTTTGTGGATGGCCTTGTTAGTGAAGCAAGAGAAGAGGCCGGAATTGCTGGCGTAACGATATCTGTAGTTCAGGACGGGGAGGTGCGCCTGCTCAAGGGATATGGCATGGCCGGCATTGATCCCGTCCGCCGTGTTGACCCCGCGCAAGATCTCTTTCGCCTCGGATCGATTTCGAAGACGATTACATGGATTGTCCTTCTCGACCTTGTGGATGAAGGCCGAGTGCGTCTTGATGCCCCCGTCAATTCGTATCTGCCTGGTCATCTTGCAATTCCTGACGGAAAATATCGACCGATCCTGGTTAGGGACCTGTTCGGACATACTTCAGGTTTTGAAGACAGTGCTCTAGGGCATTTGTTTGTAGAGCGACCCGAGAGAATTCTCTCGCCGTCTCGTTATTTGGAGCAGCACCGCCCCGACCGGGTGCGGGAGCCAGGTATGTTCTCTACCTATTCGAATTACGGTACCGCTCTAGCGGGAGAAATTGTCGCTCACCTGGAAGGAAAGGATTGGGCAAGCGTCGCGGAAGATAAGTTCTTTCGGCCGATGGGAATGCGGCGAACGACGTATCGTGAACCATATCCGGCTGTGGGAGATCTGCCGGACCCGATGGACCGCGAACTTCAATCTTCTTTGGCCACGCCGCTTGTATTGAGAAATGGTCATTTTGTTTCGAAGGGATTCGAGTTTGCGACTGGCATTAGCCCTGCCGGCTCACTTTCATCGTCGGCTGAAGATATGTCCCGCTTCATGCTCCTGCTCTTGGGCGAGGGGGAATACCAAGACAAGAGGATCTTTCGGAAAGGTACCGCAACGCTGATCAGAAGCCCGATAATGCCGCCCATGCCAGGCGTTAACCGCTGGGCACACGGATTCATGATGGAAACGCTTCCTGGCGGCTATATGGGTTATGGCCACGGCGGCTCCACCCAGTTCTTCAAGTCCAATATGATGATCATACCGGACCTTAACTTGGGCGTCTTCGTTTCAACGAACTCCCCAACGGGTATGCGGTTTAGTGCAGAACTTCCTTCCAAGATTGTCGAGCAGTTCTACGGCTCCGACGAGCCAGTCCAGCGCCCGGGCGATTCTGCCCTCTTGACCAAGGCCGGGTCGTATAGCGGGCAATTTTTACCGACTAGACGTCCCTACAGCGGATTAGAAAAGTTCGTCACCCTCTTGAATTCCTCGGTGTCGTTGGATGTGGACCCCGAGGGCTATCTGGTTTTTTCAGCCGCAGGCCAAACGCGGGCTTGGGTTCCGACCGGTCGGCCCAGCACCTTCCTCAGCGCAATAGGAAACGACATCCTAACGCTGGAACTCGATGATGCCGGGAAGGTGCTTGCGTTCATGGATCAGTATGGGACCACGCGCTATGAACGAGCGGGGTTCATCTATAGTCCACTCCTTCTTGGCGGACTGGCTCTCCTAGTGTTACTGTGCTCCATAACAGTGATCACCTTAGCGGCGCGCGACATCTGGAAGAAACGCAGACAGCCGAATTATCATAATTCACTCCAATGGTGGATGTTGCCTCCAGCCGTGCTTTGGGTATTTGCTTTGAGTCTTTTTGCAATGTGGGGGGCAACCCTCGACCCATTCAACGTCGTCTATCAATTCCCGGGTGCCCTTCTCATTTCTTCTGTGACGGCGGGAGCCCTGGGTTTCATGATGACATTGGTCGCTGTGGGTGTAATTGGTGTGCGTTGGGGGAAAGGCGGCCGGGGTAGAGCGCGACTCTTCCACCTGCTCTTCGTTTTACCACTCTATCTTGTTTTTTCTTTGTTGCTCGCCAAATGGGGTTTTTTTGGATTTTAGAGTCCCTTTTTGGGACGAATTCCTCCCACTGGCATTGTCACATCAACTTGATTTAGGCGTAGGGCGTTAGGTTTGTCCTTTAGTGCTATAACGCACATAGCGTCCAGGGGCTGGTTCTATCTCGCGTTGTAATGGGTCAGGCGCAGGTGTCCGTAAGTGAAGGATCCTTCGGACAGGTGCCAGATGGCATCGCCTTCGCTGGCGAGTTGCCAGCCATCGAAATCGCAGTAATTGCCAAGCGGCATGGCCCAGCGCGCGATGCGCATAGTGCCGTCCATTTCCAGCATGTCCCGGTCTTCGGACATGAAATCGATCAGTTCCCCGTCGTCACTGAAGATGAGCTCAGTCGAAACGGTGTTCGGGCCGAGTGTGAAGGCGACATTCGCGCGATGCGGCCAATCGGCAACCCGCCTCACCAGCCCGCGCCAGTGCTTCGCCCGACAGGTCAAAGGCATAAACCTCATGGCCCGCTTTTGCGAGATTGGCGGCCATCCCGCCGCCCATATTGCCGAGGCCGATAAATCCGATTTTCATGTCAGTCTCCAATGATTGTCTGAGAAGCCAGCGCATCGATCATCCCAGACACATGTCGAGGTTGAGCGAATGGATGACTTTGGGCCGGTTCAGGCTGATTTGGCCGACCCGTCCGGTTTTTCTGATGATAAGATCTTCTGTCATAATGTCCCTATTGCCGGAGCAGTTCGCGCGATACGATCATCCGCATCACCTGATTGGTGCCTTCCAGGATGCTGTGCACCCGCAGGTCACGCCAAAAGCGTTCGATTGGATAATCCTGCAAATAGCCATAGCCGCCGAAGAGCTGCAGCGCATCGTTGACAATTTTGCTGCCATTGTCGGTTGCCAGCCGCTTGGCCATCGCCGCGAATTTGGTCTTGTCGGGCGCGCCTTCGGTGACCTTGGCAGCGGCGAGATAAAGCAAAGCCCGCGAGGCTTCCAGATCCGTGGCCATGTCGGCGAGCATGAATTGGGTATTCTGGAAATCGCTGATCGCCTTACCAAATTGCTTACGCTCCTTGGTGTAGTTGACAGCTTCGTCGAGACAGCGCTGCGCGCCGCCCAGTGAACAGGCGCCGATGTTCAAGCGGCCGCCATCCAGACCGGCCATCGCGATGCGAAAGCCTTCGCCTTCATCGCCAACCCTGTTTTCAGCAGGAACGCGGACATTGTCGAAATTGACCTGAGCCGTGGGCTGTGAATGCCAGCCCAGTTTCTTCTCGTTTGCGCCAAAGCTGACGCCTTCCATGTCCTTTTCGATAACCAGACAAGTGACGCCTTTCGTACCGTCATCGGAGGTGCGAGTCATGGTGACGTAAATCTCGTTTTCGCCGCCGCCGGAAATGAACTGTTTGGAGCCGTTGACTATATAAACATCGCCATCGCGCACAGCCTTGGTTTTCAGCGAGGCGGCATCCGACCCAGCACCTGCTTCAGTCAGGCAATAGCTGGAGATTTTTTCCATCGGAATCAGGTCCGGGAGATATTTGTCCTTCACCGCCTGCGAGCCGAATGTATCGATCATCCAGCTGGCCATATTGTGGATGGAGATGAAGGCGCTGGTCGAGGGACAGCCATAGGCCATCGCTTCCATGATGATCGCCGATTCCAGCCGGCCAAGACCAATGCCGCCCGATTCCTCGGACACATAGATACCGCCGAAGCCGAGGTCGGCCGCTTGCTTGATCGTATCGCGCGGGAATATATGCTTTTCGTCCCATTCGGCCGCAAAGGGCGTAATCGCATCGGCGGTGAATTTTTGCGCCATTTCCTGAATTGCAAGCTGGTCTTCGGTCAAGGAAAATTGGGTCATATAACAAATGTCTCAAATGAACGGACGGCCTCACCCAAATAGATGAGGCCGTCAGGGGGAGAGAACTAGCCCATAGTCGGGATCACGAAGGCGTTTTCATCGGAACCATCCGCTGTCCCGTCGGGCCAGCGCTGGGTGACGGTCTTGACCTTGGTCCAGAATTTGAGACCTTCGGTGCCATATTGGTTGGTGTCGCCAAAGGCGCTGCGCTTCCATCCGCCGAAGCTGTGATAGGCCACCGGCACGGGGATCGGCACATTGATTCCAACCATGCCGACATTGACCCGGCTGGCAAATTGACGGGCGGCATGCCCGTTGCGGGTGAAGATCGCGACGCCATTGCCATATTGATGCGCGCTTGGCAGGCGGACCGCTTCCTCGAAATCCTTGGCGCGGACGATTTGCAGCACCGGGCCGAAGATTTCTTCCTTGTAGCTTTCCATTTCGGTGGTGACGTGGTCGATCAGCGTCGGGCCGACAAAGAAGCCTTTTTCGTGACCCTGCAGGCTGAAACCGCGTCCGTCGATCACAATCTCGCCGCCTTCAGCCTCGGCCGTGTCGATCCATTGCTCCACCCGTGCCTTGTGCTCCGGTGTCACGACCGGGCCATAATGGGCGTCCGGATCATTCGACACACCAATCCGCAGCGCATTGATTGCTGGTATAAGTTTCTCGCGCAACCGCTCTGCCGTATCTTCGCCGACCGGCACCACGACGGGCAGCGCCATGCAACGTTCTCCGGCGCTGCCAAAGGCGGCCCCGGCCAGATCATTGACGACCATGTCGAGATCGGCATCCGGCATGACGATGCCGTGATTCTTGGCGCCGCCCATGGCCTGCACGCGTTTGCCCGCAGCGACACCGCGCTTGTACACATAATGCGCAATATCGGATGAACCGACAAAGCTGACCGCAGAAATTTCGGGATGATCGAGGATAGCATCGACCATTTCCTTGTCGCCATGCACGACCTGCAACAAACCTTCGGGCGCGCCGGCTTCGCGGAACAGTTCGGCGAGCCGCACCGGCACTGAAGGGTCGCGCTCGCTGGGTTTCAGAATGAAGGCGTTGCCGGCGGCAATCGCCATGCCGAACATCCACATCGGGATCATTGCCGGAAAATTGAACGGGGTGATACCCGCGCCGATGCCAAGCGGCTGGCGCATCGAATAGACATCGATTCCGGGACCGGCACCCTGAGTATATTCGCCCTTCATGACATGCGGAATGCCACAGGCATATTCGATCACTTCCAGGCCGCGCTGGACATCGCCCTTGGCATCGTCGACGACCTTGCCATGTTCGCTGGCGAGCAGTTCGGCCAGTTCCTGCATATTCGCCTCGATCAATTCCTTGTAGCGGAACATCACGCGCGCGCGCTTCTGCGGATTGGTCGCCGCCCATTCAGGCTGCACCTTGAGCGCATTGGCAACCGCACGATCGAGCAACGCGGCATCGCCGAGCGCGACCTCCGCCTGCACTTCTCCCGTCGAAGGGTTCCATATCTGATGCTTGCGAGCCGATGCGCCGGGCGCACCGTCAGCCATGAAATGTTCGATCTGACGCATGTTGAATTCACTCCTCTAAAGATATGAAGCATCCTTCACATACAGAATAATTGCAGACAAGAGACATTATTGCATTTATGAGCTGCATATATGCAGGATATCAATTGGAACGATCTGCGGGTTTTTCTGGCAGTCGCCACAGCAGGCCAGATCGGCCGTGCTGCCGCGGCCCTGAAAGTCGATCCGACAACTTTGGGACGCCGCTTGCGTCGTCTAGAACAGCATCTCGAAGTGACGCTTTTCGAGCGCACGCGGGACGGCCAATCCCTCACAGAAGCTGGCGAAGCCTTGTTGTCCAAGGCAGAGGCGATGGCAGAGGCAGCCCGGGGTATCGATGAAACGCTGAGTTCAAAATCAGGCCTCAGCGGCAGTTTGCGATTGAGTGTTGCGGAAGGCTTCGGCAGCCAGTTTCTGACCCCGCACCTCGCCGCGTTCGCCAATGCCCACCCCAATCTGGTGATCGAGCTGATCGCCAATAGCGGATTTCTCAGCCCATCTCGGCGTGAGGCAGACATTGCCGTCATGCTTTCGCGGCCCAAGGCGGGTCCCATATTATCGCGCAAGCTCTCCGACTACAGGCTGATGCTGTTCGCCAGCAAAGAATATCTGTCGCGCAAAGGGACGCCGGAAAAACCGTCGGATTTGGAACAGGGCCACACCTTGATCAGCTACGTGCCCGAACTGCTATACGCGCCAGAACTCAATTATCTCGATGAGTTCCATGCGGGTCTCAAGGCGCAATTGCGATCTTCCAGCATCAATGCACAGTATCGATTGATCGCGGAAGGTGCCGGCATCGGTGTGCTGCCCTGTTTCATCGCCGGTCAGTCAGACGATTTAAAAGTCGTTTGCCCTAGCCAGTCGATCCTGCGCAGCTTCTGGCTAATCACCCATCAGGATACTCAAAGCCTGGCCAAGGTTCGTGCAGGCAAGGATTGGTTAACATCTAGCGTCAGAAACGGTCGTAATCACCTCTTGCCATTTTTAAATTGATAGTTGGCTATTCCTTTCCTTAGTCGTCAAAGTCCCGCCGAGAATTTCATAATCTCCTTCCGAAAAATAGCGGCCACGCTCATTCTGCACAACGAACACAAACCCCCGCTTCACCGCCTGAATGGCTGCAGCGCAGCGTTCCGCCTTTAATGTCATGCTCGCTATAGGGCGTTTTCCAGAGGATAACCGGAAAGACCCCTTGCCCTTTTCCGGGGAATATATGTTGGTCGGCAAACCGAACCCGTCGCGCATCGGTACCAGCACCGAAGGCTTTTCTTCGGCATTGTCCACCAGCTTGGCTTTCAGCGCCTCTTAGCTATATTTGGAATAGTCCTGCACTGCCGCCGCGGACTGGCAGGCAATCGTGGTCAGGGCCGTGCATGGCGCGGCTTTCACTAGAATATTCTTTTGCATTCGCTGGCTATCCTCTTTCCTCTATCCGGCTATTCTTCATTTTCCGCTATTCTGACCGAGATCGCAGAGGCCTTTTCCGGTGAGTGATAAATACTGTGAGTCTGCACCTGATAGTCCGCCGCTTTCGCCTGCAGGATATTGGGGACCCAGCTTTGCGGGTTCCGGCTGATAAGCGGGAACCAGCTGCTCTGCACCTGCACTGCGATCCTGTGACCTTTTTTAAACACATGTGAGGCATAGTGCAGGTCGATGTCATAGCCAAGCACCGCCCCCGGTATCAATGGCTCGGGATTTTCATAGCTCTTGTAGAAACGCCCCCGGAACACGTCGTTGGCAATCATTCTTTGCCGTCCGCTCAGCTCTGCCGGCGAGGACTCATCGGTGGGATATACATCGAGCAGCTTGACCACCCAGTCCGCGTCGCTGCCGGTCGTGCTGGCGAACAGCTTCGCCGCGACGTCTCCGGAAATCGTGACGTCTGCAGGAAGTGGATCGCTCTCCCAGAACAACACGTCATTGCGGCTCGCAAAGGACGACTGATCATCCGCGAGCCAGGTCGACCATGTGGATCCCTTGGTCATGAACGGTTTGATATCGGCACGCTGGCGATAGGGCACAGGGTTTGCCGGGTCGGAAACGAAACTCGCGACCGGCGCCTCCCCTGCTTGTGGCGGCTCAAAAGACAATCTTCCGCCTGCGCGCAGATAAAGATTGCGAACTCCGGCCTGGCTCTTGGCTGGCCATGTTTCGAGACTTTGCCATTGGTTGCTGCCGGTCTGGAAGATCAGAGCTTCTGGCTGCTCGAGTGCTCCCTCTCCCTTCAGCCAATATTGAAACCACGGCAATTCCACTTTTGAGCGGAAATAGGTTCCGGTCTCCGAGCCCAGTTCAAAGGGGCCATAGCTCGCGCCTTCTCCTCGCCACCCGCCATGATTCCACGGACCAACGACGAGATAGTTCAACCCGTTATCATCACCCTTTTCCTGATTCTTGTATATCTCCAGCGGGCCGTAAAAATCTTCCTGGTCGTACCAGCCCGCTACAATCAGATTGGGCACGGCAACCTTTGCTGGCATCATGTGCGATGGACGCGAACGCTTCCAATAGTCGTCATAATTCTTATGCTCGACAAAATTCTGCCAGCTCGGCACCTTACGCCCCAAATGCTGCTGATCCAGCGTGGCGAGATCGGTCTGATTGAGATACCAGTCATAGGCGTCTTCGCTTTCGAACTGAAACGGCTTCATGGTCTTGCCATCGGATTCGAGCGCGCTGACCCATGACCAGGCATAGTCCAGTCTAAACGCGCCATTATGTGCAAAATCATCGCCGATGAACATATCCTCGGGTGACGCTTGCGATGATATGGCTTTCAGGGCCGGGTGCGGATCAATTGTCGCCATAGCGGCGGTCCAGCCCCCGTAGGAAACCCCTGTGACAGCAGCTTTTCCGTTGTTCTTGGCCAGGTTTTTGACAAGCCAGTCGATCGAGTCATAGGTATCAGTTGATTCGTCGATACCGTCGGTAGTCGTTTTCTTCGGACGCAGGGTGACATAATCACCTTCCGAGCTGAAACGTCCGCGAATATCCTGAAAAACGAAAATATATCCGTCCTCTGCAAGATAGCCGTATGAGCCATCTGCTTTTAGCGCGACTGTTATTCTTTCCTTGCTGAAGCCATAGGGTGACCGCATCATGATGATTGGCAGCTCCGCCATCTGATCGGCGGGACGCCATACTTGCGCGTGCAGCTTCACACCGTCACGCATAGGCAGCATGACATCCTCGCTCACATAAACACGAGACTCTATCTGTTTTGCAACGGGGCCGGTTGTGGCGTCAGCGAGTACCGGCGACAGCGAGCCGAAGGAAAAGGCGAGCGTGGCGGCGAGAGCGGCTGCAAACCTCACTGACCCGTTCCACTTCCGATGATACTTATGACTCTTCAATTCATCTCTCCTGCTTGGGAAATTACGGGGCTATCTCTCCCGCCCGGCGTCGGCCGCATCCAATATCCTCAGGATATTGCCGCTCCACATTTTTTCTAAGTCAGTATCGGAATAGCCCGCCTGCTTCAGCCGCTC
>JAGXGT010000060.1 GCA_024636595.1 Sphingomonadales bacterium | reverse complement strand
GTCGGCAGCGTCAGATGTGTATAAGAGACAGGGTCAAGGATCTCGGCAACCGGCTGGAAAATGACCTGACCCTGCAGGTGCGGGCGATGCTCAACGACCTGCCGCCCGAGGACTGGAGTCCCGAAATGCGCCGGATCATGAATATCGGGGTTTTGCGATCGCCGCCGAACACCTTGCGGGGCGGGACAACCGAAGTGATGCGCGGCATTATTGCGCGCCAATTGGGGTTACGCTGATGATAAACATGCAATGTGCTCCGCACTCGATGCGGAGCCCTGGAGGCAAGAGCCCTCTTCGTAATTCACAGCTCCGCATCAAGTGCGGAACACAGGCGGAGACCGTCCGATGATAAACACCGAAGGCATGGTCGCCGAAACGGCCACGAAAATTTACGCAGATCTGTGCGGCCGGGAAGTGCCACACCAGGCCGAGGCGGGCGAATATCCGCAGGCGCTCTGGGATGCGCTCGCGGAAAATGGCCTGCCGCTCGCCTGGGTCAGCGAGGCCAATGGCGGTTTTGGCGCGGATTATGACGAGGTGTTTGGTGCGATCTGGGCGTCGGCGCAGGCGGCATCGCCGGTGCCTTTTGCCGAAACGCTGATCGCCAACTGGATGCTCGACCGGGCCGGTCTGGCGCCCGCCGATGGCACCGTCAGCTTTGCGCTTAGTGGTCACACCCCGGCCGCCGATATCCCGTTCGGTATGCACGCCGACAAGATCGTGCTGTTTGACGCGGCCCATCACGAAATCGCCCTGTTCGACAATCGCGTCGCCGTCCGCTCGCCAGAGGAATCCCTTTCACCCGACGGCATGACCCAGTTTGTCTTTTCCGGCCATGTCGCGGAGAAGTCGGCGAAAACCGAATTGTCGCGGCGCGCCTTCGAAGCGATGATCCTGACCGTCCGCGCGGTGCAGATGGCCGCCGCCATGGAGACCGCCCTGAACCTGTCGATCGACTATGTTTCGCAGCGCGAACAATTCGGCCGGCCGCTGTCGAAATTTCAGGCGATCCAGCACCAGCTCGCGGTAGCGGCCTCCGAATGCGCAGCTGCCACCATGGCCGCAACACAAGCGGCCAGCGCCATGATCCGCAATGCCGACGATCCGGCACAGGCGTGGCACGAGGCGGTAATTGCAAAAGTCCAGATCGGCCATAGCGTCGAGGCGGTCACCGTGCCCTTTCAACAGGTGCACGGCGCGATGGGCTATACCCAGGAATATGATCTGCATCATTATACCCGCCGGCTCTGGGCGTGGCGCGACGCCCTCGGCAATGAGCATCACTGGTCGAAGCTGCTAGGCGAAGAGCTTGCCGCAACGTCACCGGACCAAATCTGGAAAGGTGTGACCACAGGCGACTGGACGGGCAGCGAACGGGTTGCTAGTTAATCGCGCGATTAAATGATTCCCGGATGGAGTAAACATGCTTCCAATCCTTCCAAGAACAGGAGCCTATCCCATGAAAACACGCATCACCGAGCTTTTCGGCATCGAGCATCCGATCATCCAGGGCGGCATGCATTATGTGGGATTCGCCGAACTGGCCGCCGCCGTGTCGAACGCTGGTGGTCTCGGGATCATCACTGCATTAACCCAGCCTTCCGCTGCGGCGCTGGCCGACGAAATCGCCAAATGCCGGGACATGACCGACAAGCCGTTCGGCGTAAACCTGACCTTTCTGCCCGTGGTCAACTCGCCCGACTATGAAGGCATGGTCAAGGCAATCATCGAGGGCGGCGTCAAGGTCGTCGAAACCGCTGGCAACAATCCGGTGCAGGTGCTCCCTGCCCTCCACGGCGCAGGCATCAAGGTGATCCACAAATGCACCGCCGTCCGCCACGCGCTAAAGGCGCAGAGCATCGGCTGTGACGCAGTTTCCGTCGACGGCTTCGAATGCGGCGGCCATCCCGGCGAAGATGATATTCCGAACATGATCCTGCTGCCCCGCGCCGCCGACGAACTGGATATTCCGTTCGTCTCCTCCGGTGGTCAGGCCGATGGCCGCAGCCTCGTCGCCTCGCTGGCGATGGGCGCCGAGGGCATGAACATGGGCACCCGCTTCATCGCAACCAAGGAAGCCCCCGTCCACGACAACGTCAAGCAGGCGATCCTTGCGGCGAGTGAGCTCGACACCCGCCTCGTCATGCGCCCCCTGCGCAATACCGAACGCGTACTCAACAACTCCGCGGTCGAACGGCTGCTCGAGATCGAAAAGGAAAAGGGCGCCGACCTGCAATTTTCCGATGTCATCGAACAGGTCGCGGGCGTCTATCCCAAGATCATGATGGAAGGCACAATGGATGCTGGTGCCTGGAGCTGCGGCATGGTCGCCGGCCTGATCAACGATATCCCGACCTGCAAGGAACTGATCGACCGGATCATGGTAGAAGCGGATCAGATCATCAACCAGCGGCTCAAGGGTTTTATGGCGGCGTAAACGGACAGAAACGAGCGAAAAAGGCCCCCGGATTCTCTTCCGGGGGCCTTTTGTTTGCATTCGGACCAGTCCATATTAACGAGAAATCGCGTTGCCGATAACCGCGCCGATCAGGCCGCTGGTAACAGCGATCAGCACCGCATCATTGCCGGACCGGACCCACTGATAGCCGCGCGGCGCATTTGATAGACGGTAAGCGCGGGGATTGTCGATTACTCGATAATTGGTCGCATAGCGCCGGTCAAACCGCTGGCCCTTGGCCCAGGTTCTGTGGTTCCGGTTCTCCGCATAGCGCGTTTGATTATAGCGGTCCGGCGCAGGCTTTTGCACCGTGACGGTCCGCGTCGCAACGCGATTGCCGCGCTTGTTGGTGACCGTCTTCTCGACCGTCTTGTAGTTGGATCTCTGGTCCGTCTTGTGGACGGCGGCGGCTGCTTGTGCAGTAACCATAGGGGAAACAGCCATCGTCGTGACTGCCAAAGCCATCAGAAATTTTTTCATGTCGAATTCCTTTTCCATTTGGCGCCAACTGCGGCGTCACAGGTACCAATAGGGGAAAGCTGTCGCAGGCATTTGTCTGATTCGCTGTTTTTTGTGCTAGATTGTCGCAGAAACCGGACTCGGTTCATCTGGCGATCAGCTAGCAGGCCATCAATTCGCCCAAAGCGCCAATACCGATCGGAGTGCTGTCACCAGCGCCAATGGTTGATCAAGCATCAGATGATGTTCCGCCTCCGGTATCGCGATCATCGGAATATGGCTGCCGCCAAGTTCGCGCAGATAAGCTGCACTGTCTGCATTGAAAAGTTTGCTCTTCTCACCATAGATGATCGCCAATCGGTGCTGCAAAGCAACAACGCGCTGCGGAGTTTGCAGCCATTTCTCCTGATGATCGCCATTGCCCTGAAAAACCATCGGATCAAATTTCCATGACCAGCCCAGCGCCGCGCCATCTTCGACCCGGCGCAGCGAATGATAGGCCATATATTCGAGCAGAAACGGTTCTTGCGCCTCCTGTGGCGGCGACAGGACAAAACGTCCGCGCGCGGTTTCATAATCGGGATAAAGCTTGTTGCGCCGGTCCGAACGCCCCGAACCGGGTGGCCCGCCGCCAGCTTCAAAATGGGCTGCGAGCTTTTCAGGTCGCATCAGCATCAAGTCACAAATGATCAGTCCGCCGAAACACTCTCCCGCCATTTCCATTGCGTTCAGGGCAACGCCGGAACCAAAGCTGTGCGCAATGATCTTCGGTTTTACCGGGCCAGAGAATAGATTGAGCGCCTCGGCCACGGCAACCATCGCTTCTGCCCGCGTGTCAGCATCGCTGTTCGGGACCATCTCGCTATCACCCATGCCCGCCAGGTCATAGGCAATAACGTCATATTCTTCCGCCAGAAACGGCGCGATAAAGGCAAAGCAGCGCGCATGGGCGAGAAAGCCATGGGTCATCAGCAACGGCGGCTTGCCGCGCGTGCCCCAGCGGAAATAATGGACCTTATAGCCATCCACTTCGACAAAGGCTTCTTCGCGCGGCACCGCCATCGCGTGCACGAACCATGAAGGCAGATCCTGATCGCCAGCCCAGATATCGACAATATCCGGGCTGGCTGTTTTCAAATTTTCATTCATCGCGGGTGCTTATTCGCCCTTCCAGTCCGGCTTGCGCTTCTGGGCAAATGCTAGCGAACCTTCCTGCGCATCCTTCGAAGCGAACACCGGCATGGTGATTTCAGCCTGTTTCTTCCAGGCTTCTTCGCTGGACCAGTCATAGCTTTCGTTGATGATCTTCTTGGTCGCTTTCAGCGCCAAGGGACCATTGGCCGCAACCGTGGTTGCCAGCTCGATGGCCGCATCCAGAGCAGCGCCTTCGGTCACACGGTTGACAAAGCCGACTTCATAAGCGCGCTGGGCGGAGAAGAAATCTCCGGTCAGGGCCCATTCCATGGCGATGCGCTTGCCAACCAGCTGCTGCAGCTTGATGACGCCGCCAGCCGCAGCCACCAGGCTGCGTTTGACTTCCGGAATGCCGAATTTGGCGTTGACGTTGGCGACACACAGATCGCAGGCCAAAGCCAGTTCGAGGCCGCCCGCCAGCGCATAGCCTTCGACCGCAGCGATCAGCGGCTTTTCCGGACCCTTTTCGGTGATCCCGCCAAAGCCATAGCCTTTGACCGAAGGTGTTTCGCCGCGCAAAAAGCCTTTCAGATCCATACCGGAGCAGAAGGTCCCGCCAGCGCCGGTGATGATCCCCGCGTTGAGGCTGTTGTCGCTGTCGAGCTGCTCCATCGCCGCGCGGATACCTTCTGCGGCCGCCTTGGTCATCGCGTTCTTCGCTTCAGGGCGGTTGATGGTGACGATGATGAAACCGTCGCGAATTTCGGTGAGTACTTCAGACATATTATTTCTCCTTTTTAATGTCTCACACGAAGACACGAAGGCACCAAGAGTGAGGCGTGATCTGCTTCGTGACTTTGTGTCTTCGTGCGAGCTCAAATATCCTTTTTAATCCGCTGCGCGGGCCATGATCAATCAAATAGCAGGCTGGCCAGCTTCGACCGCTGATAGGCGGCATCGCCGATTAGGGCCCCTGCCAAAATCGCTTTCCGCCGGTGCAGTTGCGCATCGCAATCATGGGTGAAGCCAAAGCCGCCATGAAACTGGATCGCCCGGTCGGCAGCGGTCGCATAGCTCGAATGGGACTGGGCTGCCGCCATCCGCACGGCGACTTCGCCGCGCCCCTGCTCGCCCCAGCTATGCGCGGCGCTGTACAGATGCGTGCGTGCCTTTTCATATTCGACATAATTGTTGACGGTCGGATGTTTCAGCGCCTGATAGCTGCCGATAATCTTGCCGAACTGCTTGCGGGTCTTGAGATATTCCAGCGTATAATCGATCACCGCCTGCGCGCCGCCGGTCATTTCGGCGGCATGGATCAGGCCGGCTGCCAGTTCGATCTTCTCCAGCGTCTCGCGGGTCCGGCCGGCGTCGAACAGAGCACCGGCTGAGAGGGTCACGCCATCCAGAGTCACTTCATAACTGCGCGCGGTTTCATCGATCACCGTTTCGCGGCGCAGCGCTCCGTCGGCCAGTGCCGATCGCTCAATCAGGGCAAAGCGCACCGCGCCGTCCATCTTCACCGAGGCGATGATCAGCTCTGCGCTGTCGGCCCAGAGCACCAGCTGCTTCTTGCCGGACAGGGTGACCGTGTCGCCGCTCTGGGTTGCTGTGGTTTCGATATTGGCCAGATCCCAGTCACCATTATCTTCCCGCAAGGCCAGCGTTGCCACTGCGCCAGCCGCAAGTTTAGGCAGCCATTCTGCTTGTTGCGCTTCGCTGCCGCCGGCGAGCAACGCCTGCGCTGCCAATGTGGTCGAGCCAAACGGCGTGCTCATCAGATTGCGGCCCATTTGCTCGGCGATCGGCACCACTTCGGCCATCGACAGCCCGACACCGTCATGCGCTTCGGGTATCGCTATCGCCAGCCAGCCGAGCTCGCCAATTTCTTTCCAGATGCCGGGATCATAGCCAAGATCATCATCGATCAGTCCGCGCACCTTGTCGATTGGGCTTTTGTTGCGACAGAAATTGGTCGCCACGTCCATCAGTTCAATCTGCTCTTCGGTCGTGCCGATTGTGCCTAAATTATCCATATATTCCCTCAATTTCCAAACTGCTGGCCTGAACCGTTAGTGGTGAACCTGTCGAACCACGGTTCTCGGCCGAGAAGCGTCCTTCGACAAGCTCAGGACTAACGGCTGACCCAATTACTATCTTGTTTTCGGTAATCCCAGCGCATGCTCTGCGACAATATTGCGCTGAATTTCGGAGGTACCGCCACCGATGGTAGCCGAAAAACTGTTCAGATAGCTGCGATGCCAATAGCCGTCATCGACCGCGTTCTCGTCGCCGACATAATAGCCGGCCTTGGTGCCCTGAAAAGCGAGCGAGAATTCGGTCAGCTCGCGGATCAGTTCGGTGCGGGCCAGCTTGTTCATCAGCGGCAGTCCCATCGGCCGGTCCTGCATCAGCTGCGGCATCCGGCGGCGAGTGTTGTTGAGATTGAGCGCCTGGATGTCGATCATATATTGCGTCATCTTGTCGCGCATTACCGGGTCGTCGAGCAAGGGCTTGCCGTTGCGGACCGAGTTTTTCGCCAGCTCGACGATTTCCATCACGTCGAGTTCCTTGACGAAATAGCCGCCGACCGGCTTGACCTTGGCGCCGCGCTCATATTCCAGCG
>JAGXGT010000059.1 GCA_024636595.1 Sphingomonadales bacterium | reverse complement strand
GGATTATTGTTGCTCACGCGAACGCGCTGGGTGGTCGAAATGTTGACCACGGCAGGCTGCAATTGTTCGGTAAGGTCGGCAAAGCTCATTGGCGCGCCTGCACGGGGCGCGAGGTTGCGGATTACCGCGCTGTCGTTGGCGGCGGTTTGGGCGCCAGCCGGGCCAATCCCGGCCAAGGTGGCTGCACTACCGGCCAAAAGCAAAGCTGTTGAAATTCCGTAAGCGTAACGCACTGTCATTTTCCTCTCAAATTCCTGGCGGAGCAAATATCAGGTCACCCGTCAGCTCCGTTCCAATTCTCCAAATTATTGGCGCAATTTTCATGAACGGAAATTGAATATTAGCATATTTGTTCCCCGATCATAATCGCAGAACTGCGGGACATTCCCGATCCAAACCTATTTGGGTGCGGCAAAGCCCTTTCGCAACCCGGGAATCGCCCTTTGGTCGAAAAAAAAACGGCCTCGTGCAGAAAAACGACAAATGTAGTCGTTTCACCGGCAATCGCGACTAATTGCCCCGGAACTGGCGCAGATATTCGTTGTCAGGCGAAAGCACAAAAGAACTTTGCGGATCATCCGGACCGCCACCCTGGAAGGTCGTTTCATAGCTCTTCATGGCGCGGTAGAAATCATAGAAATCCGCATCCTTGCCAAAGCTTTCGGCATAGGTCCGGGCAGCGCTGGCGTCGGCTTCGGCGCGAATGATCTGCGCCTGCTTTGCCCCTTGTGCCCGAATCGTCCGCGCTTCCTGATCGCGTGCCGTACGCATTCTCTGATAGGCGCTGTCGAGCGGCGTACCGTCCGGCAGATCGGCGCGCTTGATGCGCACATCGACGATTTCAGCGCCATATTGGCGCGCAACCCGGTTGAGGCCAGCCTGGATATTGTCCATTACCTGACCGCGTTCCGGGCTGAGCAAGGCGGCAAACGGCCGCTTGCCGAGTTCGTTTCTTAGCGCGGAGCCGAGGATTGGGCGCAGTTCTTCCGACACGCGTTCTTCGCTGCCGGCTGCGATATACATGCGCAGCGGATCGGTGATCCGGAACCGGGCAAAGGCGTCGACTTGCAGGCGTAGCTGGTCTGTGGACAGCACCTGTTGCTGCTCCATCTCGACGTCACGGATGCGCTTGTCGATCCATACGATCTGTTCAAAAAACGGAATTTTGGCGATCAGGCCTGCACCCGTTTCCCCGAACGCTTCACCGGCCTGGTAGCGGTTGACGATTCGCTTGGGTTCGCCAAGCTGGACAACGACGCCTTGTTTCGTTTCCGGCACAATCACGATGGTGTTGAGCAAGATGAAAAGCCCGGCGATGATGATCACGCCAAGCGCGACAGGATTTTTAAAAATCTGTCCCATTATTTGCCCTCCGGCGTTGTAATCACGGGTTGCTGCGCGCGTTTCTTCAGTTCGGGCAAGGCCAGGTAGGGCGTAACGCCTCTCGCCTCGATGACCGTCTTGTCGACCTTGGACAATACGCGTTCCATTGTTTCATAATACATGCGCTGGCGGGTGACCTTAGGAGCCAGGCGATATTCCTCATAGACCTTGTCAAAAGCGGCAGATTCGCCCTGCGCCTGTGCGGTCAGCTGTTGGGCATAAGCACGGGCTTCGTTGAGATAGGTTTGCGCAGTCTGCTGAGCGGCGGACACTTCTTTAAAAGCATCGTTGACCGCAGCCGGGGGGTCGGCTTTCTTGATGGCGATACCGCGGATGACGACGCCAGCGCCGTAACCATCGAGCAATTGTTGCATATTCTGTTCGACCTGCTGTTCGATTTCGGACCGTTCAGAACCGATCGTGTCATCGAGCGTAAAATTGGCAACGGCGGCACGCATGGCAGCTTCTGCCACTTCCTTGATCGTTTCTTCCGGTTGGGCGATCTGGAACAGGAACAGCTCGGGTGCCTTGATGTTCCAGCGCACCGAATAGGCAAGATCGACGATATTCTGATCGCCGGTCAAGATCAATTTCTCGGATTCGCCTTCGGGAATATCGATTGTCCGGATATCCTCAACGTCAAGCTTGGTTACCTGTTCCAACGGAGTCGGCAACGAAAAGTGCAGGCCAGGTTGCAGGGTCCGTGAATAGGAACCCAGGAAGGTAACAACGCCGCGCTCCTGAGGGCTGACGCGGTGGATGCTGGTTAGCAGAACCCAGAGAATTATAAATGCAATCGCCACGAGCGGCCACCAAGATCGGCCGCCCGGACGCTTGGGAATGCCGCCTCTGAAACCGCCGCCGGTGCCTCTTTTGAACAATTCTTCCAGAGAGCTGGCACCCTTGCGTCCGCCACCGGGAGACCCGCCGGGAGGGTTCCCCCAGGGGTTGCGCGGGCCGCCGCCGTTGCCGTTACCACCATCGTTGCCGTTGTCGCCATTATTGCCCCAAGGGCCGGCCATGTTCAAAATTGCGCCCAAAATCGATTTGCGACGCGCTCCGCCGTCAATATTTTTATCCATCGTTCCTTTATAGGTAGCGTGCCGCCAGAAAAACAGTGTCAATCCGAGAAAAGTGTAACTATGTCGATCCGATGACCGATATTTCCTCCATCGAAGCGGCGCTCGAAGGCGTTGCCAAAGGGCGTTTCAGCGCCGTAAAATTCACACAAGGCCGGATTACTCTGGTGCTCAACGTAGGCGGTCTCGACGTGCGCGATCGCGGCCAGATCGAGATTGCCGTGAAAGGCAAGTTGCTCGAATTGGACGGGGTCGAGAAGGTCGATATCGCGATGACCGCCGAGAAGGTCGAGCGCCGCCTGATCGCCGTGGCCAGCGGCAAGGGCGGTGTTGGCAAGTCCACCCTGTCCGCCAATCTGGCGATTGCCATGCAGCGGATGGGCCGCAAGGTCGGGATGGTGGATGCCGATATATATGGTCCGTCCCAGCCGCGCCTGCTACATTGCGAAGGCCAGCGGCCGGAAGCCGAAGGCAAGCAGCTGATCCCGGTGCCGAATGATTATGATGTGCCGGTGTTGTCGATGGGCCATCTGGCGAAACCCGGACAGGCTATCGCCTGGCGCGGACCGATGGCGGGCAAGGCGCTCGAACAATTGATCGACGCCCACTGGGGGGATGTCGAGGAACTGATCGTCGATATGCCACCGGGCACCGGCGACGTGCAGCTGTCGATGATGCAGAATCACAAGCCGGTTGGCGCAGTGATCGTTTCGACGCCGCAGGATCTGGCGCTGATGGATGCGACCCGGGCGGTGGACCTGTTCAATCAGGCGAAGATTCCAATCATCGGCATGGTCGAGAATATGGCGGGCTATCAATGTCCGCACTGCGGTGAGGTCAGCGATCCTTTCGGTGCTGGCGGCGCGGAAGCCGCCGCGAAGACCATGGGCATGCCATTTCTTGGCAGAATCCCGCTCGATATCGAGATCCGTAAGTCCAGCGATGGCGGCACACCCCCGGCCTGTACCGATGGAGTGCAGGGACAGGCATTCCGCGATATTGCCAAAAAGCTCGCGACATGGTTGGATAATCAATAGCCGGAAGGAAGGGCCTCATGCTGCTGGAAAGCGATCAGGACATAGCCGCATTGCTGACGTCGACCAGGCGGATCGCTTTGGTCGGCGCATCGGCCAAGCCCGGGCGGGCAAGCAACGAGATATTCCGCTTTCTGCTAGAGCAGGGCTATGATGTTGTCCCGGTCAATCCCCTTCTCGCCGGACAATTCTTGCACGGTGTCCCGGTCGTAGCATCGCTGGAAGAGATTGAGGGCGCCATCGATATGGTCGATATTTTCCGCAATAGCGCAGCCGCCGGAGATGCTGTCGACGAAGCCATTGCTGCGGGTGCCAAATCGGTCTGGATGCAGCTGGGTGTGATCAACGAAGCGGCGGCCCAGCGGGCGATTGATGCGAGGTTGAAAGTGGTGATGGATCGTTGCCCGAAAATCGAAATTCCCCGTCTGGGCCTGCTAAAGAACGCCCATGGCGGCTGAACCGGACATCAATCAGCCTGATAATGCTCCCACTGGATTGAATCGCCGCAAATTCCTGATTGGGGGCGGCGCGGTCGGCGGGCTTGTCGTCGCCTGGGCGCTCTGGCCACGCAGCTATGAACCCAATGTCGCAGCCACCGAGAATGAGCAGATCTTTGGCGCATTTCTCAAAATATCCGAAGACGGGCAGGTCACCGTGGTGGTGCCGCAAAGCGAAATGGGGCAGGGTGTCTATACCGTTCTTCCGCAAATTCTGGCCGACGAGCTGGGCGCCGACTGGCGCACGGTTGCGGTCGAACCTGCGCCGATCAACCCGCTGTACAGCAACAGTCTTCTGGCCGAGCAGTGGGCGGTTTCGCTGATGCCCGCCGGCGCCGAGAAATTGGCGGACAATGCTGCGGTCCGATGGATCGCGCAGAGTGTCGCGGTCCGCGAACCGTTCATGGTGACTGCCGATTCCACCTCGATCCCCGCTTTCGCGGAAAGTTTTCGGGAAGCGGGTGCTGCGGCGCGCGTTTTGCTGACCAAGGCTGCGGCGGCCAAATGGGACGTTGCCTGGGAAATCTGCACGGTCGAAAATGGCATCATCTCGAGCGGTGAAAAGAAACTGCGGTTCGGCGAACTGGTGCGCGATGCAGCGAACGAGACGCTGCCCGATCCGGTGCCGCTTCGACCAGCTGGCGCCGGCAAACTGATCGGGCAGGACGTCACGCGTCTAGATCTGCCCAGCAAACTGGATGGTTCCGCCAATTTTGCCGGCGATATCCGACTGCCGGACATGGTATTTGCGGCGATTCGGCAAGGCCCGATTGGCGATACCCGGCTGAAATCGTTCAACCGCGCGGGGGCCAGCAAGATCACCGGCTTTATCGACGTGGTCAAACACGACAAATGGATCGCTGCGGTCGCAACCAACTGGTGGGCGGCCAATCGGGCACTGGACAAAATGAGTCCGGTTTTCGAGACCAAGGGATTTCTCGCCGACAGCGACAAGATCGACGCCGCTTTGCGCGAGGCACTCGATGAAGGGCCGGGGACACGTTTCGTCGCGCGCGGTGATACCAAAGGCCTGTTTGATGAGGTTAATGACGTTCAGGCCCGCTATCACGCCGATGCGGCATTGCATGCGCCGATTGAAACGCGAACGGCTACGGCAGAATTTAAGGATGGCGGTCTGGAACTGTGGATGGCCACGCAGGCACCGGTCGCAGCGGTGCAGGCAGCGGCGAGAATGCTCAACATCGCCCAGGACCGGGTGACGCTGTATCCGATGTTGAGCGGCGGATCTTTCGACCGCAATCTTGACAATGATATCGCTGGCCAGGTTGCGCTTATGGCCAAGCAAATGGGACGCCCTGTGCAGCTGGTCTGGTCCCGGGCTGAAGATCTGATGCACGATCATTACCGGGCTCCGAGCCAGGCACGACTGGATGCCGCCATGGCCAAGGCCGGACGCGTCACGGCGCTGCAGATCAAGATCGCCGCGCCGCCCTCCGCCCGCGAACAGGTCAAACGGCTGTTCGACGGCATGGACAATGTCGCGGCGATGCGGTCCTCAATAGGTGAGGCCGATGTCAAGGCCGTCGCCGGGCTCGAAGTGCCCTATGATATTCCCAATCTGACTGTCGATCATCACCCGGCTTTCGTCGGCGTACCCACCGGCAACTGGCGCAGCAACGCCCATAGCAGCAATGTTTTCTTTCTTGAATCGTTCATCGATGAATTGGCGGCGAAGGCCGCGATCGAACCGTTATCGTTCCGGATGCAGATGATGAACAACCAGCCGAGACTGGCCCGTTGCCTGACGGGCGTGGCGGCTATGGCGGGATGGGACGGTGGACTTGAACAGAGCGGTCAGGGCATCGCCTGTCACAGCATGCGCGGCGGCCATATTGCCGTTATCGCAAGCGCCAGCCGAGGGGGGAGTGGCCTTGAAGTCCGCCGCATTTCGGCGACGGTCGATATCGGCCGGATCATCCATCCCGACATCGCCCGGCAGCAGATCGAAGGCGGCATTGTCTTCGGACTGGCGATGGCATTGGGCAGCGCGACCCGATTTGAGAAGGGGCTGCCAACGGCAAAGCGGCTGCGCGACCTGTCGCTGCCGCGGCTGGCTGAAATTCCGCCGATCCAGATCGAATTTATCAGAAGCGAGGAAGAGCCAGTGGGCTATGAAGAGCTAGGTGTGCCAGCGGTTGCGCCCGCGGTTGCCAATGCGCTATTCTCGGCAACCGGCGTCCGCCTCCGGCAATTGCCACTTTTCGGGGAAGTATCATAAATCATGCGTGAAACGGGACCATTGCCAACCGATCATCCGCCGGTGGCGGCGAAGAAAATCGGCGTCTTGCTGGTCAATCTCGGCACACCCGATGCGCCGGACAAGCAAGCCGTAAAACGCTATCTCAAGGAGTTACTGTCGGACAAACGGGTTGTGGAGATTCCATCGATCATCTGGCAGCCGCTATTGCGTGGCGTCATTCTCAACACACGACCGGCAAAATCCGCCGAAGCCTATAGCCTGGTATGGACCGAAGACGGGTCGCCGCTGGCATTCTACACCCGCAAACAGGCGGAAAAGCTGACCGATACGATTGACGGCGTGATGGTTGACTGGGCGATGCGTTACGGTAATCCCAGCATCAAGAGCCGGCTGGACGTGATGAAAGCCGCCGGATGCGACCGCATCTTGATCGCGCCGCTCTACCCGCAATATAGTGGTGCTACGACTGCCAGCGTCCATGATGCGGTGTTCGACGCGATTGCCGCGATGCGCTGGCAGCCGGCGATCCGGCTGCTCCCGGCCTATCATGATGACCCTTCCTATATCGATGCGCTGGCCACCAGCCTCGAGCGCGACATTGCCGCGCTGGATTTTGAGCCGGATGCGATCGTCGCCAGTTTTCACGGCATGCCGCAACGCACGCTGGAGCTGGGCGACCCCTATCATTGCCACTGTCAAAAGACCGCGCGGCTGTTGTCCGAGAGGATGGGCAAGAAGCTGGTCGTGGCATTCCAGTCCCGCTTTGGCCGGGCGAAATGGCTTGGCCCACCGACCGACGAAGTGCTGGAGGCGCTGCCCGGGCAGGGAAAGAAGAATATCGCGATTTTCGCACCCGGCTTCTCCAGCGACTGCCTCGAAACCTGCGAGGAACTGGCGATCAGGGGCAAGGAACAGTTCGAAGCCGGCGGCGGCGAAAAATTTGCCTATCTCCCTTGCCTGAATGACAGTGATATCAGCATCGCCATGCTGGAGAAACTGCTGCGCCGGGAATTGTCCGGGTGGATCTAGAACGTTCCGAAATCTTTCATCCGCCGGTCAAGCGCAGCATCACGATTGCCGGGCATCAAACATCGATTTCGCTTGAGCCTTTGTTCTGGGAAATTCTGAAAACCGCCTCTGATCGTCGCGGGCTGCCGCTCAACGCGTTGGTCGCGCGGATCGACGTCGAGCGGATCGCCGCGACCCGGCCGCCGGGCCTCGCGACCGCTATCCGCCTGTGGCTCGCCAATGATATGCTTGGAAAAACCGCTCAAGCCGACTAAGGGACGCCGATGAACGCTACCCTTCTTGTCATGGCAGGCGGTGCGATGGGTGCGGCGGGACGCTATCATCTCGGCCGACTTGTCTTTCACCTCGCTCCTGTGGGTTACCCCATTGGAACCTTGGTGGCCAATATGACCGGCGGCCTTCTTATGGGCGTGCTGGCCGGTGTGCTGGCCCGCAGCAATTTTGTCGATGAGCCGTGGCGGCTATTGCTTGGCGTTGGCCTGCTTGGTGGTTTTACAACTTTTTCGGCCTTTAGTTTGGAAGTTCTCAATATGATCGAGCGCAGTGAATGGGGCATCGCAATATTATATGCCTTGGTCTCCGTCGTCGGTTCCGTGCTGGCCGTGTTTGCCGGCCTGATGGCAGTGAGGGCACTGGCATGAGCGGCTTTGATCCCACCGCCGAAAGCGGCTCCGAGGAAGAAACGCCGCAGGGCTCGACCAAAGAACAGATGCAGGCGCTGAAGACACTGGATGTCCGGCAATTCACGGTTTCTGCCGATGACGACGATATCCGGGTCGATCGCTGGTTCAAGCGGCACATGGACGACGTACCGTTCAACATTGTTTCGCGCTGGGCGCGGACCGGGCAATTGCGGGTAGATGGCAAAAGAGTGGCGCCGGGTGATCGCTTGCAGGCCGGGCAGGTATTGCGGGTGCCACCGCAGGAAATCGAACGGCCGGGGCGCGTTGCCAAAGCCAAGACGGATCTGTCGCAGGACCAGATCGATTTTGCCCGGGAACTAGTCATTCACAAGGACAAGTCGGCGATTGTCGTCAACAAGCCTCCCGGACTGGCTACGCAGGGCGGCAGCAAGACCACGACCCATCTTGATGGCTTGCTCGACGCGCTGACCTTTGATGCCAAGTCACGACCCAAGCTGGTCCACCGGCTGGACAAGGATACCAGCGGCGTGATCCTGCTGGCG
>JAGXGT010000058.1 GCA_024636595.1 Sphingomonadales bacterium | reverse complement strand
TATGAAGAGACGATGCCGGTGCGCTTCGGGATCAACAAACGTCCGGTGGCGGCGGGAAGGGGCAGCGGCACCCATGATTTCGATATCGCCCCCGGCGACCCGGAGGGCAGTATCATGATCTACCGGCTGGACAGTCTCGAGCCGGGGATCAGCATGCCGGAAGTGGGGCGGACGACGGTGCATGAAGAGGGTGTGGCGCTGCTCAGCCAGTGGATTGCGGAGATGGAATGATTTTTTTGTTTTACCTCAAGCGCCGGGCGGACGCATCCGCGCCCTTGGCTTTCGCGCATAAGGCGCGGCGGCCGGTCGGCCTTGCCTCGGCTGCGCCTCGGAAAAACAAACTCTACATCGGACATCAGACCGACGCGCAGCGGAGGCAAGCGCGAGTGCGCGCCCGAGCTTATGCGAGGATAGCCAAGCGGACGGATGTCCGCGCCCGGCGCTTGAGGTTAGAAAATAACCCTTATTTCGCGCGGGTCCAGTCCTGGCCCTGACAGATAAAGGCGATGCAGCCCTTCATCTTTAGCTTGTTTGCCGATTCCAGGTTGACTTCCGAGCGATAGGTCTTGCCGGATTTCGGATCATAGACCTTGCCGCGCCAGATATCGTCATCGGGGGTGAATCCGGTCAGGATAGCCGTGCCCAGCAGCGTGCGGCTACGCAGATTCTTGTTGGGATTGTGGATGTCCTTCTGACCGACACCGTTGGGCGGGGTCACCAGATATTTGTGGATGCGACCGCACACAGTCTGCCCGCATTTGGAAATCTTGATGATCGCATCGCGTTCCTGCGTGACCCAATCGCCCATGATCGAGTCCGCCGCCAGCGCCGGTGTCGCAAAGGCGAAAGCTGCGGTGATCAGGCCAAGGGCCAATTTCATGGGGCTGGGAATCGATAATGTCATAGGATGGTCCTTATACGCCGCGGTCTATGACTGCGGCAATAGATCACTGGCGGTTACGCCAGTCTGAACACGACGGAACAATTTTCCATGCTCGGCCCAGAAAATCAGCAATAGCGACGCGATGCCGCAGACCAAAAATCCGGTCGCCAAAGGCAAGACCGTGCCGTCAAACTGCAAGCCGATCGCGGCGCCGATCATGGCGGAAAGGCCGGAGCGGGCGAAATTCTGGAACGACGAGGCGACGCCGGCCGTTCTTCCGAATGGCTGCATCGCGATCGAGCTGAAATTCGCTCCGGTGAAGCCGACCATCCCCATCGACGGCACCAATACGGCGGTGAAGGACCAGATGTTTATCCATCCTGCCTCGGCCAGTCCAAAGTGGATTATCGAAACAAGAATGAAAAATATCAGCGCCGATTGTGATACCCGGCGGGCACCAAAGCGCATCACGATCCTGCTATTAGTGAAACTGGCAAACGACATCGCGCCTGCATTCAGCGCGAAAATATAGACAAAAATGTCCCCCGCGCCAAAGATGTCGAAAAATATCTGCTGGGCCGACGCGATATAGGCGAACAAGGGGGCCATCATCAGGCCGCTGGCGATAACATGGCCAAAGCTGTTGCGGTTGAAAATGACACTATACCATGCGGCGGTGACGGATTTGAATTTGATGGGCGTCTTGTTGTCCGGGTGCAGGGTTTCCGGAAGGCGCATCATGACCCACAAGAATGCCGACAGTCCGGCGGCGGACAGCACAAGGAAAATCGCCTTCCACGGCGCGACGTGAAGCACCAGCTGGCCGAGCAGCGGTGCCGTGATCGGAACGATCATGAATATCATCATGATGGTCGACATCGCCCGGGCCATGGCGTCGCCATCACAGCGATCGCGAATGATGCTGTTGGCCAGCACACCCAGGGCCGCAGCGGCGAGTCCCTGGATGAAGCGACCGACCAGCAGCAGCTCGTAGGTCCAGGCGAGGGCGCAGAGAATGCCGAAGCCGGTATATATGCCGATGGTCACCAGCAGCACGGGTCTGCGCCCGTAGCGATCGGCCAGCGAGCCGTACAGAATCGAACCGATCGCCATGCCGTAAATATAGGACGTGATCGTCCATTGCCGGTCGTTGACCGCGGTCAGGCCGAAATCATCGGAGATGAGGCCCAGCGCCGGCAACATGATATCGATCGCCAGCGCGTTCAGCGACATCAGGCTGGCCATCATGATGACCAGTTCGGTGCGGCCTATCGGGAAGGGGAGCGCTTTGCTTTTCACCGGCGGGCTATGGCAAGATTGGGCGATGGTGGCTATACGTTATATTGATACGGGGCGGGATAGGAGCGACAATGAGAGTGATCAGCCTGAGGATTATTCTTTCGATACTTGGCGTGAACTTGATGATCTCCCCCGCTTATGCGACATCATCGCCACCAAGCTGTGCGGACCTCGCAATTTCTGCCGATCAAGCCGGGAAAGACCTGTCCGATCCACCCACTGGAGGCGTTGTGCGTGTTGATGGAGCCACATTGGCAAATCCGGATGCGGTGCAGGCGGCGGTCAATCGGGAAACGGTGGCAGCAACGATCATCGTCGGCGGAAAATTTCAGGGCTGGGATTTCTCGGACCTGACGCTCAAGTCTGTCTGTTTTGTCGATGCTGACCTGTCCGAGTCAAATTGGGCCGGAGCCACAATTTCCGGTGCTGCGTTTGTCCGGACCGATCTGGAAGGATCGAATTTTCAGGCAGCGAATATTGCCCACGTCTATTTCGACAACAGCAATTTGAAGGATGTGGATGCAACGGGAGCCGATCTTTCGGGAGGAAGGTTCGGCGGTGGCTGGTTCGAGGGCATCGTCGAAGGCTGGACTATCGATGGCGCCGACCTGACCGGCTTTCGGTTCGACTGCGGAATCACGGTGTCGGACGGCTGCCCGGTCTATCAGGGTGGTGACGCGATGAGCGCGAAGGGAACCGATTTCACCGGCGCTACCCTGCACAGCTTTGGTCTTTATGATGTCGATTTGACGGGTGCGATTCTCGATCGAACGATCGTGGGGCCCGGGCAACTGCCTGATCTGGCGAAGGCCGAATTTCGCGGTCCTATCATCCTGCGCGGCGGCGACACCGATGTCCGCTTGACCGCCGAAGAGGCGCGCACCTTGTTGGCCGCCAATGCGCAGCAGAAGGCCGTGGCGGCGCGTCCCTCTTTTGATTGCGCCAAGGCGTCGAGCAAGGTTGAGCAGGAAATTTGCGGCGAATATGCCAGTGATTTGCGCTTGGTGGATCGCGATATCGCTGCGCTTTATCAGCGGGCCAACGCGGTCGATTCCGGCGTCAGGGCCAGTCAGCTGGCCTGGTTGAAGCAGCGCAACCAGTGTGCGGTGGCGGAATATCCTTCCGATTGCATTCGGGAAAGCTACAACCTGCGCAAGGGCGAGTTGCTTGGTCTGCTTGGTGAGACGGCGTGGCTGGCTCCGGGAGAATCCGCCCTGTTTGTTGGTGATGTTCTTCCGCTCCCTGCTAATTTTCGGCAATCCGAGTTGTTCGCCAAGACTACGCCGGTCCTAACAGGGGCGGCGATGACAGAGATATTGATCGAGCGGTCGGACCAGGGGCTCTATGCGATCAAGGGTAGCGCGGTGGGTGCCAATGCCCATTTGTGCAGCCTATCCGCCTCGCATCTCTATTTCGACAAGGCCTCGGGCTGGTATATTCCGGTATCGGAAGGCCCGGTGATTCCGATATTCCGGATTTTTGACGGACGGCTGGAAATATTTGCCGATGGCAAGCCGGACTATGAAAAATATCCCGATGCATCGGATTTCATGAGTTGCGGCATGCGCGCCAGTTTTGGCGAGACGATCCGCATCGATGCGGGCGACGCGCTGATCGAACGCTATCGAAAGTCGCTGAACGAGGCAATGTAGCGCCTCCCCAAGCGGAGCAACAGGCGCTAGACTGGTCCCATGTCCGATTCTGCCCCCGATCTGCTGCAGCGCAAGATCATCCATATCGATATGGATGCGTTTTTCGCGAGCGTCGAGCAGCGGGATTTCCCCGAATTGCGCGGCAAGCCGGTGGCGGTCGGTGGATCGTCCAAGCGAGGGGTTGTCGCGGCGGCTTCCTATGAGGCGCGCAAATTTGGCGTGCGTTCGGCCATGCCTTCGGTCACCGCCAAGCGCCGCTGTCCCGACCTGATCTTCGTCAAGCACCGGTTCGAGGTCTATCGCGAGGTGTCGCAGCAGATAAGGGCGATCTTCCGGACGCACAGCGATCTGGTCGAGCCGCTGTCGCTGGATGAAGCCTATATCGATGTCACGCAGGACAAGATGGGGATTGGCAATGCCACAAGGATTGCCGAGATGATCCGCGCCGAGATCAGGAAACAGACACATCTCACCGCCAGCGCCGGGGTCAGCTATAACAAGTTTATCGCCAAGATCGCCTCTGACCAGAACAAGCCGGACGGGATTTGCGTGATCAAGCCGCATCAGGGCGCGGATTTTGTCGCGCAGCTGCCGGTGCGGCGGTTCTTTGGCGTCGGGCCGAAGACGGCGGAGCGGATGGCGAAGCTCGATATTCACACCGGGGCTGATCTGCGCGCGCAATCGCAGGATTTTCTGCGTCAACATTTTGGCAAATCGGCGGGTTATCTGTTCCGCGCCTCGCGCGGGGTCGATCACCGCGAGGTGCGGTCCAAACGGATTCGCAAGTCGGTCGGCGGCGAGCGGACCTATGGCGATGATCTGGTCAGCGATACCGATCTGCAGGATGCGTTCGAGAATATCATCGATATCGTCTGGAACAGCATCGAGAAATGCGAAGCGCGCGGGCGGACGGTGACGCTGAAGGCAAAATATGCGGATTTCCGGCAAGTGACGCGTTCCCATTCGGTGGATCATTATGTCGCGGATAAGGCGGAGTTTGCCGGGATTGGGCGGGAATTGCTGGCGAGCATCATGCCGGTGGAGAATGGGGTGCGGTTGCTCGGGTTGACGCTAGGCAATCTGGAGGGCGCTGAGACGGTGGCGAGTTCGGATGATAGCGACTATCAGCCCGCGTTCGAGTTTTAGCTTGGACCCAAAAGGATGTGCTCCGCACTTGATGCGGAGCTCTGCGTTACTGCGCGCGCTCTTGCCTCCCAGGGCTCCGCGTCAAGCGCGGAGCACAGAGCTGCGTTGGGTGGTCAGAAACTCATCTCGTCATAGATCCGGCTGACATCGCCGTTCCATTCGCCGTGATAGCGATCGAGCAATTGCGCCGCCGGTGATTTGCCCTTGGCGACCACTTCTCGCAGCGGATCAAGAAAACCGCTTTCATTGTCGCCGCTGGTGTTCAGGCGGTTGCGGGCGGTGAGGCCGGCGGACGATATATCGAGGATTTCCTTGGCCAGGTCTTTCAACGTCTGACCATTGGGGATCGGGGTATCGAGTCCGAGCTTGGGAACCGTGTTGCGCAGGGCTTCGCGTTCTTCCATGGTCCAGTGCTTGACCCGGTCCCAGGCGGCGTCGAGTGCGGTCTGATCATAGAGCAGGCCGACCCAGAAAGCGGGCAGGGCGCAAATCCGGTTCCACGGGCCGCCATCGGCGCCGCGCATTTCGAGGAAGCTTTTCAGGCGCACTTCCGGGAAAGCGGTAGAGAGATGGTCGGTCCAGTCGGACATGGTCGGCTTCTCGCCCGGCAGCACCGACAGATTGCCTTTCAGGAAATCGCGGAAACTGAGGCCGGCGGCATCGATATATTTGCCGTCGCGGAAGACGAAATACATCGGCACGTCGAGCATATATTCAGCATAACGTTCATAGCCGAAGCCATCCTCGAACACGAACGGCAGCATGCCGGTGCGGTGCGGGTCGGTGTCGGACCAGATATGGCTGCGGAAGCTCTGATAGCCGTTGGGTTTGCCTTCGGTGAAGGGCGAATTGGCGAACAGGGCGGTGGCCAGTGGCTGCAGCGCCAGGCCGACGCGGAATTTCTGCGCCATGTCGGCTTCGCTGGCATAGTCGAGATTGACCTGGATCGTGCAGGTGCGCAGCATCATGTCGAGCCCGAGGCTGCCGACGCGCGGCATGTGGTCGGCCATGATCTGGTAGCGACCCTTGGGCATCATCGGCAG
>JAGXGT010000057.1 GCA_024636595.1 Sphingomonadales bacterium | reverse complement strand
GATATCGCTATCGCTCAGACCGCCGGAAGCCTGGATCTTGATCTGCTGTTCCTTGCCGGTGCCCTTGTCTTTCGCCGACACGTTGACGATGCCGTTGGCGTCGATGTCAAACGTAACATCGATCTGCGGCACGCCGCGCGGTGCAGGTGGGATACCAACCAGATCGAACTGGCCGAGCATCTTGTTGTCCGCCGCCATTTCACGCTCGCCCTGGAAGACACGGATCGTCACCGCGCCCTGATTGTCATCGGCGGTCGAGTAGACCTGCGACTTTTTCGTTGGGATCGTGGTGTTGCGGTCGATCATGCGGGTGAACACGCCGCCGAGGGTTTCGATACCCAGCGACAATGGAGTGACGTCGAGCAGCAGCACGTCCTTGACGTCGCCCTGCAACACGCCTGCCTGAATGGCAGCGCCCATCGCAACAACTTCATCCGGGTTTACGCCAACATGCGGTTCCCGGCCGAAGAATTTCTCTACGGTTTCGCGAACCAGAGGCATGCGGGTCATACCGCCAACCATCACGACATCGTCGATGTCCTTGGCTTCGACACCAGCGTCCTTGAGTGCCTTCTTGCAAGGATCAAGGGTCCGCTTGACGAGATCGCCAACCAGCTTTTCCAGATCGGAGCGGCTGATCGCCTTGACCAGATGCTTCGGTCCGTTTTGGTCTGCCGTAATAAATGGCAGGTTGATTTCGGTCGTCTGCGCACTCGACAGTTCGATTTTCGCCTTTTCTGCCGCTTCCTTCAGACGCTGCAGCGCAAGTTTGTCTTTGGTCAGGTCGATGCTTTCGGCTTTCTTGAAGTCGGCTGCGAGAAACTCGACCAGCTTGGCATCAAAATCTTCACCGCCGAGGAACGTGTCGCCGTTGGTCGATTTGACTTCGAAAACGCCGTCGCCAATTTCGAGGATCGAAATATCGAACGTACCGCCGCCAAGGTCATAGACAGCAATGGTCTTGCCATCATTCTTGTCGAGGCCATAAGCCAGCGCCGCAGCGGTTGGCTCGTTGATGATACGCAGCACTTCGAGGCCGGCAATCTTGCCCGCATCCTTGGTTGCCTGACGCTGGGCGTCGTTAAAATAGGCTGGTGTGGTGATCACGGCCTGGGTCACGGTTTCGCCGAGATAGGCTTCGGCCGTTTCTTTCATCTTCTGCAACGTATAGGCAGAAATCTGTGACGGACTATAATCTTCGCCGCCGGCTTTCACCCAGGCATCGCCGTTGGGACCCTTGACAATCTCATAGGGAACCAGCTCCATGTCTTTCTTGGTCATCGGGTCATCGAACCGTCGACCGATCAGACGCTTTACGGCGAAAATCGTGCTTTCCGGATTGGTGACTGCCTGGCGCTTGGCCGGCTGACCGATCAGGCGTTCGCCATCCTTGGTGAATGCGACGACAGACGGAGTGGTCCGTGCGCCTTCCGCATTTTCAATTACCTTTGGCTTTCCGCCATCCATAACGGCAACACAGCTGTTGGTGGTGCCAAGATCAATTCCGATAACTTTACCCATAAATCCCTCAATCAATTTTCTAACATTAGCAAAATTGCCGCCCGGCCCTGTTCAATCGGCACCGTTACGGCTTCGTCAAGCGATATAGGTGCCATTTTTCTTGGCACAAGACGTGAGTCCTCCTACATTTGAAAAATCAACGCAAAACACCCATATCGGGACGGATTTGCATCGGTTTAACGAGGTATAATAATGAACAGAATCTCCATCATGCTCGCCGCATCCGCATCCATTCTGGTCGCCTCCTGCGGTCAGGGAGACGTACTTTACGCAGACAAGGCGGTGGTCAATCTTTCTCCCGTCGAAGCCAATCCATCGGCTGGCTATATGAACCTGCACGGCGGGCGGACCGACGTTACGCTGGTCGGAGTAACATCCGACGATGTGCTGCGCATGGAGATGCACGAAACGGTCGAGAAAGATGGCATGGCGAGCATGAACAAGCTCAAGTCAATTCCGGTTCCAGCAGGCAAAACCGTCAAGCTGGAGCCCGGCGGAAAGCATCTGATGATCTGGGGCGTCGGCGCAGGATCACAGCAACGCGGGCTACTGAAAATGACCTTGATCTATTCCAATGACGACCGCATCGAGATTGATGCTGTGGTCAAAAAGGCTGGCGAGGCTGCGCCCGCTGGTGAATGATCGAGCGGATCGATGACCGGCCGCGCCCTGACCCCTGCCGAGGTCTCCTTATGCCAATCGGTGTTCAGACACGCGATCGATTATGATCAGGTGTCGATATTCAACCGCAAATGGTGGCTGTTTCAGAACCGGCGAGTCACCATGGCACCGGATGGCAATCTATGGTTTCATCCCGAAAGCAATCTGTTCTGCGATGATTTTTGCGGCGCTGCGCGCAATATCCAGGCGCTTTTCATCCACGAAATGGTGCATGTCTGGCAGCATCAGCAGGGCGTTTTCCTGCCGCTCGCACGCCATCCCTTCTGTCGCTATGATTATGAATTACAGTCCGGGAAAGCCTTTGCCGCATATGGCATCGAACAGCAGGCCGAGATTGTCAGCCATCATTTCCTGCTAAAAAGCGGTGCGAGATTGAAAAACGGCTATGGCATTGCCGATTATCACGGTTTGCTGCCTTTTTAGGGCATCAGTCGGGCAAAACAGAAAATGGCCAGGAAGCGTTGCTTCCCGACCACCCTCTCTCCAATCCCATTGCTGATCGCCTAGAAGCGATAGGCCAGTCCGGCACTAATCACCCAGGGGTCAATCCGGTGGCGGGTCCGCAGGACTTCGGTTTGCCCGGCGAACCAGCGCGCCGTCGTGTTCACGAAATAGCGCTTGGCATCGACACTTAGCCCAAGACCCTTGTCGTTGAGCGGCAGGTCAAAGCCAGCCTGCAGGGCAAAACCGACCTTGTCATTCATCTTTTGTCGCGTCGCACCGAGCGCCTGTGCTGTTGCCCCGGCTTTTTCATCAATGAAAATGAAATAGGTCGGTCCCGCTCCAATATAGGGCTTGAACCCCGATCCGGTGACCAGATGATATTTCGCGGTCAGGGTGGCAGGAATGATATTGGCATTAGAAACCAGCCCCGCGCCATTCAGCGGCCCGGTACCGGTGACATCATGCTGGGTGACGCAGCAGATGGTTTCCAGCGAAATATTGGGTGTGAAAAAATATTCGGCGGCGATGGTCGGAATGAAATTATCATCCGCCTTGGTCTGGGTGCCTGCCGGCAATCCGATGCTGTCCAGTTCGATCGAGGTAATCTTGCCATCAGGCGCGACTAGCGTTGCCATGGCTTTGACCTGAACCTTGCCATCGCTGGAACCGGCTGACGCCGCTCCGCTCATCGCCAGTGCTGCCGCCGCTGCGGCCAATTTCAGTGTATTTTTCATAACGTTCTGTCCCCGTTTGGTTGCTATCCGGTGTCTGACCGGAGCCACTAGCGGGGTGGCAAAAAAGCGAATATACGCAATTTCCCTGATCGGGACCGCCACCGACCTCGCCGTGCCGATCAACCTGCAACCGGACGCCTCAGATGCAAGCGAGATTGGATCTGCGCTGGATTGCAGCAATCTTGTCCTTGATTTGCAGCCGGATGCGTTTCAGTTGCTTCATTTCCTGCTGGCGGCCCGCAGCCTTGCAATTGTCGATCAGACGATTCAACCGCCGGTGCTTGAGCTTCAGGGTTTCCAGATAGTTTTGCATGACATTCTCCTTCACCCGTTTGATAGCCAAAGAGAGCCGATTGAACCAATCGAAACAAATCGACGATTTCAATTTATAATATCTATTATGGTTTTGAAAAAGCGATCAATACAAATATCCTGCGGTGTCCGTGAAATTAAGGCAGCAAGCCCAGTTTCGCGCGCATCATCCAGCGGGCCAGCATAAGCACCGCAACCACGCTCAGTCCTCCGGCGAGCCCGGTCCATATGCCGACGCCTTGCCAGCCTTGCCAGAAGGCGAGACTGGCACCGAGGCCGATACCGATAAACCAATAACCCATCAATGCGAACAGCATTGGCATGGTCGTATCATGCAAACCGCGGAGCATACCGGCGCCCACCACCTGAGCGCCGTCGACAATCTGAAAGATCGCGGCGATGGCCAGAAAACTGACCGCCAGCGCGGCGACTTCCGCGTTGCCGGGGGCACTGGCATCGATGAACATCGAAATCAGAAAATCGGGCGCCAAGACGAAGACCAGCGCCATCGCCGCCATGAAGGATGTGCCGAGGATGAAGCTGACCCATCCCGCGCGCATGATACCGGCCCGGTTTTTCCGGCCATATTGTATGCCGACGCGCACGGTCGCCGCCTGCCCCAGCCCCATCGGTACCATGAAGGTCAGCGCGGCAAGCTGCAGCGCAATGGCGTGAGCGGCGACGGATTCGGCGCTGATCAGCCCCATCAGCAGAGCCGCGAAGCCGAAGACGGAGCCTTCGAGGCCCATGGTGATGGCGATCGGCAGGCCGAGTTTCCACATCATCCTGAACCGCTGCCAGTCGCTGCGCCAGAAGCGCCCGAACAGATGATAGCGGCGGAAGCGCTTGTGGTACATGACGACGAGCGCCATTCCGGCAAACATCAGGACATTGGTCATGACGCTGCCAATACCCGCGCCGACAACGCCAAATTCCGGGACGCCGAATTTGCCGAATATCAGCGCATAGTTGAAAACGGCGTTGGACAGCACACCCATGATGCTGATGATCAGAGCCCAGACCGGCTGTTCCAGCGCCGAGATGAAATTGCGCAAGATGATGAAGAACAAAAACGGCAGGATCGACCACATATAGGCGCTGATATAAGTGCCGGCGATGGCGGCGAGATCAGGCTGTTGGCCAAAGGTCAGCAAGATGGTTTCGGTGTTCCAGAGCAGGACCCAGAACGGCAGAAGCACTGCGGCGGCGGCCCACATCGCCTGGCGGAAGGTACGGCGGACATCGCGAACGCTGTGCTGCATTCGCCCTATTTCGGTCGCCATCATCGGCGCGGACGCGGTAATCAGCCCCATGCAGAAAATCGCTGCGGTCATCGCCAGGTTGAAGCCGAGCGTGGCTGCGGCCAGTTCCCGGGCTCCCAGCCAGCCGAGCATCAACACGTCGGTGGCGCCAATCAGCGCCATCGTCAGGTTGGAAAGGATCAGCGGCCAAGCAAGCGCCACCGTGACGCGCAGTTCATGCCGCCACGGGTGTTGCTCTCGCAGGATAGAAGGCGCGCCAGTCATCGGCGCGCGTTAGCCCAAGGTGCGAAGCTAGGCCAGTGAAACCACGCCTTTGTTTAGCGGTCGGGAAATTTATCTCGGATCGTCAGGATGGCCGCGCAGACCGTAGCAATCGTCATCCAGCTTGCCGTTGCGATCATAGCCATCGCAGCCGTCATTCTTGTCGATGAAATAACCGCCAGCCGCTCCGGCTGCAGCGCCAATAGCGGCGCCCTGAACGACATCTCCACCGGTGATTGCGCCAATCGCAGCGCCTGCTGCGGCACCGGCACCGGCGCCTTCGACGGCATAGTTTTCGGCGCAGGCGGTCAGGCTGATTGCGGCTGTCGCTGCTAAAGCGAACTGTCTTGTCCGTGTGATCATGGTCATGCTCCTGATATTATTGCTTGTTACGGCTTTAACGCGCTGACCGATCGATGGTTCCTGAACGGAAGACGGTTGTGGGGCAGGATGCATCGTCGTTGCGATCAGCCGTTGCCTTGGCGGCGATGAGAATCGGTTTGCCCGATCTGATTTCATTTGATACCATCCTACCATTGCGCAAGCGGCCCAACCCGCGCTTGCCCAACTGGTGACCCTATGAAATTGTCAGATTATGATATGTCCGCTTCACGCGGATTTCTCTCGCATTTTGAAATTGTCGATATTGACCTTCCGGATATTTTTGCCCCCGTCGTGGAAGCGGCAGAAAATCTTTCCGGCCTGATGACCACCGGCCGCGTGCGCCACTGGCTGGAGCAATTGCCCACACTGGACCTGACAGACTGGGCCGCCAATGCGCCGGAGGAGCAGGTTCGAGTGGCGATGGTGCGCTATTCCTTTCTGGTCCAGGCCTATGTCTGGGGGGAAAGCGACGCGCCGACCACCCTGCCCGCCAATCTGGCGCGGCCGATGGTCGCACTGGCCGACCGGCTCGATCAGGCGCCGCTGCTGCCGTACAGCGGCTACGTGCTGGACAATTGGGCGCGGCTGGACCGCGATCAAAAGATCGACCTCGACAATGTCTATATGGTGCAGAATTTTTATGGCGGCGCGGACGAGAATTGGTTCGTCCTGATCCATGTCGCGATCGAGGCCGCAGCGGCGCCGATCCTGGACCTGGCCTGCCGTCTGGTCGATGCGGTGCAGGCGGAAGATACGACCAGAACGACCGCGCTGCTGGAGGAAATGCACGGGCATTGGGACACGGTAAACGCCATATTCGACCGCATGCCGGACCGCTGTGATCCCTATATCTATTATCAGCGGGTGCGGCCCTATATCCATGGCTGGGCCAATAACCCGGCACTGCCCGACGGGCTGATTTATGAAGGCGTCGAGAAATACGAGAGCAAGGGACAGGCATTTCGCGGCCAGACCGGGTCGCAAAGCTCGATCGTGCCGAGTATGGATGCGCTGTTCCAGGTGCAGCATGGCAACGACCCGCTGCGCAGCTTTCTCGACGAGCTACACGCCTATCGGCCCGTCAGGCACCGCCGGTTTATCGAAGATCTGCGGGAACACAGCAAATTGCGCGAATTTGCTATTGCCAGCGGCGACGCGGCGCTGAGAAACGCGTTCAATGCCGCCGTCGAACAGGTGGCCCGCTTCCGCACCCGGCATCTGGAATATGCCGCCAGCTATATCAACAAGCAGGCAGTAACCGGCAAAGGCAATGATACCGAAGTCGGCACAGGCGGCACACCGTTTATGAAATATCTGAAAAAGCATCGCGACGAGAACAGGGCGCAGACCATCTGATCACATTCTTCCGGCTCGCGCCGGGATGACGCATTTAGCAGTTGCACCCCGGGCTTGGCCTCTGCCATGAGGCAGCGGTCAAGTTTCGGGGGACAATCATGCTATCGGCAATCGGACTTATCGGCGGACTGGGACTGCTCATCTGGATGACGGTCCGCGGGGTCAATATCCTGATCGCCGGGCCGGTGGCGGCAGCGGTTGTCGCGCTGACCAGCGGTATTG
>JAGXGT010000056.1 GCA_024636595.1 Sphingomonadales bacterium | reverse complement strand
AGGCGTCGCTGGGTAGTGGCGAGCAATTCTATGGACGCGGCCTGATTGAAGGAACGGCTTATTACCAGGTCGATGATGGCATCATTTTGGCCGGGCGTGCGCGGGTCGGTTCGATTGCCGGTGCTGATCGCGAGTTGATCGCGCCTTCGCGGCGCTATTATGCCGGCGGCGGCGGATCGGTGCGCGGCTTCGGCTATCAGGAACTAGGCCCCAAGGATATCGAGAACCGTCCGATTGGCGGACGCAGTCTGGTCGAAGCTGCGGCGGAAGTCCGCTACCGCTTCGGCGATTATGGCGTGGTCGGTTTTGTCGATGCGGGTCAGGTTTATACCAGCTCGACGCCGGGCTTTGACAATCTGCGCTATGGCGTCGGCCTCGGCGGGCGCTTCTACACCAATTTCGGGCCGCTAAGGGTCGATGTCGCCACGCCGATCAATCGCCAGCCAGGGGAATCGCGGATATCGATCTACATCTCGATCGGTCAGGCGTTTTGATGGCGGAATCCGAAGCCATGACAGCGCCCAATGCACAGACATCTTTGGTCAAAAAACTGGCGATCGGACTGGGCGCATTGGCCGCGTTCATTCTGGTCCTGCTGATCGCAGCCTATCTCTGGCTGGACAGCGGTAGCGGGCATCGCTTTGTCGAAAAGCAAATCGAAGCTTTTTCCTTTGAAAGCGGCATGCAACTGGAAGTCGGCAGCATAGAGGGCTCCATTTATGAGAAAATGGAAATTGTCGATCTGAAAATCCGGGATCCGAAAGGCGTCTTTGCGACCGCCGATACGGTGAAACTGGACTGGCGGCCCTTCGCCTTTATCGGCAGTCATGTCGATATCCGTTCGCTCATCGTGCCCAAGGCGGCGCTGCTGCGCACCCCCGAACTGTTGCCAACCGAAGGGGCGTGGTTACCGGACCTCGATATTGACATCGGGAAATTGGAAATTGGCGAACTGGACATTGCAAAAGGGATCACCGGTGAACGGCATCTGGTAAGCGTTGCGACGGATGTGAAGATATCCGATGCCCGGGCCATATTGAACGGCAATCTGCGGGCGATTATCGCGCCCGGTGTCGCAGGCGGAGACCGGTTTGCTTTCAAAATCAATGCTGTGCCAGATAAAAACGATCTCGATGTCGCGCTTGATCTGGATGCTCCAGCCAATGGCCTGATAGCCGGATTGACCGGCACAGCACAGCCAATGAGCCTGTCGCTAAACGGCAAGGGTGACTGGTCGAAATGGGACGGCGCACTTACCGGCAAAAGCGGCGGCGATATGCTGGCCGACGTGGCAATATTGGCCCGCAACGGCACTTTCACCATACGCGGTGATGCGCGGCCAGGGCTATTTGTCTCTGGACCCAGCCGCAACATGCTGGAGCCGGTCACCAATATTGACTTCACTGCCGCCGGCAAAGGCCGAAAATTCGACATCAAGGGGGAAGTGGGGAGCGACAATTTTGTCCTAGCGGCCAATGGTCTGGTCGATCTCGGCAACAACAGCATGCGTGATCTCAACATCGATTTTCGCCTGCTCAAGCCCTCGGTGATTGCCACAAATCTGAATGGTGCAGGTATCGCAGCCAATGTGGTCCTGAACGGTGATTTCGCATCACCGACGATAGAATATGCTCTGAATGCAGCGCGCATCGGCTTTGACGAAACCACGGTGATTGGTCTGAGGGCGAGCGGTCGCGCAGCAATGGATAAAGAGCAATGGCGGATCCCGTTGCAAGCGCGGGCGCAGCGGATCACCGGCCTGAACGAGGGCGTCGGCGCGTTGCTGACCAATGTCCGGTTGGATGGTGATTTCGCTTTCGCCAACGGTCGGCTGCTGTCTGACAATCTCAAGATCAAATCCGACCGGATCGATGCCACCGCCGTGGTGGTCGCAAATCTCAACGAAGGTACCTATACCGGCGGACTCAATGGCCGGATCAATGGCTACCGCGTGGAAAGCGTCGGCATCTTCAATATCGACAGCAATATTGATTTGAAATCCGGCAGCAACGGCGCGTTTGCGCTGACCGGGACTATTCGCGCCCGCTCCAGCCAGATATTCAGCGATGGCGCCCGCGAATTTTTGGGCGGCAACAGCCTGATCGTTGCCGACATATCCTACGGCAGTGACGGCATCGGACGTGTCAAGAGCCTGAACGTCGCAGCCCCATCTTTTCGCCTGACCCAGGGTAGCGGCAGCTATACGCCATCCGGCGGCATCAATTTCACCGCCAAAGGCATGTCCGATCAATATGGTCCGCTCGGGGTCAAGGTCAGCGGCACCGTTGCCCGCCCGGTCGCCACGGTCGCCGCGGCCCGTCCCGGCCTGGGCATTGGCATGAACAATCTTGTTGCCACGATCAGGGGCAATGCGAAGGGCTATGCAGTGGTCGCCGACGGCAATAGCGATTACGGGCCGTTTGACGCTAATGTCGATATTCTGGCCGCCAGCGGTCCGCTGACGGTCGATGTCAATTCCGGAACGCAATTTGCTGGCGTCGGTTTGAACGGCCGGATCCGGCAAACCGGAGCCGGTCCCTTTGCCGGGCAGCTGACGGCCAACGGATCGGGTGTGAAAGGCAATGTGATACTCAGCGCCTTCAGCGGCAAGCAGCGCGCGATTATCGATGCAACGGCGGTCGATACGATGTTGCCGGGACCAGCCAGTCTGGCGATCCAGCGCGCGATCATCGATGCGGATATCATCCTGTATGACCAGCCGCAGGTGGTTGCCGACGTTCAGATCCAGGGCCTTCAAATGCAGGAACTGCAGATCGCAGCCGCGCGGGCGAAGATCGATTATCGCGGCGGGCGGGGCACCGCGAAGATCATGGCGGAGGGGCGCAATCAGGTTCCGTTCCGGTTTGCCGCCAATGCCATCCTCGATCCAAAGCTTTGGCGCGTGGCGCTGGATGGCCGCGCCAATGGCGTAGCATTCAAAACCCGGAAACCCGCGCGGATCATCCCCGAGCGAAATCAGTATACATTGCTTCCGACCACCATTGATCTGTCGAAAGGCAGCATCCAGCTGGCCGGAGATTATGGCCGCGACCTGAATATCCAAAGCCGGTTAAAGGATGTCAACCTGGCGCTTATCAATCCGATGATGCCGGGGCTTGGTCTGGGCGGGACAGCAACTGGCAGCCTCGATTTTGCGCAAAGCTCGCCGAATGCCTTTCCGGAAGCGGACGCACGGCTCCGGATCGACGGTTTCACCCGCACCAGTCTGGCATCGGTCTCGCAGCCGGTGGATCTTCACTTTGTCGGACGTTTGTTGCCGGACGGCGGCAATGCCCGTGCGATATTTCGCCGCCGAGGTGCCGCTATCGGCCGGATGCATGTCAACTTGACGCCGCTCCCGCCTGGAGCCGGGTCCTGGACGACAAGGTTGCTTGCCGCGCCACTGTCCGGCGGTCTGCGTTACAATGGCCCTGCGAGCACGCTGTTCTCGCTCGCCGCGTTGCCAGACCAACATTTGACCGGTGCTATTGGTGTCGCCGCTGATTTCTCGGGCCGGGTCCAGACGCCCGTACTGACCGGTGTCGTTCGCGCGAATAATCTGGTTTACGAAAACAGTACCTACGGCACGCGCCTGACCAATATGAAGCTACGAGGTGACTTCACCAATGACCGGCTGGAAGTGACCGAACTGACGGCCAACGCCGGTGACGGCACGATCAGCGGTCAGGGTTTTGTCTCGCTGAGTTCCGACAAGGGCTACCCACTCCAATTGGCGCTCAATCTGGACAATGCGACCTTGGCAAAGGGCAATGATCTGGCGGCCTCGGCCACCGGCGAGATTCAGGTCGTGAACAGTGCGACAACGCCAGCGACCATTCGGGGTCGCATTCGTCTGCCCGAAACGCGCTACAAGATCGTCTATGAAGGATCGACAAAGGTTGCGACCTTGACAGGTGTGCGGCGCAAGCCCGCCTTGGGGCGCATGAAAATCACCGGCGATGCCGATCCGATCAGCGGCGTACCGAGCAACTGGAAACTCGATATCGATCTGGTAGCTGACAACCAAATTTACGTTAGCGGCATGGGCCTCGATTCCGAATGGTCCGCCAATATCAAGGTGCGCGGGACCACCGGTGCCCCGATATTGACTGGCGGCATCGACCTGATCCGGGGGACGCTGGGCTTTGCCGGGCGATCGTTCGATCTGCAATCCGGGCGCCTGCGCTTCAACGGCAGTTCAATGACCAACCCGACATTACGGCTTGTCGCCAGCGGCGAAGCAGATGATGTCAATATCAACGTCAATATCACGGGCAGCGCTGAAAACCCCGAAATTGCGTTCAGTTCGACGCCCAGCCTGCCGCAGGACGAGATTATGGCGAGGATCTTGTTTGGCAATTCGATCGGTGAACTCACCCCGATTCAGGCCGTACAGCTGGCCTCCTCGCTCAATGGCCTGCGCGGCGGCGGCGGCGGTCTCAATCCGCTTGGCGTGTTGCAGTCCTCGGTCGGCATTGATCGCCTGCGGATATTGGGGGCTGACAAGGATACCGGTCGCAGCACATCGATCGCTGCCGGACAATATATTTCCAACGACGTCTATGTGGAAATAGTTACCGATGCCCGCGGCTACACCGCAACCCAGATCGAAATTAGCCTGACCCCGGCCCTGTCGGTGCTCAGTTCGGTCGGCAGCTTTGGCGGTTCGAACGTGAATGTGCGCTACCGGAAAGACTATTGATGCGCGGAAGGGCAATCGTTCTGGCCATCTCGATGCTCTCGCTCAGCGCATGCGAGAAGGATTTTGACGAAAAATATCAAGACAATCTGGAGAAACTGCAAGAGCAGGCCAGGGAAATTGAATCCGGCGTCGATGAACAACTGGCCGCCGGGCGCGAAGCCGACAAAATCACCGAGTCCGTGAATGAGACCGAGCGTCCCGCTGACAACAGTGCCGAAGCGGTCAAATGACCGCAGACCCTATCGATGAGTCCCTGCAAAAAGCCGTGGCTGATGAAGATCTGAGCTATGCCGATATCGAGGCGCGCACACCGGGGGGCGGTGCCCACACGCCGCTGCATTTTCCGCCCAAGGCATGGTGGGCCATTCTCAAACGCCTCTATGTCATGAACGACTTTCACAACCTGCCATTGCTGGCCGCCGGCGTTGCTTTCTTCGCCTTTCTCGCCTTTGTCCCGCTGATCGCCGTAATCGCGCTGCTTTACGGCCTTGTTGGCGACCCCAACACCGTTGCAACGAGTATTGAACAGGTGTCCGACATCCTGCCAGAGGCGGTACTCACCATATTGCAGGAGCAATTGCTGTCGATTGTCAGCACCAGCAAGACCGCGAAGGGACTGGGCCTTGCCTTGGCCCTGTTCGTGTCAACCTACGGTGCAATGCGGGCGGCAAACGCGCTGATGAAAGCGCTGAATATCATCTATGAGGAGCATGAATCGCGTAATATATTCGTGACCACATGGGTCGGTGCACAAATCACCATCGGCATGGCCGTGGTCGCGATCGTTGGCCTGACCGCCATCTCCGTGTTCACCTATATCAGCAATTTTTTGCAGGGCTATCTTGGCGACAACGTGCTGGTATTTTTGAAAGTCATAACCTGGATAACGGCGGGCTTTCTGGTCAGCCTGACCTTCGGCTTGTTCTTTCGCTATGCACCGGACCGTCGGCCAGCGAAATGGCGCTGGCTGTCGATTGGGTCGGTTGTGGCGACCTTGCTGTGGCTCGGGATTACCATAGGCTTTGGTTATTATGCCGCCCATGTCAGCGATTACAACGCCACTTACGGCTCGCTCGCTGCGGTTGTTATTTTCCTGATGTGGCTGTTTTTGTCAGCCTATTCTGTGCTGATCGGCGCGGAAATAAATGCTGAAACCGAACGGCAGACATTTCAGGACTCTACGATGGGCGCGGATCGCCCGATCGGCGAGCGCGGTGCGGTGATGGCAGATACCGTCCTGCTCCACGAAGCAAGCCGCAAAATCCTCGAAAAAAAACAGCGCAGACGCGCTGACCGGCTTGCGCGGAAAGTTTCGAAAGCAGAAAAGCCGTAGTGGCCCTGAACGTTCAGCTAGACTTTTCCTCCACCAGCATCAGATACTTGCTCGGATTATATTGGTCACCTCGGTGCGCCGGTCGATCTTTTCTAAAGCCGTGATGATCCGGCCAAAGGCCCGCATTTCCGATACTTCATCTTCTGTTTACTCCGATACCCTAGAGTCGAGCGATATTGTATTTTGCGTAAAAAAAGGTAGTCATTCTTGTTGCGATTTCAGAACATCATTCTTGAGATGATTGCTACCGGCGTCGCTTTGGATGTGACGGCGAAACGATTATGTTACGAGATCGAGGCGTTGCTACCGGGCGTTGCGTGTTCAATCCTCAGGGTAGAGCGCGATGGCTTGCTCTATCCGCTTGCTGCGCCGAGCTTGCCCGATGAATTTTCGAAACTTGTTAAGGGCACGATGATCGGCCCCAACGTCGGTTCTTGCGGCAGCGCCGCCTATCTTCGGGAACCGGTGACCGTGACCGATATAGAAACGGACCCCCGCTGGAGCGCGTTCAAACCGCTTATTGTGGAAGCCGGGTTCAAGGCTTGCTGGTCGGTTCCGATCTACAATGCGGAAGGCGTCGTCTTTGGAACCTTTGCGCTCTATTTTAAACAAGAACGAGTGCCCAGCACACGCGAGCAAGATCTGGTCAGCGCCAGCATCCATCTCTGTGCCATTGCGCTGGAACGCCACGATCGCGTTCTCGAGCGCGAGCGGCGAGCCTCTATCGATGCGCTGACCGACTTGCCGAACCGGGCAAGTTTTGATGCGGCCTTGAGCCAGCTGAATTGTGATAAGCCGGGCACCTGGGCGTTGATGATTGTCGATCTTGACAACCTCAAGACCATTAACGACACTTTTGGACATCAAGCCGGCGATCAGTTGTTGCAAAGCGTTGCGAGACGGATCGGTACGAATGTTCTCCCCGATCACGTATTCCGGCTTGGCGGCGACGAGTTTGCGATAATATTGCAAGCGGCGGGAGCGGTTGCCGATCTCAGCGGTACGGCGGAGCGCATTCTTGCGGCCGTCGGTACCGTGGCGAGTTGTAGCGGACATATGATCCAGCCAAGGGCGACGATCGGCGGAGCGGCCTTTTCGCCGGGCGATAAGGATGCCCAGACGGTGCACAAACATGCCGATTTCGCGCTCTATCATGCGAAGGAAACCGGCCGCGGCGGATTTGTCCGCTACTGGCCCGGCATCGGCACGGCGATTAAACAGCGGATTGAAGTGATTCAGGACGTCGATAGCGCGCTGAGCGAAGGGCGGATTGAGGCTTATTATCAGCCTGTCATCCGCCTCGATACGCGAGAGGTCATCGGCATGGAAGCATTGTGCCGTCTTCGCAAGCCGGAAGGAAATCTCGTTTCAGCAGGGGCATTCCATCAGGCTACAACTGATGTCGATGTCGCCGCCAAATTGACGCAGGGCATGTTGGACCTGGTCGCCGCTGACGTTCGCTCCTGGTTGGAATGCGGGATTCCGTTTCAGCATGTCGGGATCAATATCTCGGCGGCCGACTTTCATAGCGGGACGCTGTTTGACCGGATCAAGGCGGCGTTTGGCCGTGAGAATGTTCCGCTCAAGCATGTCATTCTGGAGGTTACGGAATCGGTCTATCTCGGCCAGAATGATCCGATCGTGGCGCAGGAGATCAAATCTCTTCGCGCGCATGGCCTGCGTATCGCGCTGGATGATTTCGGGACCGGCTTTGCGTCGCTGACGCATCTTTTGACGGTGCCGGTCGACATCATAAAAATAGATAAATCCTTTGTCAGCCAGCTACAAGTCGACGACCGCAGTGTCGCTATCGTCAGTGGATTGCTGGATATCGCACGCAAGCTCGACATTCGGGTAATCGCAGAGGGTATCGAGACTGAAGATCAGGCCAGTTTGCTTGCCGAGATCGGTTGCGGACTGGGGCAGGGCTATCTGTTCTCAGCGGCGGTATCCCCGCAATCAGCTACAGAATTGCTGTTGAAACATGCGCAGCACAGCGGGAAGGAAAAAGTTGACCCCCTGTACGGCATGCCGGATCGTTTCGTCGGCGGTCGGGCAATTCGAAAGCAGGCCGGTCGCGCGAAAAAAGCCAGCATACCGGTGTCGGACGATTCCGGCTATGTCGCTCCTGCCTCTCGGGCAATTTGATCGCCAGGACATTTGGTTTTCAGAATGGCGCAGGATTTCGACCAGCCCAGATGAAATAGAAAATTCACCCGCCTTTTCCTCTCATTGGTCGAAAATTCGGTGATGCCAGAGCTGTCTGCACCTTAGCCATCTTGACGCGCCACAAGCTCTAAGCCATGCGCTGCCGATGCGATTTTTCTCCGATAATGCTGCCTCGGTGCACCCAAAGGTTCTGGACTCGCTCGCCGCAGCGAATGCGCCGGATACCGCCTATGATGGCGATGCCCTCAGCGCCCGGCTGAATACAGCCTTTTCCGACGTGTTCGAAACTGAGGTCGAGGCCCTGTGGGTGGCGACTGGGACAGCCGCCAATTGCCTGGCCCTGGCCGCAATGTGCCCGGCGCACCAAGGTGTGATCTGCCACCGTGAAGCCCATATCGAGCAGGACGAAGCGGGCGCGCCCGGTTTCTATACCGGCGGCGCGAAGCTGATGCTGCTCGACGGGGCAGGGGCCAAACTCTCTCCAGATGCCGTGGAGGCCCATTGTGCGGCGATCCGCGACGATGTGCATCAGGTGCAGCCGGCCGCCGTTTCGATCACCAACGCCAGCGAATATGGCATGGTCTACCGCCCCGATGAAGTCGCAAACCTGTCGGAAGTCTGCAAGGCGCGCGGCCTTGGCCTGCATATGGATGGAGCCCGCTTTGCCAATGCGGTCGCCACGCTCGGCTGTTCTCCTGCTGATATAACGTGGAAGGCCGGCGTCGATGCGCTCAGCTTCGGCTTCGTCAAGAATGGCGGCATGAGCGCCGAAGCGCTGATATTCTTTGACAAGACGCTCGCCGCCGACACCCATTATCGCCGCAAGCGCGCCGGACATCTGCAGTCCAAGGGCCGCTTTCTCGCGGCGCAACTACTGGCGATGCTGGAGGATGACCTGTGGCTCGACAATGCCCGGGCCGCAAATGCGGGCGCCCAGCTCATCGCCGCCGCTGCTGGCAATCGTCTGATGTATCCGGTCGAAGCCAACGAGATTTTCATCAAGCTGTCAGCCGACGAAGCGGCTCAGTTGCGCGGTCTCGGCTTTGATTTCTACGACTGGGGCGAAGGTCAGGCGCGGTTGGTGACCAGCTGGAACCACAGCGCCGCGGATGTCCGCCCGCTCGCCGAAGCGATTGCCGCATTATGAACAGCGAAGATGGCACTGAAGTCAGCCTGCTAACCCCCCGCATCCTGATCCCGTTCCTGCTGGTCTCGCTGATCTGGGGATCGACCTGGCTGGTGATCAAGGACCAGATTTCCGAAGTGCCACCCGGCTGGTCGGTCAGCTACCGCTTCCTGATTGCCGCCGCCGCGATGTTCGCGCTTGCCGCCTTCAAGCGCCTGCCGTTCCGGCTCGACCGCATCGGTTATCTGCTGGCGCTGGTTCTGGGCTTCTTCCAGTTCACCTTCAATTTCAACTTTGTCTACAATGCGGAGCTATTCATCACCTCGGGTCTGGTCGCGGTGCTGTTTGCGCTGCTGATGGTGCCCAATGCGATCATGGGGCGGATCTTTCTTGGCCATAAGCTTACTGCACCGTTTCTCGGCGGCTCGGCGATCGCCGCGGTCGGCATCGCGATGCTGTTCTGGCACGAATATCGCTCCTCTCCGGCAAGCCTTGACCAGGTGTTGCTCGGCGCAGCGCTGACCTTCGGCGGGATCCTGTCGGCCTCCGTCGCCAACGTCATGCAGGCGGGCAAACGGCTCAAATCCTATCCGATCATCACCGTCCTGGCCTGGGCGATGCTGTTCGGGGCACTGATCAATGTTGCGGTCTCGTGGATCACGGTCGGCCCGCCGGTTTATGAAATGCGCGCCGCGTACTGGGCCGGGATCGTCTATCTCGGCGTGATCGGTTCGGTCGTGACCTTCCCGCTCTATTTCTCGATGATCCGCGAAATTGGGCCGGGCAAGGCAGCCTACACCAGCGTGCTGGTGCCAGTGGTAGCGATGATCTTGTCGACCATTTTCGAAGGCTATATCTGGACTTGGCTGTCAGCGGGCGGAGCTGTCATCGCCATGATCGGTCTGCTGGTGGCTCTGCAGGCGCGCAAACCAAAACTGTCTCGCATTCCCGCCTAACGCCTAGTCGAGCAGTGCTTGCAAGCCCGCCTTGTAATCCGGATATTGCGGCTCCCAGTTCAGCAGCCGCTTCGCCTTGCCATTGGCAACACGCCGGTTCTCTTCATAGAAACCCAGCGCCGCCTGAGACAGATTGGCCTCTTCCAGCGATTGCAGAGGCGGGACTTCCATCCCCAGCAGCCTGGCAGCATGAGCAACAATCTCGTGCTGCGGCGCGGGCAGGTCATCGGAAATATTATAGACGCCCGCCGGACCGTCAAAGGATGCAATCACCGCCGCGACGATGTCGTCTGCATGGATCCGGCTGAACACCTGTCCCGGCATATCGACGCGGCTGGACTTGCCTTCTCGCACCCGGTCGAGCGGGCTGCGGCCCGGCCCGTAAATGCCGGGCAGTCGAAACACATGCATGTCGCTGCGCAGGTCCTGCCAGCTCTGGTCAGCCTCGCTGCGCGCCTTGCGTCGGCCCGAACCAATCGGCGCGCTTTCGTCAACCCAGGCGCCATCGGCATCGCCATAGACTCCGGTCGAGGACAGATAACCGCTCCACTTCAACGAGGCTGAGCCGATCGCCGCACCATAGTGATCAAGCACCGGCTCGCTACCATCACGGGAGGGCGGCACCGACGACAGGACATGGGTTGCGGATTCCAGCGCTGCCAGAACGGATGGCGCATCATCAAACGCCAGCGCGCCATCCTGCGCTTCCCGGCGCGTACCAATCACTTCCCAGCCCTCCGCCCGCAGCCGGTGCGCCAGTCGGGAGGCGGTATAGCCCATTCCAAAAATCAACATGCGCGGCATCACGGCTATTCCTTTTCTAGCTGGCCCGGATTGACCATTGTCGGATTTTTCACATGGTCCGCTTTCCACTGCATCGCCATGCGCACACGGGTGGCACCCGATGGATGATCAAAGAACAACATTTCTTCCACCGGTCCCGGTTCAATCTTGCGATATTCTGACAGGCGCATCGCCACCTTCGCAAAACCATCTGGTTCCCGCGCGGTGTCGAGACCGAAGCGATCCGCCTCGCTCTCATTGATCCGGATCAGGCTATTGAACGCGGGTGTTGCGGCGAAGAAATAGACCGTCAGGATCAGACTGAGCAGGGGAATGGCTGCGGGGTCGGCTATGCTCCGGACGCCCCATTTTGCGCCGTGCCGTTCGATCAGCTGCGGTGCCAAGCGTGCGACAATAAACAGTCCGAGCGCAACGATCAGCGACAGGATCAGTACGATCCGCCATGTGTGGCCGAGCACATAATGGCCCATTTCATGCCCCATCACCGCCGCGACTTCGTCCGGATCGGTGCGTTCGAGCAGATTGTCATTCAGTGAAACCCGAATTGTCGGCCCGACGCCGGAAACATTGGCCGATATCCTCTTGTGCTGTTTGGACTGGTCAAACACATAAATATTCTGCGCCGGAATATCATATTCCGCCGCCATTGCGACAATCCGGTCGCGCATCGGCCCCTCGGCCATTTCCGTATAGTCGTTGAACAGGGGCGAAATGAACACGGGGCCAAGCAACAGCCCAATGAACAGAAAGATCGAGATCACACCAGTTCCCCACAGCCACCAAAGCTTGGGTGCGCGCCGGATCACTGCAAATATTGCCATCAGGAGCAGCGGAAAGACGATCAGCGAGATGCCCAGACCAATCATCTGCTCGCCGAACCAGTCGCCGAAATTCTGGCTCATCAGCCCATATTCCCGTTCCCGGAAAAAGCGGGTGTAGATCGTCCATGGCAACGTGAGCACGAACCCGGCGAGAACATAAGGAAGCGCATAAAGTGCCGGTTGCAGCCATTTCCTGCTGGTCACCCGCTCGGCCCAGTCCCGGAAGCGGGCGGACAGGCGCGACTGGAGGATCGCGAAATCTACCAAAACGCCAACCAGCGCTCCCCACAATATTAGCCAGTAGCCGCCTTCGAAATATTGGTTCGATTTTTCCAGCTCGGCACCCTGCAACGTGTCGATATAGGCGCGGCTCGCTTGTTCGACATCAAAGGCCGGTGCCGCATTCTGGGCGAAAGCCATTTCCGCTGGCAGGCCAGCGATCAACAAGACGGCGAAGACGAAAAGCAATATTCTGGACATGACCCACTCCCTTTTGCCCCAGCCATAAACGCAATTGCGCGGGGTGCAAATGGCTCTTATGGCAAGGACCATGTTAGATATTCAAAAAGCTCCGAATGACGAAATGGCCGATGCCGCGCCAGCCCCCAAGGATCCTGCGACGATCCGCCGCCAGGATTATCGCCCGCCGGCCTGGTTCATCCCGGAAATCGAACTGGATTTCGACCTCGATCTGACGCGGACCGTGGTCCGATCGAAACTCGACGTTCGGCGCTCGAAAAGCGCAACGGCGGACGAACCTCTGGTTCTGCAGGGCGACGATATCACCCCCGCATCGGTGAAGGTTGACGGCGCGGCCCGTACCGACTGGAAACTGGTCGAGGGCGATCTGGTCCTGCCATTGAGTGGCGCGGCGCATGTTGTCGAGATTGAGGTCGAACTCGATCCGTCGACCAACACGCAGCTGATGGGCCTCTATGGCTCGAACGACATGCTGTGCACCCAATGCGAGGCAGAAGGCTTCCGCCGGATCACCTTCTCGCCCGACCGGCCCGATGTGCTGAGCCGCTATCAGGTGCGGATGGAGGCCGACAAGGCAAAATTCCCCGTGATGCTGTGCAATGGCGACAAGGTCGCCGAGGGCGATGGCGAGAATGGTCGCCACTGGGTCCAGTGGAATGATCCTTGGCCGAAACCTAGCTATCTGTTCGCGCTGGTCGCCGGTGATCTGGTCGCCAATAACGACAGCTTCACCACCCGCTCGGGCAAGCCGGTCGAGCTCAACATCTGGGTCCGCGACGGCGATCTCGACCGCACCGGCCACGCGATGCAGGCGCTGAAAGATTCGATGCGCTGGGACGAAGAGACTTATGGCCGCGAATATGATCTCGGCCTTTTCAATATCGTCGCGGTCAGCGACTTCAACATGGGCGCGATGGAGAACAAGGGTCTCAATATCTTCAACTCGCGCTATATTCTCGCCGATCCCGAGGTTGCCACCGATGCCGATTTTGACGGTATCGAAGGCGTGGTTGCGCATGAATATTTCCACAACTGGTCGGGCAATCGCGTCACTTGCCGCGACTGGTTCCAACTCAGTCTCAAGGAAGGCTTAACCGTCTACCGGGATCAGAGCTTCTCCGCCGACATGGGCTCGGCCGCGCTGAAACGGATCGAGGATGTGCGAATCCTGCGCGCCGCACAATTCCCCGAGGATGCCGGTCCGCTGGCCCATCCGATCCGCCCGGAAAGCTATCAGGAAATTTCCAACTTCTACACTGCCACCGTCTATAACAAGGGCGCGGAAGTCATCCGGATGATGAACACGCTGATGGGGCCGGAGCAGTTCCGCAAGGGCACCGATCTCTATTTCGACCGGCACGACGGCGAAGCGGCGACCTGCGAGAATTTTGTCACCGCCATGGAAGATGGCGGCGAAATTGATCTGACGCAATTCCGCAAATGGTATGAAACGCCGGGCACGCCGAGAGTAACTGCGAAACTGTCGCACGATCCGCAAACCGGCACCGCGACGCTGCATCTCACCCAGAAAATCGCCCAGAATGGCGAAAAGCCGACACCGTCCGATCTGCTCATTCCACTGCGCACCGCGCTGCTTGATCCGGAGACCGGCGCCCACGACGGAGAACAACTGCTGCTGCTCGATCAGGCCGAAAAAAGCTTCGTTCTCGAAGGCCATCAGGACCATCCGATCCTGTCGATCAACCGCGGCTTTTCCGCGCCGATCATCCTCGAAAGCAACCAGAGCGCCGAGCAGCTGGCGTTCCTGTCGGCGCATGACGACGACCCGTTTGCCCGGTTCGAGGCGATGCAGCAGCTGATGACCCATTATCTGACCGCAAAGGTGTCGGGCACGCCGGTCGATCGCGATATCATCCTGCTGGCGATCGCGAAAATCCTCGCCGACCCGTCACTGGATCCCGCCTTCCTGGCCGAAATCATTCTGCTGCCAAGCGAAGCCTTTCTTGGTGACCAGATGGCCGAAGTCGATCCGCAGGCAATCCACGACGAGCGCGAAAAATTGCGTGGAAAAATCGGCGTGCAGTTCGAAAAACAGTTCCGCAAGCTTTACAAGTCCTGCGCGCCGGGCGAGTTCTCGCTCGATGCCGAAGCGCGGGCGAAGCGCAAATTGCGCAATGTCACGCTCGGCTATCTGGCCGCCTCGTTCACCGAGACGGCGGCCGAAACTGCCTTCGACCAGTATCGCGAGGCGGACAATATGACCGCCATGCAGGGCGCGCTGGGGGTATTGTCGCATCTCGAAGCGGAAGAACGCACCGCAGCCTTTGAAGATTTCTACAAGCGGTTCAAGGGCAACCCGCTGGTCTTGGACAAATGGTTCAGCCTGCAGGTGATGTCGATGCGGCCCGATACGCTGAAACGGGTCGACGCCCTGTCGCGCCATCCCGATTTTACAATGGCCAATCCCAACCGCGTTCGTGCGCTTTATGGTGCGTTCACCGGCAATCAGGTCCGCTTCCACGATCCGTCGGGCAAGGGTTATCAGATCATCGCCGACATGGTGATCGCGTTGGACAAGCAGAATCCGCAGACCGCGGCGCGCTTCATCCCGTCGCTCGGCCGCTGGCGGCGTTATGAACGCGGCCGGTCGGAACTGATGCGGCTGGCATTGGAGAAGATCGCGGCGCAGCCGAATCTGTCGAAAGATGTCGCCGAACAGGTCCACAAAAGCCTTGCTTGATATCACGGCTTCCTCCCTGCTCGATGGCGCAACCCACGGTTTCCTGGGCCGGGCAGGGGGTATTTCGAAAGGCATTTACGCCGGGCTGAATATCGGTCTGGGCAGCGATGATGATCGCGACACTATTATGGAAAACCGGCGGTGCGCAACAGACGGCGTACTGCCGGGCGGCACACTGGTCACCGTCCATCAGATCCACAGCGCCGACGTGGTAACCGTGACCGAACCTTTGCCGCTGGATCAGCGCCCGCAGGCCGATGCCATGGTCACCGACCAGCCGAACCTGCTGCTCGGCATATTGACCGCCGATTGCGTGCCGGTGCTGTTCCACGATCCGGAAGCGAAGGTGATCGGTGCGGCCCACGCCGGCTGGAAAGGCGCGATTGCGGGTGTGACCGACAATGTCATCACCGCGATGGAAAAACTGGGCGCTAGTCGCGACCATATCGCCTGCGCCATCGGCCCCTGCATCGCCCAGCCCAGCTATGAAGTAGACGCAGCCTTCCGCGCTCGGTTCCTCGATGCCGACGCAGCCAATGACCGTTTCTTCGCACCCGGCAAGCCGGACCATTTCCAGTTCGATATCGAAGATTATGTAGCGGCGCGGCTGCAAGCGGCGGGCATGACCAAGATCGACAAGCTCGGTCTCGACACTTATGCGCTTGAGCACCGCTATTTCAGCTATCGCCGGTCCTGCCATCGCGGCGAGGCGGGCTATGGTCGGCAGATTTCGCTGATCGGCATGGCGGAATAAGTTTGATTTTGAAGGTCACCCTAGCGAAGGCTGGGGCCTAAACCAGCAGGGCGTCAAAGAACCGCCCATTGGATTGGATGCCAGCCTTCGCTGGCATGACGGATCAAGAGGAGAGGGCATGAACGCACAACGCATCGGTCTATGGGCGGGAATTGCCATATTCATCGCCATGCTGTTGCTGCCCACACCGGAATCGATGAGTCCCGATGCCTGGAAAGTCGCGGCGCTGACCATCCTGATGGCAATCTGGTGGATGACGCAGGCAATACCGCTGACCGCGACTGCTCTGCTGCCGTTTCTGGCGCTGCCGACGATGGGCGTGATGACCACCGCCGAAACTGCCAGCGAATATTATTCGCCGATCCTGTTCCTGATCCTCGGCGGTGCCTTTCTGGCGCTGGCGATCGAGCGGGTCGGTCTTCACAAACGGCTGGCGCTGGCGATTATCGGGCTGTCCGGCAAAAGCGCCTGGGGCATATTATTCGCCTTCATGATCGCCACCGCCTTGCTTTCCATGCTCATTTCCAACACCTCGTCGACCCTGATCATGGTCCCGATAGCGCTCGCCGTTCTGGTTGCAGGTGGTGTCGAAGATGGCGAGACCGAGGGCTTTGCCGGGGCGCTGATCATGGGCGTCGCCTTTGCCGCCTCGATCGGCGGGCTGGGTACTTTGGTCGGCAGCCCGACCAATGCGATTGCCGTCGGGCTGCTCAACAAGACCCTGGGCATGCAGATAGATTTTGTCGACTGGCTCAAATTCGGATTGCCGATCGTCCTTGTTGGTATTCCGGTATCGGCTGGCATATTGATCGCGGTGCAAAAGGTTGGAAAGCACAGTTTTGACGGGGTCAAAGCCAGACATGTGATCGGCGCATCCGGACCGTGGAGCGTGCCGGAAAAGCGGCTGGTGCCGGTCGTCGCGATCGTCGTGCTTGGCTGGCTGCTGCTGCCGGAGATCAAGAACTATTTCCCGGACGGCGCACTGCACGACGGCAGCGTGGCGATCTTTGGCGGCTTGCTGCTGTTCATGCTGCCTGACGGCACCGGCCGCAAGCTGCTCAACTGGGATGAGGCCGACCGCGCGCCGTGGGGCGTGATCATGATGTTTGGCGGGGGGCTCGCTCTTGCCGCGGGGATCATCGAGTCCGGGCTGGCCGACTGGCTCGGCCTGATGCTGGAACCGCTCAAGTCGGTATCGGTGATCATCATCGCCATCGCGCTGGTCGCGCTCGTCATCCTGATCACGGAATTTGCCTCGAACGTCGCAACCGCCAGCGGTGTCATGCCGGTGGTCGCCAGCCTGATTCTGGCAACCGGTGTCGATCCGGTGCTGCTCGCCGTCCCTGCGGCAATGGCCGCAAGCTGGGGGTTCATGCTGCCCAGCGGTACCGGCCCCAATGCGATTGCCTGGTCAACCGGCCATATCGAACTCCCCAGAATGCTGAAATCCGGCTTCCTGCTTGATCTCGCTGGCATCCCGATCATAATCGGCTGTATCTGGATAGTTTCCGTTGTAACCACTTAGCTTTTCGTTCAAGGTTTCGTTGAGATATCAAGGATAGAGGGAAAAATATGTCCAAGCATGATGACGACGTGGCAGCGATTCCGGTAACCCGCCGGATGCCCAAGGCGCCGATCGAAAAAATCGGCGGGCGCAAGCTGAAGCCGGCAACATTGATGATGGGGCACGGCTATGATCCGGAACTTTCCGAAGGATCGCTCAAGCCGCCGATCTTCCTCACCTCGACCTTCGCCTTCGAAAATGCCGCCGCCGGCAAGCGCTTTTTCGAGGGGATCACGGGAAAACGCCCGGGCGGTTCGGATGGTCTGGTCTATTCCCGCTTCAACGGCCCCAATCAGGAAATTTTGGAAGACCGGCTGAGCGTCTGGGACGAGGCCGAGGACGCGCTGGTGTTTTCCAGCGGCATCTCGGCTATCACCACGGTGCTGCTGGCCAATGTCAATCAGGGTGACGTCGTCGTCCACAGCGGGCCGCTCTATGCCGCGACCGAAACCCTGATCAACAAGATATTGGGCCGCTTCGGCGTGACCTTCATGGATTTTCCCGCCGGTGCT
>JAGXGT010000055.1 GCA_024636595.1 Sphingomonadales bacterium | reverse complement strand
GATTATCAGCGGCTGGAATTTCTCGGTGACCGTGTGCTGGGACTGGTGATCGCCGATCACCTTTACCACCAGTTTCCGCAGGAACCGGAAGGACAATTGTCGCAACGGCTCAACGGGCTGGTGTCCGGCCCGGTGTGCGGCGATGTCGCCAAGCATATCGGTGTCGGCGATCATGTCCTGCTTGGCAAACAGGCGCGCGATGATGGCGCGCGGCAGAGTATCAAGGTCCTGGGCGATGTGATGGAATCGCTCATCGGCGCCGTCTATCTTGATCATGGCATGGAGGCTGCCCGCAGCTTCATACTTCGGCACTGGGATAGCCGGGTTACTGCAATTGTTGCCGATATCCGTCACCCCAAATCTGCGCTGCAGGAGTGGGCCGCTAGCAATAATCGCAAGATTCCGAACTATGAACTGATCGATAAAAGCGGCCCCCATCACGACCTGAAATTCACGGTTCGCGTGAGCATAAGTAATATCGGCGAGGTGGAGGCAACAGCTTCCGCCATTCAGGCGGCAGAGACCGAAGCGGCCAAGAAATTTCTGGAAAAATTCACATGACCCACAAATGCGGCGTAGTGGCATTGATTGGCGCACCCAATGCCGGCAAATCCACCCTGATCAACGCGTTGGTCGGACAGAAAGTCGCGATCACCAGTTCCAAACCGCAAACCACAAGGACGCGGCTTTTGGGGATCGCAATAGAAGAGGATACGCAGCTTCTATTGGTCGATACGCCGGGCATATTCGAACCGCATCGCCGCCTTGACCGCGCGATGGTGTCCGCCGCCTGGGAAGGCGCCGAGGATGCCGATATTATCGTGATGCTCGTCGATGCGCGGGCGGGGCTGGGCACGAAAGTCACTTCGATTGTCGAGCGGATCAAGCACCGTTCGGAAAAGACCATCCTCGTGATGAACAAGGTCGATATTGCCGCCAAGGACAAAATGCTCGGTCATGTCGTCAAACTGCATGAGCAGGCGGATTTCGACGAGACCTTTTTTGTCAGCGCCAAAACCGGTGACGGGCTTGAAGAACTCAGATCCTATTTGGTCAAGGCGATGCCCGAAGGTCCGTGGCACTTCCCTGCCGACCAGGTCTCGGATGCCAGCGAACGGATTCTCGCAGCGGAAATTACCCGAGAGCAGGTTTTCCGCCAGCTGCATGCGGAATTGCCTTACGCGACCGCCATAGCGATGGAGCAATATAAAGAGCGGCCCGATGGTTCGCTCGAGATTCACCAGCAGATCCTGGTCGAGAAAGCCAGTCAGAAAGCCATCATCCTTGGGAAGGGCGGGCACCAGATCAAGGAAATTGGCGCAAAAGCGCGAGCCGAGCTATCCGGGATATTGGGCAAGCCGGTGCATCTGTATCTCCACGTCAAAGTCAGTGCCAACTGGGATGAAGACCGCAGTCTCTATCAGGACATGGGCCTTGATTGGGTTAAATAGCTGCAACTGTTCGGCTTCTGGTCAAAATTTGTAGCCGGCAGTAGGTAGTTTACCGGATAGGCGTGAGCTGTGCTTGCGAATATTTGCGAAGGCCAGAGGTGCCGGAACAGTTTGGCGCATCGAACCGTATCCAGCGCAATCCCAGCCCGATCAATCGCAACAAAGGACCTTCCATGAGCCACGTATCGCACGACCTTCACGCCGAATTTCCTGCCGACAGCGAAATTTTGCACGACCTGAAAATTTCAGACGGACATTTTCGCACCGTTTCAGAACGCTATCATGAGATAAATAAGGAAATACACCGCATTGAATCGGAAGTCGAAGCGGCATCCGATGAGCGTAGCGAAGACCTTAAAAAGCAGCGCCTGCTCATTCTGGACGAAGTCGCTGCCATGATTTCCAAAGCCAAGGCGAACTGACCACGTGATGCCATCAGGAGCGCAAGGCAAAGCGGCTTCGCCCTCCTGATCGGCAACTATATTATTCTGCTTTGGCTTTTGCCGATGCTTTCTTCGCCGCAGGTTTCTTTTTCGCGGCTGGTTTTCTCTTGGCTACCGGCTTTTTCTTTGCCGCCGGTTTTTTCTTCGTCGCCGCTTTCTTGGCCCGTTTCTTAGCCGGCCCTTTGGCAGCGCGGTCATCGATCAACTGCGCCGCTTCTTCCAGAGTCAGTTGATCCTTGTCGACGGTTTTTGGCAACGATGCGTTGGTCGTGCCGTCGGTGACATAGGGGCCATAGCGCCCATCCATCAGCTTGATCTCGGAATCGGTGCGGGGATGGTTGCCCATGATCTTGAGCGGTTCCATCTTGCCCCGGCCTCGACCGCCACCATTTTTTGCCGCATCAGCCAGTTTGGCGACCGCAGCGTTCATACCTATTTCGAACACTTCCTGCGTATTTTCGAGCCGGGCCGAACTACCATTGTGACTCAGATAGGGGCCATATCGACCGATTTGCGCCATTACCGGCTCGCTGGTTTCCGGGTGGATGCCGACTTCGCGAGGCAAAGACAGCAGTTTTACGGCCCATTCGAGACCGAAATCCTCCGCCGGAATATCCTTGGGGATTGACGAGCGTTTGGCTTCCTTGCCCTCGCCTTTTTCGACATAGGGTCCAAAGCGACCCACTTTTTTGGTAATTTTTTCATCACTGTCGGGATCGACACCCAGTTCCTGCGGACCTTCATCCTCGTCGGCATTGGCGCCGCCACCTTGGGCAAAGCGCCGGGTGAATTTGCATTCCGGATAATTGGAACAGGCGACAAAGGCGCCAAAGCGACCGCCGCGTAAGGCGAGCTTGCCTTCGTTACAGCGGGGGCAAAGCCGTGGATCGGTACCATCTTCCTTTTCCGGAAAAAGATAGGGCTCGAGAAATGTATCGAGTTCTGCTGTCACCTCAGATGGCAGCTTTTCCATCACTTCGACCGTCTTCGGCTTGAAGTCATGCCAGAAGGCTTCGAGAATCGCCTGCCATTGTGCACGGCCACCGCTGACTTCGTCGAGTTCATCCTCAAGGCCGGCGGTATAATCATAGGCAACGTAGCGATCGAAAAAACGCTCGAGAAATCCGGTCAGCAACCGCCCGCTTTCCTCAGCGAAGAAGCGGTTCTTCTCGATCCGAACATAGGCGCGATCTTTCAGCGTCTTGATGATCGATGCGTAGGTCGATGGTCGGCCGATGCCCAATTCTTCCATCTTCTTGACCAGACTGGCTTCGCTGTACCGCGGCGGCGGCTGAGTGAAATGCTGGATCGCGTCTACGGCTTTCTTCGCCGGGCTGTCGCCCTTCGACATGGCCGGCAGCAAACCGCCGTCTTCATCCTTGTCGTCGTCGCGGCCCTCTACGTAAAGCGCCAGAAAGCCGGGGAACTTAACGACCTGTCCGTTTGCTCTCAGTCCGGTTTTGCCGGTTCCGTCGAGCATCTCGACGGTCGTGCGTTCGAGGCGCGCGGACGCCATCTGACTGGCCATTGCGCGCTTCAGCACGAGATCATAAAGTTTCGCATGATCGCCGGAGCCGACGGTCCTTTGGGTGAAGCTGGTCGGGCGGATCGCTTCATGCGCTTCCTGGGCATTCTTTGCCTTGCTCTTGTAGATGCGCGGGCTGTCCGGGACATAGCTTGCATCATAGCGATCGGCGATCGCCTTGCGCGCAGCGGAAATGGCGCTGCCGTCCATCTGCACGCCATCGGTCCGCATGTAGGTGATCGCGCCATCTTCATAAAGCTGCTGGGCGATGCGCATGGTGTGGCTTGCGGAATAGCCGAGCTTGCGCGCGGCCTCCTGCTGCAAAGTCGAAGTGGTAAATGGCGGCGGCGGGTTACGGGTTAGCGGCTTGGTTTCGATCGATTCAACCGTAAACAAGCCGTTTTCGACCGCGGCCTTCGCCAGCATCGCCTGATCTTCTGTGGCGAGATCCATCTTTCCGAGTTTCTTGCCTTCATGGACCGTTAGCCGCGCCTCAAACGCTTGGCCGCCCTGCTCCATCTGCGCCGTAACCGACCAATATTCTTGTGGCCGGAAGGCTTCGATTTCCCGTTCACGCTCGACGATCAGTCGAAGCGAGACCGACTGCACGCGACCGGCGGATTTTGCCCCAGGAAGCTTGCGCCACAAGACCGGCGACAATGTAAAACCAACCAGATAGTCGAGCGCCCGGCGGGCGCGATAGGCATCGATCAAATCCTCGTCTAGCGCCCGCGGGTGAGCCATAGCTTCGGTCACGGCGGCTTTGGTGATCGCGTTGAAGGTCACCCGATCCACAATGTCCGGCAGCGCTTTCTTATTGCGCAACACTTCCTGCACGTGCCAGCTGATCGCTTCCCCTTCCCGGTCAGGGTCGGTCGCGAGAATCAAACGAGTGGCTTTTTTCGATTCGGCGGTAATCTCTTTGAGCTGCTTGGCCTTGTCGCCATAGTTTTGCCAGGTCATGGCAAATCCATCGTCCGGATCGACCGAACCATCTTTGGGGGGAAGGTCGCGAATATGGCCGTAAGACGCCAATACCTTGAAATCCGATCCCAGATATTTTTCAATGGTTTTGGCCTTTGCGGGCGACTCTACAATTACTAGCTGCATATGTTCCGATTTCTTTGTTCTCACGTATACGCGCGAGGCTGTGACAAGGATTGGGCTTAGGTCAAGGCCCTGAATGAAGATTTTTGTCAATGGCGATGACAAATCAGCCTGTAGACCGCCGTTTATTTCAACAGGCTGACCCGGGCTCCGGCGTGGCGGGTCAGTCGTCCGGCAAGTTCCAGTTCGAGTAGCGCCAATTGCACGGAAGGCGGCGGTAGGCCGGTTTGCCTGACCAGTTCGTCAACGGTCACAGGAGTCACGCTCAACAGCTTAGTCACTGGTGCCCGTTCGAGGCTTTCAATATCTATGTGGTCGCCTTCGGAAAGCATCGCGCTGTCCGGGTCAGGGGCTTTCCCACGACTCCGACTCGAAGATTCAGCCCGATCATCGAAATGGCGAATCAGCTCCAATATGTCGTCGGCGGACTGAATCAGTGTTGCGCCTTCGCGGATCAGCATGTTGCAGCCCTTCGATCGCGGATCGAGTGGAGAGCCTGGGACGGCCATGACCTGTCTACCCGCTTCCGCTGCCAGTCTTGCGGTGATCAGCGAACCGGAACGCGGGGCGGCCTCGATGACGACTGTGCCTCTCGCGAGTCCGGCGATGATGCGGTTGCGATAAGGGAAATGCCTAGCGCGCGGCTCGGTTCCGGGCGGCTGTTCGGCAACCAACAGACCGCATTCGGCGATCTTTTTCTGAAGTGCTTCGTTTTCGGGCGGATAAAAGACATCCAGTCCGCCGGCAATGACGGCAATGGTGGCCTCTGCGAGCGAACCTTGATGGGCAGCGGTATCAATGCCTTTCGCGAGCCCCGAAACGACCGAGACGCCGGCTTCCGTCAGATTATGGGCCAGGTTATGTGCGAAGCGGCAGGCGGCTGCGGAGGCGTTTCGCGCGCCGACCATAGCAACGATTGGTCGTTCCATGAGTTCAGAGCGGCCTTTCCAGATCACCACAGGTGGAGCATTGCCGAGCTCAGCGAGCAACACGGGATAAGCGGGGTCGTCGAGAAAGAGCAGTTTAGCCCCGATATCGTGGATTGCCTCGAGCTCGGAGGCGATTTGCTTCGGGTTGGCTATCCGTGGTGACCTTCCACCACCGCGAGCCGCCAGATCCGGGATTGCCTCCAGCGCGCGCGCCGCAGAACCAAATCTTTTTATCAATTGCCGGTAAGTTACGGGCCCAATATTCTCGGATCGGATAAGCTGGAGCCGGTCAAACGCTTCCTGGCTGATCCCATCCACTTCAAGCCCTTTTCTTCGCTCCGACCTTTGGTTCTTCGCCCGCGATCAATCGCTCGATATTGGACCGATGTTTCCACAGCACCAACAGCGCCAGACCGATGAACATGGGCATCATCGCATATTCTCCCAAGGCGAAGACCGCGATCGGTACGGATATAGCGGCCAGCATTCCTCCTACGGACGAATAGCGCCAAAGCGCAAGCGATCCCAGCCATGTGACCGCAAATATCAACCCAGCCATGGGGATCAAAGCCGTGACGATGCCCAGCAAAGTCGCAACCCCCTTGCCGCCTTCAAATCTCAGCCAGACAGGATAGAGATGGCCAAGAAACGCGCCCAATCCGGCCAAAACGCCGAGTCCGCCTGAAATCTGCAAAGTAATGTAGACCGCAGCATAGCCCTTGCCCATGTCCAGCAGCAACGTCAGAGCCGCGAGACCCTTGTTGCCCGTGCGCAGCACGTTGGTCGCGCCAATGTTGCCGGATCCTGTTTTCCGCAGATCGCCGCCGCCCGACAGCCGCGTCAATACTAGGCCGAAAGGGATCGAACCCAGCAAATAGCCGAACAACAACACCAATATTGGTTCTACCCACATAGACTGCACTAGAAATACCCCTTGTCCGATTCCCGCTATATTCACAGGCGGTTATGAGCAAGCATCTCGCCCCAAAAAACGGCCAAGGCCAAACGCCTGTCAGACGAACCGAAGCAGTTGCCGTGGCCCTGCACTTCTGGCTATGGGAAAAGCATGACCAATGCGCAGATCGGCGAATGCCCTCCCTTGTTATTTTTCGATACCGGCGTCGGCGGGCTTTCGGTTTTGCGCGAGACGATGAAATTGCTACCGAATGCACCGATCGTCTATGCCGCAGATTATGCAGGCCTGCCCTATGGGATGAAGTCGGAGGCGGAATTGGCAGCGCGTGTACCAGCGCTGCTCGGCCGTCTGGTGGAGAGATATAAGCCTGCGCTGGCTACCATCGCCTGCAATACCGCATCGACTATCGCTCTCGATCATGTGCGTTCTGCCTTGGATATCCCGGTCGTTGGAACCGTGCCCGCGATCAAGCCGGCCAGCGCGCTAACCGAAACCGGCGTGATCGGGTTGCTGGGCACCCGGGCAACCATTCGGCAGCCCTATGTCGACAGGCTTGCCGCCGATTTTGCCTCCGACAAGATTGTGCTGCGCCATGCGGCTCCCGAGCTGGTTTATGCTGCCGAGGCAAAGCTGCGAGGAGAACAGCCGGATATCAGGGTGATCCAGCAGGCGATCACAGGATTGCTGGAACAAGCGGGTGGAGACCGAATGGATACGGTGATTCTCGCCTGCACCCATTTCCCGTTGCTGCGCGACGAATTGGCTGAAGCCGCGCGCAGACCTATGCAGTTTATCGACGGCGCACAGGGGATTGCCCGGCGGATCGTCCATCTGACGAAAGACATCACATGGCCCGCCACGAGTGAAGAAGGAATATTTGTCACCACCGGTGACCTCGCCGATATCACGCCGTATCGTGCAGCCTTCAAGAATTATGGCATCGGACGGTTTGAAAGGCTATAAGCCTTACGCCACACATATCTTATTGCGAGTGGTTCTCGCTGGAAATTCCAAGAAAAGGGCGCTAAGAGCCCGTTCAACAAGGCCGCAAGAGCAGATTTGACGCAGGATTTGGTGATATAGTGGACTACGACAAGATTTTTTCACAGGCGATTGATCGGCTGCATACAGAAGGCCGCTATCGCGTCTTTATCGATATTTTGCGGAACAAGGGTTCTTTCCCGAACGCGCGCTGTTTCGCCCATCACAACGGGCCGCAGCCGGTTACCGTCTGGTGCTCTAATGATTATCTGGCGATGGGTCAGCATCCCGATGTCATCGCTGCCATGGAAGAAGCCTTGCATGATGTCGGTGCCGGTTCCGGCGGCACACGCAATATCGGCGGCAACACCCATTATCATATCCAGCTCGAGCGCGAACTGGCAGACTGGCATGGCAAATCCGGCGCTCTGCTGTTCACATCTGGCTATGTGTCGAACGAAGCGACGCTGTCGACGCTGACCAAGATTCTTCCCGGTTGCATCATATTTTCAGATGAACTGAACCATGCGTCGATGATTGCCGGGATCAAGAACAGCGGCTGCGAAAAGCGGGTGTTCCGGCACAATGATCTGGAGCATCTGGAGGAATTGCTGGCCGCCGAAGACCCAGAAGTGCCGAAGCTCGTTGCGTTTGAAAGCATCTATTCCATGGATGGCGATGTCGCACCGTTGCACGCGATCTGCGATCTGGCGGACAAATATAACGCGCTGACTTATTGCGATGAAGTCCACGCGGTCGGCATGTACGGAAAACGTGGCGGCGGCATCTCCGAGCGCGACAAAGCCGCTGACAGGATTACGATTGTCGAGGGAACCCTGGCCAAAGCGGTCGGTGTGATGGGTGGCTATATTGCCGCTGACCAGAAAATCGTCGACGTAATCCGGTCCTATGCGCCCGGCTTCATTTTCACCACCAGCCTGTCTCCGGTGCTTGTTGCGGGTGCACTGGCCAGTATTCGTCACCTGAAACAGTCTACGGCAGAACGCGATGGTCAGCAGGCAGCGGCTCAGACACTCAAGGATTTGTTTGCGGAATCGGGCCTTCCGGTGATGGACTCATCGACCCATATCGTTCCGCTACTGGTCGGCGACCCGATCAAAGCAAAGAAAATCAGCGATATATTGCTCGCCGAATATGGCGTCTATGTCCAGCCGATCAACTATCCGACGGTGCCGCGAGGGACCGAACGCCTGCGGTTTACTCCTGGCCCGGCGCATAGCGAAGCGATGATGGTTGATTTGACCAAGGCTTTGGTAGAAATCTGGAGCCGGATGGACATGGAGCGAGCGATCGCGGCCTAAATCGTTTTTTCGATGAGCTTTCGCTGACGGCTATAGTTTACACAAGGCCGCGTTTTTGATTTCCGTAACCTTTGCCCCAAACCCGCAGATTTCTCTTCGTCTTCTGGCGTCAGCATCCCGCCGAGTGTGACCTTCCAGACGGATATGAAACCCGGGCGATTTTGCGGGCGGGCGAGAAGTGTCGCCTCAATTTATCCAAGCTGTCAAAGAGCCTGTCCGAACTTTCCCAAAGACATTGGGGCAAGATACGCGATCGGGGTGGGTGTAGGAAAGGACAAACAGGCTTTAGCCGCCCGCGATGATTTTCGCATAGAGCTGATGGTCGACATTGCCCCCGGACAGGGTGATCGCCGTGCGATCGGTTAGCGGTACTTTACCGGACAAAACAGCAGCGAGCGCAACCGCGCCGCCGGGTTCGACCACCAGATGCAATTTCTCGAATGCGACGCGCATCGCATGATGCACTTCATCCTGCGACACGGACAGGCCCAAAGCATTACGCGCTTTCAAAATATCGAATGTGATCGGAGACACGCGCAACGTTTGCAGCGCGTCGCATTCGGTGGCGGGGGGATCTTTTTCGACCGGCACGATTGTGCCACCTTCCAATGACCGTTTCATATCGTCCCAGCCGTCCGGCTCAACCACGATGATGCGCGCGTCGGGGTTCGCCAGCGCGGAGCCGGTAGCCAACCCGCCACCGCCGCAACAGGCAACGATCTGGTCGGGTTCTGCTCCGGTCAGGGCGAGCATCTGCTCGCGGATTTCCACGCCGCAGCTGCCCTGCCCCTCGACAATCCAGGGATCATCAAAACTGGGCACCACCACCGCGCCGGTTTTGGCGGCCAGATCGGCGGCGAGCTG
>JAGXGT010000012.1 GCA_024636595.1 Sphingomonadales bacterium | reverse complement strand
CTGTCGGGCGGGCCATTGCCGAGGCTTTTTCCGACCCGTCGCGTAAAATAGCGTCAATCGCGGTCGTGTCCTTGCGCAATTCTTCGAACCGCTGCCGGATCGGCGACAATGTGCTGACCGCCAGATCGGCAAGCGCCGGTTTGAAGTCGCCAAAGCCCTTGCCGGCATATTCGGCGAGCACGGCCTCTTGCGACTGATCGGCGAGCGCGGCGTAAATGCCGATCAGATTTCTCGCTTCCGGCCGATCGGCGAGATCCGCCAGATTGTCAGGCAGCGGTTCGGCGTCGGTCTTTGCCTTCTTGAACTTGCGCGTGATCGTCTCGTCATCATCGCTCATGTTGATCCGGCTGAGATCAGACGGGTCGGACTTGCTCATCTTCGCATTGCCGTCGCGCAGGCTCATGATCCGGGCCGCGCTTTTGCCGATAAACGGCTCGGGCAAGACGAAGGTTTCGGTGCCGGTGTCGCTGTTGAACTTTGCCGCGATGTCGCGGGCCAGTTCGAGATGCTGCTTCTGATCTTCGCCGACCGGCACATGGGTCGCCTGATAGACCAGAACGTCGGCGGCCTGCAGCACCGGATAGCCATAAAGACCCAGCGAGGCGCGCTGCTTGTGCTTGCCCGATTTCTCCTTGAACTGTGTCATCCGGTCGAGCCAGCCCATCGGCGTGTTGCAGATCAGCATCCACGCGAGCTCCGCATGCGCGGGCACCCGCGCCTGATTGAACAGGATCGATTTCTCCGGATCAACTCCGGCAGCAACCAGCGCGGCGACCATTTCGCGGCAATTGGCAGACAGTTCGGCGGGATCGTTGTGCACGGTGATCGCGTGCAGATCGGCGAGGAAGAACAGGCATTCCCCCTCATCCTGCATCTTCACCCAGTTCTTGATCGCACCCAGATAATTGCCGAGATGGAGATTACCCGTGGGCTGGATGCCCGATACCGTACGCATTGTCCTAACTTCCTTCGCTTGCGGCTTGTTCTGCCGCTTTCTTCTTGGTCAGCATGGTGAGATCTTTACCTCGGTACAATCTGGCAGCGAGTCGGCTCAATCACCGCTCTGGTCAGCCATGCCAGCGCGGCATAAACCAGTCCGCCGACGCTGACCAGAGCGGTGATTGAGCCGACTCGCTGCCAGATTGTACCGAGGTAAAGATCTTCGCCGATAGGGGCGGCATAGATCAGCACCACGGCCATGCCAGCCGCCGACAGCGTAATCCGCCCGATCCGCATTAGCAGCGTCCATTCGACATGAAAATGGCCGCGGCGATGGAGCATCGTGTAGAGCATCGCGCAGTTGCACCACGCGGCCACCGCTCCGGCGAAGGCCAGACCCTTGATCCCGTAGATCGGAATCAGCAGCAGGTTGAGCGTGATGTTGATCAGCAGGGATATGCCGGCGGTATAGACCGGCGTCTTGGTATCCTTGCGGGCGAAGAATCCCGGGATCAGGACCTTGACCAACACATAAGCGGGCAAGCCGACAACCAGCGCGGCGACAACGGCGGAGGTGGTCTGGCCATCGCTGATGGTGAAATTGCCGCCGACATAGAAAGAGGTAACCAGCGGCCCGGCCGCGAAAAACAGGGCAATCGCAGCTGGAATGGTCAGCAGCATGCCGAGCTCGATGGCGTTGCTTTGCAGCCTTTGCGCGCCGCCGAGATCATCCTTGGCGATGAACCGCGACAAGGCAGGGAGAATCGCGGTGCCCAAAGCAATGCCGATAATCCCGAGCGGCAACTGGTTCAGTCGATCCGCCATCGCCAGATAGACGAACGAGCCTTCCGGCAAGCGCCCGAGGAAGAACAGGTCAATGAAGCGGCTGATCTGATAGATGCCGGCGCCGAACACCGCTGGCAGAATCAAGATGCCCAGTTCCTTTACATCGGCATTGAACCGCGGCATTTTGAGCGGAAAGCGAAACCCCGTCTTGCGCGCCCAATAATAGAGCCACAGCATCTGCACCAATCCTGCTGCTGCCACGGCGGTGGCGAGAAAATAGGCGGTCTGGCGCGGATCATTGCCATCGTTGATCCAATAGGAGGCGAGCAAGGCGGTGATCATGCAGATATTGAGCATGATCGGGGCCGCTGCCGCTGCGGCGAACCGGCTGAGCGAGTTTAAAATCGCCGCGAACAAGGTGGTGATGCTGATCAGGCCAAGATAGGGGAAGGTGATCCGGGCCAGCGAGACCGAAAAATCATCCATCCGCCCGCCTCTGCCGAAATCGTCGATCAGCCAGATGATGCCGGGCATCGCCAGCATCATCACCGCTGAAAAGACCAGCAGCAGCGGTACGAAAACGGACAGCACGTCGATCGCGAAGTTCTGCGCTGCCGTCCGATCGTCGTCCGCTTCCATCTTGCGGTTGAACAGCGGCACGAAGGCGGCGGAAAAGGCGCCCTCGGCAAACAGGCGGCGGAATATATTGGGGAGCTGAAAGGCCAGTTGCCAGGCATCGGCGGCAGCGCCCGCCCCGAGGATCCGGGCCAGCATGATATCGCGGACAAAGCCGAAAACCCGGCTGACCAAGGTCAGCCCGGCAATCGTTCCGGTGGATTTCAGCAGGTTCATGCCCGCTGTCCTAGCGAGGTGGTTTAGGCGTTACCAACCGGTTGCTCGCCCGCTTGCTGTGCCGCCATCTGCTCGCGCTGCTGTATGTAGAGCGCTGTAAAATCGATCGGTTCGAGCAACAAGGCCTGGAACCCGGCATCCCGCACCGCGTCGGCAATTATCGCCCGAGCGAACGGGAAGAGAAGCCGCGGCGCTTCAGCAAACAGAAACGGATGGGCTTGTTCTTCGGAAATGTTGCGCAGACCAAACAGGCCGCAATAGAGCAGCTCGATGGCGAACGCGACGCCTTCGTCCGCTTTGGCGGTCACGTCGATTTTCAATTCCACTTCGTGGACTTCGTCGGAGACCTGCGAAGAGCCGATATTGAACTGCACATCAATCTGTGGCTGTGCGTTCCACTGGTAAACGTCCGGTGCATTGGGATTCTCGACCGAAAGATCCTTAACATATTGCGAAATCACACCGATCTGAGGTTGGGTGTCCGCGCCGTTGGCGAGCGGTTCCGGAGTCGTCACATTGCCGGTGGGGTTTGCGTCGGATTCGTTATTGTCATTATCATCAGCCATCGGGCCTGTCCTTTCGGAAAATCAGTCAAACATGTCCTTTGGCGCATATTGCCACGCCGTTCGCAGCGCGCCTAGCAGGGGACGGAACCTAGGGCAATGAAAGAGTAAACCGCTATTCAGGCGCCCGTCATGCGACTGCATTTATAAGCATGGGTTCACAAATTGGCCACTAGAAGTGGCTGGCCAATTGCGGCAACGCGGCTTTTTCGCTAATGCCATTTGAAACCGCCCCTATTTCTGCCTATGTATAGGGTCAAAGAAAAGATTGGATTCTGAAGTGACCATCGAAATTGTATTATTGGCTATGGTAGCGGCCTTTCTCGGCCTGCGCCTCTATTCGGTGCTGGGCAAGCGGAGCGGTCATGAACAGGAACATACGCCGCGCAACATTGAGCCGCGCGCCAATGACCGTCGGCCACTGGAAGACGCCAAGCCGCATGTGCCGGATATCGTCCCTGCGCCCGCCGGAACGCCGGCCATGGTTTACGACAGCAGCGCCGAAGCCGGGATGCGGGAAATCCTGAGCGCCGATCGCAATTTTGATGTCGGCCGGTTCGTCGAGGGCGCGCAAGCGGCCTATGCAATGATATTGGAAGCCTTCTGGAAGGGCGACAAGGAAGAATTGAAAACCCTGTGCGATGACGATGTTTACGAAAGTTTTGCCGAAGTCATCGACGCCCGCGAAAAACGCGGCGAAGTTCTCGAAAACCAGCTGGTGCGAATCGACAATGCGCGCATTTCAGCGGCCGAATATCGTCGTCCCGTGGCAAGCATCACGGTCCAGTTTGATGCCGATATTGCAGCGGTTGTAAAAGACAAAAAGGGCAAGCTGATTGGCGGCTCGCTGTCCGATGCCGCTGAAACCCACGATGTCTGGACCTTCAGCCGCGATCTTTCGAGTGCCGATCCCAACTGGTTGCTTGACGAAACCGATGAGGCCTGACCCTCGGTCGGCGAGCAACATGATCGTGAAAATCGGGGTGCTTTTCGGGGCAATGACAATGGTCAGTGCCTGTTCGATGACGATCATTCCCGAAGGGGCCGCCCGAAGCGTTCCCGCCCAGCAGGCCCCGCAGCAAGGGGAATGGGTTACGGGCGATGTGCCCGATGCAGCCCCGCAGCCGACCTACAAGAATGGCGCGCCAGCGCTGTTTCAGCCAGTCTATCCCGGACAACTCGTGAAAATTGGCGATGATACAAGCCGTGCAACCGGTTTCGGTGTCGCACTGGGCCCGGATATCTCCAGCCTGAACCTGACAGAAGCAAAAGCTGCGGCTGCGCTGCAATCGTTTCGCACCAGCTGTTCGTCACTGGTCCGGCGCGAGGACAATAGCGGCCTGACTAAAGGCGCAGACTGGCAATTGTCTTGCGACGCCGCTCAGAGCTGGCAGGATCGCGATGCCACGCGCTTCTTCTCCTCCTATTTTGAAACCGTGCAGATTGGCGATGGCAAGGCTTTCGCAACCGGCTATTTCGAGCCGCAGATCAACGGCTCGAGGGTCAAAAATGCCCGATATCCGGTGCCGATCTATCGGCGACCGGACAATCTGCTAGATGTCGATCTGGGGCTGTTTTCCGAAGCGCTGAAAGACAAGCGTATCCGGGGCAAGGTCGACGGGACCAAATTGGTGCCGTTTGAAGACCGGGCCCAGATCGATGACGGCGCGCTGGCCGGTCAGGGTCTCGAGATCGCCTGGGCACAGGATTACATCGACCTGTTCTTCCTGCAAATTCAGGGCAGTGGCCGTCTGGCACTGCCCGACGGGTCGATCATGCGGATCGGCTATGCCGGCCAGAATGGGCAGGATTACACAGGTATCGGCAAGGTGATGCGCGAACGTGGCCTGCTCGCCGATGGCAAGACCAATATGCAGGGCATCGTCGAATGGCTTCGGGCCCATCCGCAAGAAGGCATGCGGATAATGCGCGAGAATAAGAGCTATGTCTTCTTTACCGAACTGACCGGCGCGGGGCCTTTGGGGGCGAT
>JAGXGT010000054.1 GCA_024636595.1 Sphingomonadales bacterium | reverse complement strand
TTCGATTACCGCCTGAATGAAGCGCATCGAGTTGACATTCTTGGTCTCGGTGCGGGTGCCAAGTTCGCCGCCCGGCTTGCGCACGCTGACGTTGACATCGGCGCGCATCGAGCCCTGTTCCATATTGCCGTCACAGGATCCGACATAGCGCAGGATCGAGCGCAGCTTGCGGACATAGGCCGCCGCTTCCTTGGGCGAGGTCATGTCGGGCTTGGAGACGATCTCCATCAGCGCGACGCCGCAGCGGTTGAGATCGACATAGGACATCGTCGGATGCTGGTCGTGCATCAGCTTACCGGCATCTTGTTCGATATGGATGCGCTCGACGCCAATCGCCTTGCCATGGGCATCGGGGTCTTTTTCATCGAGCGAAATCTGGATCACGCCCTCACCCACGATCGGGTGATAAAGCTGGGAAATCTGGTAGCCCTGCGGCAGATCGGCGTAGAAATAATTCTTGCGGTCGAAGCGCGAATATTTGTTGATCTGGGCGTTAATCGCCAGACCGGTGCGGACCGCCTGTCGGACGCATTCACCGTTCAGCGTCGGCAGCATGCCGGGCATCGCCGCGTCGACCAGACTGACCTGCGTATTCGGCTCGGCACCGAATTCAGTGGAAGCCCCGGAAAAGAGCTTCGATTCGGAGGTTATCTGGGCGTGGACCTCGAGGCCGATCACGACCTCCCATTCGCCGGTTCCGCCCTGGATACGATATGTTGATTCGGTCATTTCTACCACCACTGCTCCGGTTTCGCGACAAATCCGGCGCGTTCCTCGATTGCCAGACCTGCGTTAAACACGCTCTGTTCGTCCAGTGCCTTGCCGATGATCTGCAAGCCGAGCGGCAGCCCCTTGCCATCCAGTCCGCCGGGAACCGAGATCGCCGGTAGTCCGGCCAGCGAGCTAGGCACGGTGAAGACATCGTTCAGATACATCGCTAGCGGGTCATCCATTTTCTCGCCCAAACCAAAGGCTGCGCTTGGCGCGGTCGGGGTCAGCAGCAGATCGCAGCTGTTCCAGGCCTTATCGAAATCCTGCGAGATCAATGTCCGGACTTTCTGCGCCTGGGTGTAATAGGCGTCATAATAGCCGGCGCTGAGCACATAGGTGCCGATCATGATCCGGCGCTTCACTTCCGGTCCGAAACCGGCTTCGCGGGTCGCGGCATACATGTCCTGCAGCCCAGCCCCGTCCGGCAGATCGCGCAGACCATAGCGCACGCCATCATAGCGCGAGAGGTTGGATGAGGCTTCGGCGGGGGCGATGATATAATAAGCCGGCAGCGCATATTTGGTGTGCGGCAGCGAGACATCGACGATGGTCGCGCCAGCGTCCTTGAGCATCTCGATGCCCTGCTGCCACAGCGCGTCGATTGCGGCGGGCATATTTTCGACTCGATATTCCTTGGGAATACCGATTTTCTTGCCGGCCAGATTGCTGTTGAGTGCCGCTTCCCAGTCAGGAACGGGCAGATTGAGCGAGGTCGAATCCTTGGCATCAAAACCGGCCATGGCTTCGAGCATGATCGCGCAATCGCGGACATCATGCGCCATCGGGCCTGCCTGATCGAGCGAGCTAGCGAAGGCGATCGTGCCCCAGCGCGAGCAGCGGCCATAGGTCGGCTTGAACCCGGTGATGCCGGTGAAGGCGGCTGGCTGACGGATGGACCCACCGGTATCGGTGCCGGTTGCTGCGGGCGCGATGCGTCCCGATACAACCGTGGCGCTGCCACCGGATGAACCGCCCGGGGTCAGGTAGCTGTTGCCACCGTCATTGCGCCGCCATGGTGAAATGACATTGCCGAAGGCGCTGGTCTCGTTGGACGAGCCCATCGCAAACTGGTCCATGTTGAGCTTGCCGAGCATTCCGGCACCGGCCTTGAACAGATTGGCGGAAACCGTCGATTCATATTGCGGTGTAAAACCTTCGAGAATGAGGCTGGCCGCTGTGGTCGGCACGCTCTGCGTACAGAACAAATCCTTCATACCGATCGGCACGCCGGCCATCTTGCCGAGGGTTTCGCCCGCCGCCTTGGCCTTGTCGGTGGCTTCTGCCGCCGCCAGCGCGTGCTCCGGCGTCTCGACCAGAAAGGCGTTCAGCGATTTTGCCGCACTTACCCGCGCGATGAAGGTCTCTGCGACTTCCTTCGCGGTGAAATCGCCATCGGCGATGCCGCTGCGGATATCGGCAATACCCATTTCAAATATTTCGGTCATTATTCAATCACCTTGGGAACCGCGAAAAAGCCATGTTCGGCAATCGGCGCATTGGCCAGTATCTTGTCGCGGATTTCGCCATCGGTGACGACATCTTCGCGCAGCCGCAATTTATTGGGGATCACCGCTGTCATCGGCTCGACCTTCGAACAATCAACTTCGCCCAGTTGCTCGACCCAGCCCAATATCTGGTTGAGCTCGGGCACAAAGGCGTCCGCTTCGGCTTCGGTGATCGCGATCCTGGAGAGACTGGCGATCTTTTTGACGGTTTCCTTATCGATTGACATGACTCATTCTTTTCAGGTTCATCTTTTTTCGGGTATTTCGGAATTAAATTGTGTACCTAGCGCCGCTAGCACCGGCGCGAAGCGGCTTCAAGCGGATTGAAGCGGCAGCATATTGGTTGGAGTATCTTTTGGCCCGTAAGTTTCTTTATTTTGTCGCAGGCATGGTCATTCTGGTGCTCGCCGGCGCCTTTGTTTTTCGCCTCTATGGTGAAGAACTGATGGAAGTGGCGTTCGTGCCCGATACCGAGTTCACCGCTCAGGAAGTGCTCGAGACCAATGTCTATGCCGATCCGGATATGTGGCTGGCGCGACCGGAACTGGTCAAGGGCAACCCGGCGCTTTGGCTTCCTGAGGGTTATACGGAAAGCGACCCAGCAATTCCTGAAGCAAAGAAAGCCGCTGTTTTCTTCATTCATCCGACATCGTTTTTGAAAAAAGAACAGTGGAATGCGCCGCTGGACGATAAGGAATCGCAAGCGCGCGCCCGCATATTCCTGCGCGGTCAGGCGAGCGCCTTCAATGCGGTCGGAGAGGTCTGGGCGCCGCGCTATCGCCAGGCGACGCTGGGCGCGTTTCTGACCGAGAAGCCCGAAGGCCAGCGGGCGCTGGATTCAGCGTATCAGGATGTGCTGGCGGCTTTTGACTATTTTATCTCGAACATCCCGGATGATCAGCCGATCATCTTGGCGGGGCACAGCCAGGGCAGCCTGCATCTGACCAACCTGCTCAAGGACCGGGTCGCTGGCACGCCGCTCGCCAGCCGGGTTGTCGCCGCTTATGTTGTCGGCTGGCCCGTTTCTGTAACTACAGACATACCGGAAATGGGTTTGGATATCTGCGAAACACCAGACCAGACGCGCTGCATCATGGCGTGGCAAAGTTTTGCCGAGCCTGCAGATTATACCCGGATCGTTGACGTTTATGACCAGACGATCGGTTTCAATGGCCAGCCGCGCAAGGATAGCAAGCTGCTGTGCTCCAACCCGATCAACGGCAATATCGACTCGGCAGCAGCGGCTTCCGCCAATCTCGGCACCCTGGTGCCCAATGCTGATTTGAGCGAGGCCACCCTTGCGGTGGCTGCGGTTCCGGCAAAATGCGACGGTCGGGGCTTTCTGCTGATTGGTGATCCGCCGGACCTTGGCCCATACGCCCTGCCCGGCAATAATTATCATGTTTATGATTACAGCCTGTTCTGGTCGAATATCCGGGCCGATGTGCGACGGAGGATGACGGCATTTCTGGCACGTTGATCAGCGATGATGTGGCGGCCTTCGCTCAGGCCCTGCCGGAAGCCGGACGCCTGCTCGGTCTGGATATCGGGACAAAAACGGTTGGCATGGCGCTGTGCGACTCCCACTGGACCTTCGCGACAGCGGCGGAAACGATCGAGCGGCGCAAATTTTCCAAGGATCTCGAGCGCATCAAAACGGTAATAGCCGATCAACATATTGTCGGGATCGTCGCTGGTCTGCCGCTCAATCTGGATGGCAGCCAGAGCCAGCAGACCCAGGCGGCGCGGTCTTTTGCGCAAAATCTCAAGCCGCTGGGCCTGCCGATATTGCTGTGGGACGAACGATGGAGCACGCAGGCCGTCACCCGCGATCTGATTGCATCGGATGTCAGCCGGAAAAAACGGGCCAAGGTCGTCGACAAGATGGCCGCCGCCTATATTTTGCAAGGCGCCATCGACAGGCTTGCCGCGCTGGCCTGATGCCACTATAGCACCCGCTTTAATGACATCGCAGCAAACAGGTTCACCGCATCAGTTTCCCACCGGATCGGATGCTTTCCCCCATCGTCATCTATTGGGCATCGCCGGACTGCAGCCCTGGGAGATATTGTTCCTGCTCGAGGAGGCCAAGCAATGGGTCGATCTCAACAAGAAATCCAGCAAGCACGCGGACAAGCTCGACGGACTGACGGTGATCAATGCGTTCTTCGAAAATAGCACCAGAACGCTGCTTTCCTTTGAAATAGCCGGAAAACGCATGGGAGCGGATGTCGTCAATATGCACGCGGCGCAATCGAGTATCAAAAAAGGCGAAACGCTGATCGATACGGCGGTGACTCTGAATGCGATGAAGGCCGACGCGATCGTCATCCGGCATGGCAGCTCCGGTGCGGTGCAACTGATTGCGGACAAGGTCGACTGTCCAGTGCTTAACGCTGGCGACGGCAGCCATGAGCATCCCACGCAGGCGCTGCTCGACGCACTGACGATACAGCGCCGCAAGGGCGATATCAGCGGCCTGACGGTGACCATCTGCGGCGATGTCATGCACAGCCGGGTAGCGCGATCGAATATCTATTGCCTGACCACACTCGGCGCCAAAGTCCGGGTTTGCGGACCGCCTTCGCTGCTGCCCGCTGCGCTTGACCGTTTCAATGTGGAGGTTTTTACAAATTTTGACCAGGCGCTTGAAGGCAGCGATGTCGTGATGATGCTGCGGCTGCAGAACGAGCGGATGAATGGCGATTACATCCCCAGCCCGCGAGAATATCATTATCTCTATGGACTGACCCGGGACCGTCTCGCGCTCGCCAAAGCCGATGCGCTAGTCATGCATCCCGGCCCGATGAACCGGGGCGTCGAAATCGACAGCGATGTTGCCGATGATCTGGATCATTCTGCGATAACCGAGCAGGTGGAGATGGGGGTTGCGGTGCGCATGGCCTGCCTTGATATCCTGACCCGCAAGTCTCGCGGCGTGGAGGGTTGGGCATGACAAAGATTTTCACCAATGCGCGTCTGGTTTTACCGGACTTTGAACAGCCCAAAGAAGGCAGTCTGATTGTCGACGGTGATCGCATCGCTGCGGCGGGAGATGTTACAGATAAGGCACCCGGCGAGGAAATCGACTGCAAGGGCAGGATATTGACACCGGGAATTGTCGATCTGGGCGTTTTCGCGATCGACAAGCCGGCCTTTCGGTTTGGCGGCATCACGCGGGCTGCCTTGATGCCCGATCAGTCTCCGGTGCTCGATCTGCCGGCCATGATCAAACATAATGCCGTCGAAGGTAAGCCCGATCTCTGGTCGCATCCAATTGCAGCCGCGACGACCGGTCTGGAAGGCAAGCGTCTGGCCGAAATCGGTTTGATGAAACGATCAGGAGCGAAAGCGGTCGCAACCGGTCGACAATGGATCGCGGACAGCGGGATCATGCTGCGGCTGCTGCAGTATTGCAAATCACTGGAGCTGCCGTTGATCGTGCACAGCGAGGACGCTGGCCTGACGGCCGGTGCGGTCGCGACAAATAGCGAAACCGCGACCCGCCTCGGGCTGGCCAGCGCAACGGCCGCCGCCGAAGCCGTTTCGATCGCTCGTGACATCGCTTTGGTCCGCGAAACCGGTGCCCACGTGCATTTTCGTCAGGTCACCACCGAGGCCGGCCTCAACCTGGTCCGCGCCGCAAAATCGGAAAAGCTGCCGGTGACCTGCGGTATCACCCCTGCCCATCTTCTCCTCTCCGATATCGCGATCAGCGATTTTCGGACGTTTACCCGGCTGTCCCCACCCCTGCGCAGCGAAGAAAACCGTCTGGCATGTATCGATGCGGTGAAGGACGGGACAATAGATGTTATTTCTTCCGGGCACGATCCGCGGGGACCCGAGGACAAGCGCCTTCCCTATGCCGAAGCCCTGCCGGGGATGGCGGGAGCCGAGACGTTATTGGCGCTCTCATTCACTCTGGTTCGCGAGGATATTATTTCGGTCGGTCGCCTGTTCAGGCTTTTATCCGCCAATCCTGCAGAAATTCTGGGGGTCGAGGCTGGCCTGTTGCGGCCCGGATATGAAGCTGATTTTATCCTGATCGACGAGGACAGCCCGTGGCAGGTTGATACCCGTAAAATGGCCGCTACTGCTGGCAACACGCCCTTTGACGGACTTCCTGTTCAGGGTCGGGTGACCGCTATATATAAAGGCGGCAGAGCTTATTAGCTCGCCGCCTTTATCCAATTTTCGATGGATTAGCGTGACGCCAGTTTTTTCTCGGACTGACTGGCCATACGCGACGGTGCCGCTTTGTTGACGCTGGTCGCGTGACGCACAATGCAGTTCCCGCCCTTGGCCTTGATACCGGCACACATGGCTTCGGCGGTCTGCGAATTGCCAAAGCCGATTGCGGCCAACCGGTACAGGGT
>JAGXGT010000053.1 GCA_024636595.1 Sphingomonadales bacterium | reverse complement strand
GTTTCTATCTCGGCAATAATATCGCCGGACTTCACTTCATCGCCAACGGCCACTAGCCATTTTGCTAATGTGCCTTTTTCCATGGTGGGCGACAATGCGGGCATTTTGAGTTCAATCGCCATCTCAATTCTCCAGGAACAGTTCAGCGGCAGCATCGATGATGGCCTCTGCATCAAGCCGGTATTCGCGGTAGAGATCGGGCAAATCGCCGGTCTGGCCAAAGCGGTCGGTGCCGAGCGGGCTAACCCGCATGCCCTTCACCCCACCCAACCAGGACAAGGCTCCCGGCGAGCCATCCAATATTGTGACCAGACCCGCACCAGGTGCCAGCGCCGACAGCAGGTGTTCAGCATGGGAAGGTGTATTATCTGCCTGCGCATTATTCCAGCGACCGGCACGACGGGCCGACCAGCCACGGTGCAGCAAGTCGGGCGATGTCACATTGAGAAGCCCTATTCCTGGCATGTCTTCCGACAGGCTATCCCAGGCTTCCAATGCCTCGGGCGCAACGGCGCCGGTAAAGGCAATGGCGACTTCAGTTTCTGGTCCAGGTTGTCGGAGCCAGTAGCCGCCCTTCAATGCATCTCCCTCCCAGGAATCATCGCTGCGTTCAACTTGCGCAATCGAACGTGTGCTCAGCCGCAGGTAGACAGAACTGCCATCGGGCTTCTGCATATGTTCAAACGCATGACGCATCATCAGCGCGACCTCATCGGCCCATGCCGGTTCGAAATAATCGAGATTGGGCTGACCCATGCCAATAAGCGGCGTGTTAATCGACTGGTGGGCGCCGCCTTCACCGGCAAGCGTCAGACCTGACGGTGTTCCGACCAGCAGAAAGCGTGCATCCTGATAGCAGCCATAGTTGAGCGCATCGAGACCGCGCGCGATAAACGGATCGTAAACCGTGCCAACCGGCAGCAGCCGTGTCCCGAAATGCGGTGCAGAGAGCCCCAGCGATGTCAGCATGAGGAAGAAGTTATTTTCCGCTATACCCAGTTCGATATGCTGGCCTGCGCCATGAGCCGCCCATTTTTGCGCGGAGGGGATTTTTGCCTGCCGGAATACATCGGCCACTTCCTGACGGCGGAATAGGCCGCGTTGGTTCACAAAGGCGCCAAGGTTCGTCGTCTGTGTCACATCGGGCGCAGTGGTCACAATCCGGTTGCCGATTTCCTCATCGGATTTGGCAAGGTCAAACAATATCCTGCCGAAAGCCGCCTGGGTTGATATTTCATCACCATCGGGAACCGCAAATCGCGCCGGCACAGGGATAGCGTCCGCTTCGCCCTCTCTTGGCGTTTTGGCAAAGGCGCTGTTTTCCATGAATGCCTTGAGCTCGGCAGCCATATTATTGCCAAGCCCGGCATAGGGTTCCCATTCCTCCCCCTCGGCTATGCCCATCCGGTCGCGCAGACCGTGAATCTGGGTAGGATTCATCATGCCGGAATGATTGTCCTTGTGCCCGGCCAGTGGCAGGCCAAAACCCTTCACCGTATAAGCTATGAACATGGTCGGCAGTTCGTCATCTGCCGCATCAAAAGCCTCGGTCAAAGTTGCCATGCAATGACCGCCGAGATTGGTCATCAGAGCAGCAAGCTGGTCATCATCATAGCTGGCAATGAGCTTCTTGACGTTTGTTTTGCTGCCGATGTCGGCAAGCAACCGTTCGCGCCATGCCTCACCGCCTTTATAGGTCAGCACGGCGAAATCGGCGTTGGGACAATTGTCGATCCATTCCTCCAGCGCTTTGCCCCCCGGTTTCTTGAACGCCGCTTGCTGGAGCTTGCCATATTTGAGCGTGATGACCCGCCAGCCACATGTCTCAAATATATCGTCAAAACGCCGGAACATCCGATCGGCCGTGGTGCTGTCGAGCGACTGCCGATTATAATCCACGATCCACCAGCAATTACGGATATTATGTTTATAGCCTTCGATCAGGCACTCATAGATATTGCCTTCATCCAGCTCGGCGTCGCCCATCAACGCGATCATTCTACCTGCGTCCTCGTTTTTCACCTGGCCGTGCGCGATCAGATAATCCTGCACCAAGCTTGAGAAAGCCGTAACGGCAACGCCGAGGCCAACAGAGCCTGTCGAAAAATCGACCGGGATGGCGTCCTTGGTGCGCGACGGGTAGCTCTGGACACCGCCAAGGCCGCGAAAATTTATCAGATTTTCGCGCGACTGATTGCCGAGCATATAATGAATGGCATGGAGAACAGGCCCGGCATGCGATTTGACCGCAACCTTGTCCTGTGGGCGCAGCGCATGAAAATAGAGCGCCGCCATCATCGCGGTCATCGACGAGCAGCTCGCCTGATGTCCGCCAACCTTCAAGCCATCGCGCTTGGGCCGGATGTGATTGGCATTATGCACGGTCCATGAAGACAGCCAGCGCAAACGGGCTTCGAGCGTTTCCAATATGTGGATCGAGCTTGGACGTGGTTTTGTAACTACGTTCGGCATGATGTAATTCCCCGATTTATAGCTACACAACAACCACAAGATGTGCCTTTGATTTTGTCAAGGAAAAAGCGTTGAGGTATAAGACTATCAGACAAATTGGCTTAGACCGCCTCATAATCGATATGACTAACTTTCCCGTCAAACATAGCGGCCACCTCCACCACACGTTCGCGCAGTTTGTGACGCTCGGGCGACTCAAGCATTTTATCAATGTTCTCGACACCGTCAAAATAGACCAGGATCTGGCAATATATCGCCGGTGGTTCATCCTCCAGCCGCTTTGGCCAAAGCGCCTTCACATCTCGTACTTCAGGCAAAGCCTTTAGACCGGCGAGAAGTTCGCCATCAATCGCGCTGCGAAAATTCTGTTTCGCGCCGGGTTTGGGTTTGCCGCTCCAGAATGCTGATCTTATCCACATGGCAATTTCAGTTCGCGCCGACTGGTGAGGGTTTGAATGCGGACATCTTCTTGGAGATATTCTCTCGCCATTCGCCATAGGGCATATAGCCGTCTTCCTTGGTCGCAAACTCCTTGGTCAATTCATAAATTTCCTCATCTGACTTAGACAGGTCGAGCGGGATCAGGAATGGTTGAGGGAAATACCATTCGGTATCCATGAAGAATTCAAGATTGTTGCCTTCAGGATCATGGCAATAAATACTCCAGGCAATACCGTGATTGGCAGGAAAAATATTTGTTGCGCCGCCTTTTTGCAAGCGTTGGTGCATGTCCCGGATATCCGACATATCACCGACAAGAAATGACAACTGATTAATGCTCGGCCCAAATTGAGGGTTTTTGGTGTTAGCCGGCATTTCGTCCGGCTTACCACTTGCAAGGACAATCTGATGATGGTCATTTGGATCGCGTGACAGAAAAACCAAGTCCATGCCATCTACGTGGCCGCGGTCCGTTACCGTAAACCCGAGCACCTCTCTATAGAAGGTTTCCATCGGCGCCACATCGCAACAGCTAAGCCCCATATGACTGAACTTAAGATTTGGTGCTGATTTCATGACATTATCCTCTCAAAATGACGTACTAGATCCTGCCGAGATAATAGGACGGAAATAGTGATAACAAGAAGATACCAAGTTTGAATGGGTGATATGTTTTTGTTAGCAAAGAGTTCTCACCATAGGCAGGCTCGGCCCACTGACAATTGCCTCCAGTTGGGACCTCAATCGGCTTCTGATAATTTTCGTTGGCGACAATTGATTGGCATGCACCGGACAATCGATGCGCAATTTCCGAAGGGCAACGCAACGAACTGCCCGCGCTATTTTTTAGATGGCTGATAAGCGAAAAGCATCAGAAACAGCAATTTTTCATCAGTGGGTCCGGGCTAATTTCAGGCTAAACATTGCGATGTGGATGATAGGCTGGCGGATTATCTCGCCAGAGCACTAAAGACCAAGAGGAGCAGAGCAGACTCATGATTACACTCTATCAGTTTGGAAATTCGGTATGTTGTCAAAAGGTACGGATCGTACTGCACCAAAAAAAGCAGGAATGGATCGCGCGCGAGGTGAATCTATTCAAGAACGAACAGTATGAACCTGACTATCTGCTACTCAACCCGTCGGGGGTTGTGCCTACCCTTGACCACCATGGCGAGGTAGTAACGGAGTCTACGCTGATCTGTGAATATCTCGACGAGCGTTACCCTGAACCTGCGCTGCTACCCGCAGAACCGGTCAAAAGGGCCAAGGCCCGCAGCTGGGCCAAACTCGTTGATGAGGGCTTACATGAAGGCGTTAGCGAAATTAGCTTTTCGGCGATGTTTCGAGAGCGCATGAAAGACATGACCGAAGGCGAGCGGGAGATTAGGTTCAACAACGTCGGTGATCCCCGGCGTCGTGATCGGTTTAGATCGACGTTTGAGCATGGTGCCCGATCACCGTTTGTAAACTATGGAGTTGCCGCATTCGAGCGTACATTTGATAGATTGGAAAATTGCCTACAAGATGGTCGCAGCTGGATAATGGGTGACCAGCCAACCTTGGCAGACATTGCTTTGATGCCATACGTCGCTCGTTTACAATATCTGGACCTACTTGATCTATGGATTGAAAATCGCCGCTTCACTGAGTTTTGGTGGAAACGGACCAAAGCATGGCCAAGCTTCATAAGTGGAATTGCGGAGCCAATGCGCGATCAGGAGCGGAGTGAAATGGCATTGCATGGCCCTTCAATCCGGACCGATATCGTTGAATTGTTGGCGCAAGTGCGTTCGTAGCTATGGCACAAAGTCATCAATCGAAGAATATCGCACCAGATGATGGCTACTACAAAAGCCATAGTAGCACAGCGGACATATAAAGCGATACATATCAGTTATCGCCGCTACCTAAAAGCCATCATCCTTCCATCCCCCACGCGGTTTAAGGACGAACCAATCAGGTTTGGGATTGCACGTACTCGGAACTCGGCAGGACGTTGCAATTTTGCTGACAATCACAGGTGTGATGAAACACGCCACTTAATAATAGACGGAATAAAATGGGGGAGAGATTTGATGCGTGGATTTTTATTGGGCACGGTTGCCGTCATAACAATTTTGCCTGGTGCTGCCTATGCTCAGTCCAATACGGGCTCTGACAATCTCGAGCAAAAGAAAGATCAAGGACTAAACACTATTGTCGTGACAGCACAACGCGTCGAAGAAAATTCCCAGAATGCTGCTATCGCAATCGATGTTGTTGGCGGTGACAAGCTAGTAGAAGCCGGTGTTACTGATGCTGGCCGACTTGGTCAGCTGGTTCCGGCTCTAACCGTTGAAAAATCTGGGACCGGCAACATCATCTTTCTACGCGGGGTAGGCAACTTCACTGTGACGCCAGTAAGTGACCCTGCAGTCGCCTTTAACTATGACGGTGTGTATATCGGTCGTCCGACATCGACGACCGGCAGTTTTTTTGATCTTCAACGCGTCGAAGTACTTAAAGGTCCGCAAGGCACCCTTTATGGGCGTAACGCCACTGGCGGTGCGATAAACGTTATTCCGCAACGCCCGAAGCTGGGCGAAACATCCGGCTACTTGACGGCGAGTTATGGTAGCTTTGACGAAATTAATCTGGAAGGCGCTCTTAACCTACCGATGGGTGAGAATGGTGCCCTTCGAATATCAGGCAACGTCATCAATCGCGACGGCTATTATGATGACGGTTCGAGCGATGACGAATCGATATCCCTGCGTGTTCAAATGATGGCTGAACTGACGCCGGAACTTACGGTGCGTCTTGCAGCCGATTTTTCCGATCAAGGCGGCGCTGGTACCGGCAGCAATTATGTGGGCCGTTACCAGTTTGCCGGACCAGCAGGCTATATTTTCATTCCAGCAAACCTGCCGGACGATACGGGACTATATTCGTCAGCATCACAGGCATTTCGTCAAACAGCTTCTGCCGGTCCTGCTGGCAGAAATTTGAATCCGTTGGCGCCGTTTCCATCACGAAACAACCAGTTTTACGGCTTCAACGCCGAAATAGAATATGAAGCCAGTTTTGGCACTTTCACGGTTATTCCTGCCTATCGTGTTGGCAAACTCGATTTCATAACCGCCGCACCAGGTTTTACATTTCAGCAAACTGAGACTGACGAGCAATTCAGCATTGAGGCACGCCTCACTGGTGATCGCGTCGGAATTTTCGACTACACAATTGGCGGCTTTTTTTACAACGAGAAAATCGACAGTACGCAGGGCGTGTTTATTTCGGCGCTTGGGGCAATCTTTAACGACAAGCTGGAAACAACTTCATTCGCTCCATTTGCCCGCCTTACAGCCAATTTGACCGATGAGCTGCGTCTTGTTGGCGGAGTGCGCTATACACATGATAAGAAAACCTTTGATGATATAGGAGCGAGCGG
>JAGXGT010000011.1 GCA_024636595.1 Sphingomonadales bacterium | reverse complement strand
GTTGTACGAGCAGCAGCGTAAAAATCACCAGATTCGGAACCAAAGTCATCACATCAGAGGCTTGAAGCAGAAGAATCGCCACGCCCGCTGCGACGAGCAAATCGAGCGCCAAACCGGTCCAGTCCCGAACTTTCAGGGCGGTGTCAAATTGCACCATCGATGCGCGGGTCAATTGCGCGATGCTGCCCGAAAAGAACAAGCCAAGCGCGGCAACGGGATAGCCAAAAACCGCCGCCACGACTGCCAGGAGTCCGGAAAAAAGGGTGAAAGCTTGGAGATATTGTGGCGCGGCTTTTTTGGTCCAGAGCCTGGGAAGGCTGCGCTTGATCAACGGTCGCAACAGAAAGCGATTGAGGAAATTATCCTTGCGCGACGGCATATCTTTCAATTTGCGCCGGGTGAATTGCGCCGCGCTGATTTCGCTCTGGAGATGCGCAATTGCGCCGGAACCCATCCTGCGGTCCGAGATGATCGCTCGCGGACAATCGGCCTGAACCGCCGTTCTGAGCAGTGCCGAGCCGATCTCCCAATCATCCGGGATATCGATCATGGCAACAAGCCGCGATGCCTTGAGCGAGACGATCCCGAGCCAGCGCTGATTCAGGTCGATCCGTTCAAATTCCTGATCTTCCTCGGCGTGGAGCACGGTGAACAGCAATTCCTGCGGTGCACCGCTCAGCTGTTCGACAATCTCGTCATTGGGCAAAATACCGTCGGCAATATAGACCAGATGGTCCTGATCGCTGGCATATTGCACCAGATCGCTGGGGCTGCGGACATATTCGGCATCCAGCCCCTGCTGCTTCATGGCGTCGATCTTCTGCAACAAAGCGCCATGGGTTACCGGACACAGGAAGATAAATTTTTCGCAGCCAAAGCGTTGCGCGGCGTTGACCTGCAGATCGAGCAGCGTACCGGCGAACAACGGCAGCAGAGCAATCGGCCCGTGTCCGTCGAGATCGTCCTTTGCCAGAGAAATCAGTGCCAGTTTCACGAATATTGGGGTCCCGAACGATGAAGAGGAAGCGTGTTCCCGTCCATAGATGGTGGCGTCCGGTGATGCCAAGGGATATTCTGGTAAAGAAGGCGGGGTCAGCCGCTTTCACTGGAGATATCAGTCGCGATGGGCCTCGACCGCGGAAACAGCGCGTTCCAGTTTCCGCAGGATGACCGGATCGCCCGGCGCGGAATGGGCGGCTTCGTCGGCGAGCTGCAGGATCTTGGTCGCGGAGAAACTCGCGGCCAGCCCCTTCAGACGCCAGGCGGCATATTCCCAATTGGCATCGCAACGTGCTCGTCCGAGCAAATCAACCTGCCGTTTCGCGCTTTCCAGAAAGGCCGCCCGCAATTCCGCAATAAGGGGCTGATCATCCCCTACCGCAGCCGTCAGAGCGGCATCCAAAGCTCCATAATCAAATGACATTCCTGCCGTTTACACATGATATGGTTAACTTATGGTTTCTATGATCTGAGATTGTGTTAAATAGGGTCATGGCAGGTGAATCCAAGATTATCGGGATGTGGCGCGATCGGGATGAACGTCCCGGTGACGACCAGACAGAAACAACCGCAAGCGAAGCGCGTGAAGCGCCGGATGGCGAAACGGAACAGGCCGATTTTTCCGAAGAAAATCAGCAAAATAGCGATGGTGATGCAGACGATGGATGGGACCATTATGCTGCCGATTCCGGTCCCGGCCCGACCCGCTCCCGTCTCCTGCCATTGCTGCTGCTAGCCATTTCCGCGGCCGGCTGGACCGGATTTTTCCTGTGGGCCAATCGCGACATTTTTACAACAATGCCGACGCCTAAGGCCGGGATCGACCTGCTGACGCAATGGTGTCTGCCGGTGATCACGCTTGGCATCGCCTATCTGCTCTATATGCGCAACAGCACGCGGGAAGCAGGCCGCTTTGCGGACGTCGCGCTTTCGCTGCGCGCTGAATCGGAATTGCTCGAGACCCGCCTCAAAACGGTCAACAATGAACTCAGCGTCGCCCGCGAGTTTCTCAGCCACGAAAGCCGCGAACTCGAAACGCTCGGACAGCAGTCTTCTGCCAAACTCACGACCGCAGCTGATTTGATCACAAAATCTCTCGACGATGGTCTTGGCACGATGCACAAACTGGATGAAGTCGGCGGTACGGCCTACAAAAATCTGGAGCAGTTGCGCGAGCATTTACCGGTGGTGATCAACACCGCCAAGGACGTGACCAACCAGATCGGCAACGCCGGACGAGCCGCCCATGCGGAAATGACGGAGATGGTTTCAACGCTTGGAAAAATCCGGGAAGTCGGTGCGGCCGCACAGCAGACCCTTGCTTCCGTGACCGAAAAATCTACCCAGGCGGTGGAAAATCTGGCGGCAGAAGCGGAGCAAATCAGAGCAAGCCTGACCGAACAGCTGCAAGAAGCCGAAGCGGGGTCGAGCCAGATGGCCAATCTGTTGCGAAAAACCACGGCTGAAACCGTCGAAGCTATTCACAAAACACGCGCGCAACTGGCGACCGAAGCGTCGGAATCGGCGGCGGCGATGCGGGCCGATCTCGATGCGCTGGAATCGGCTCTGGCCAGTGCGGGGCAGATTGCTGACAACGAGGAAGTCCGCCTGAAAGCGCTGACTGATAACCTCAACCAGAATATCTCCGATATTGCCGAAAACGTCAAAAACCTCGACAATGAGAGCGGCGAAAAGACCGCCAAGCTGGCCTTCGCCATGACTGCCATGGAACAGAATAGCGCCGCGTTGCAGCAATCGCTCGAGAACGGCTATGGCGTCGCCGATGGCATGATCGAGCGGATGGATACGTTGCTCGTCGCCCTCGACAGCAGCGCCCGTGAAATGGATGAGACCCTGCCCGCGGCATTCGAACGGGTGTCGGAGAAATCGCAGGAAAGTCTGGCGCTATACGGCCAGATCGCGCGCGAAGCCCGCAAGGCGCAGGAAGACGCCGGCCGCGTCGCACAACAGGTGGCACAAACCGACCATTCGATCAGCGATCAGCAGAACCGGCTTCGCCAGTTGCGCGAAACCGGCGACGAGGCGAGCGTTTCCATTGTTCAGCAAATCGCCGAGATTTCGGAAGCCATTGAAGCGGTGCGGGACCAGAATGAAGCGCTGGCCGAAAGCGCTGGCGAAAAGATGATCAGCGCGCTGCTGCGGGTCAAGGAAACGGCCAAACAGGCGTCCGAACATTCCCGGCAAGCGCTTGAAAATTCGATCGCCGGCTCGACCGAAGCCTTTGAGAAAATGAGCGAAGAGGCGCTCAATCGGATTATCGACGACAAGATCGCCTCGATCGCGCCGAAACTGGAACAGGCGGTGTCGAGCGCGGTTGCGACCACTCAGTCCACCGCCGCCCATCTCACCGATCAGCTGGCCGCGATCGAGGATATGACGATCAAGCTGGAACAGCGCATCCTGTTCGCCAAGGAGAAGGCGGAGCAGAGCAGCGACGAGAATTTCACCCGCCGCGTGGCGCAGCTAACCGAATCCCTCAATTCCATTTCGATCGATGTCGGCAAGATCCTGTCCAACGATGTCACCGACACCGAGTGGGCAGCCTATCTGAAAGGCGATCGCGGCATTTTCACGCGGCGCGCCGTTCGCTTGCTCGACAATAGAGAAGTGCGCGAAATCCTGGCGCAATATTCCGGCAATGACGAGTTCCGCGAGCATGTGAACCGCTACATCCATGATTTCGAGGCAATGTTGCGCGGCGTGCTCGCGACCCGCGATGGCAGCGCGATCAGCGTGACCCTGCTTTCATCGGACGTCGGCAAGCTTTATGTGGCGCTGGCGCAGGCGATCGAGCGTTTGCGCAACTAGGATCAGACGCCTTTCATCCGTTCCCGGCTGTTGAAGAAATCGATCGTATCCATGTTGAGCCAGCCATAGATATAGTTGAGATAGAATAAGCCTAACCCAACGGTCGCCAGCAGCGTCGTCAGCAAGAGGATGCGCCATGGCCGGAAATTGACCGGCGCGCCATCCGACTGCCCCTTGATCATTTTGACCCCGGTTTCGTGATGATTGCGAATGCCGATAGGCAGGATGATGAACAAGGCAGTCACCCAGAACAGAACGTAGATCGCGAAAACAGAGTAGAGTTGCATGGCCTTTATGCCTCTATGGTGAGCACCGAAACGATCGGTTTCTTGCCCGTCCACTCGGTCGCGCTGCGGCGGACGAGCAGGCGGATCGATTCATTGAACTTGTCGATATCGCCCACCGGTTTGGAATATTTGGCGTTGATCTTGTCAATCACTTCATCGAGAAAATCTTCCTCGTCTTCCTCAAGCGGAACGCCTTGCATTTTCAGCACCGGCTGACCGAATATATTGCCTCGGGAATCCAGGCCGATGGCGACCGAGATCATACCATTATGCGCGGTCTTGCGGCGGTCATTAAGGGTTTTCCCGTCGGCGGGAATGATGACATCGCCATCCACGACTAGCCGTCCGGTGCGTTCTTGTCCCAATATCTTCGGACCATTGGGGGCCAGACGCACGACATCGCCGTTCTGCTGGCATATCGCTTTGGGGACACCCTGTTCCAGACCAAAGCGAACCTGGGTTTTCATATGGCGAATTTCGCCATGGACAGGCACGAGGATTTCCGGCCTGATCCACTCATACATTTGTGCCAGTTCGGGCTGACCGGGGTGGCCGGACACATGGATATGCTCCTGTCGTTCGGTGATCATGACGACACCCTTGGCGGCGAGTTGGTTCTGGATCCGGCCAATCGCGATTTCATTGCCGGGAATCTGCTTCGATGAAAACAGCACATGATCGCCTTCGGACAACTTGATCTGATGGCTGTCGCCGGCGATCCGTCCCAGCGCCGCCCTCGCCTCGCCCTGACCGCCAGTGGCAATGATCATCACATCGCCGCGCGGGAGGCTCATCGCTTCCTGGAATTCCACGGTCGGCGGGAAGTCCTTGAGATAGCCGTTTTCCTTGCAATTCTCGATAATGCGGTCGAGCGAACGGCCAGCCACACAAAGCTTCCGTCCGGAATGGATGGCGACTTCGCCCAATGTCTGCAGGCGCGCCGCGTTGGAAGCGAAAGTCGTGACCACAATCCTGGTATCGATTTCGTCGACCACGCGCATCAGGTTGCGGCGCACTTCGCCTTCCGACCCGGAAGCCTTCTCGTTGAAGAC
>JAGXGT010000010.1 GCA_024636595.1 Sphingomonadales bacterium | reverse complement strand
GAAAAACACTGGATTTTCAGCCCGGTCAAAGGCGGCACGATCTTGCGGACGATGATGCGGACAAAAGTTGCTGCTGACCGGGAGTCTGGGCGGAATACAAGTCTTGCCGACCTGACTGGCCAAGCGGAGGTCGCACCGATTGAGTTGGCCGGCAACATCCTCGGTTCAAAACTGTTCATGCAGCTGAATGCCGCAGAAATTCCGGATATGCCAAATCAGCGGATCGTACGGCTGGAATCAGACAGCAAACCCGGCGATATTCATATCCCTGGATCCGCTTTATGGCTGCGCGCCGAACCCGACGATGACCGGACTATGTCCTCGGCCATCGCCCACGATATCGCGGAATGGATCGGGACGTGACGCGCAGTTTTCACGCCATCCCGTGCGGAAGTGACACGCTTGCCGCAACCCTCGATAGCGCGACGGGCTCGACCGCTCTCCTGATTGTCGGCGGCGGCAATGAAATCCGTTCCGGAGCGCATAGCGGTATGGCGCAACTGGCCTTGCAGATTGCCAAACACGGCTTTCCGGTGCTTCGCTATGACCGGCGGGGAACTGGAGAAAGCACGGGTCCGAACTCCGGCTTTCTGGGCAGTGCGGAAGAAGTTGCTGCTGCGGCGCAATTTCTAAGAAACGAACAAAGTGTGCAGCGAGTGATCGCCTTCGGAAATTGCGATGCGGCAACCGCCCTTGCCATGTTCGGATCCGATGCCGGAATCGACGGCTATATTTTGGCCAATCCATGGGTGATCGAGCCGAGCAGTGAGCCGGAAGCGGGAGAACCGACAATCTCGTCCGCCGCGATTCGCTCCCGCTACTGGGACCGAATCAAGAATCCACGGACTATCCTTGACCTGCTCTCGGGAAAAATCGACTTCAAGAAACTGCTCAAAGGCCTGAAACAGGCCTCCCGATCAGAAGAAAATAGCGCGCTCTCCTTGCAATTGCGCGACGCGATCTCGAAACTGGAAGAAGATACCCATATTTTGCTGGCAAAGCGCGACACCACTGCCCGTGCATTTCTCGCTGCTTGGAATAGTCCGGATTTTGCGCCGGTTCGGAACAAAACCGCAATCACCGTCGATATGCTCGACAGTGCCTCGCATAGTTTTGCAGATATCGACGCCAAGAACTGGCTCACCGATCAAATATTGGGCGCGCTGCGAAAGGCCTGACTATTCGGCCGCCATCAATTCAAATTCCTGTTCCGCCAGAAAACGTTCGGCATCAAGCGCCGCCATGCAGCCGGTACCCGCTGCCGTTACCGCCTGCCGATAGACATGGTCCATGACATCACCACAGGCAAACAATCCCGGAATCTTGGTTTTCGGCGTGCCGGGCTCGACCTGGATATAGCCGCCATCGATCAGGTCGAGATGATCCTTGAATATCTCGGTCGCCGGTGCGTGTCCGATGGCGACAAAGGCACCATCGACCGTCAAATGGCTGTTGTCGCCAGTCTGCGTATCAACAAGGTCCAGACCGACCAATCCTAGTGGCTCCCCGCCGCCAACGAAGCGTTCGACATTCTTGTTCCACAACACGGAAATTTTCGGATTGGCGAATAGCCGATCCTGCAGAATCTTCTCCGCCCGCAAGCTGTCGCGGCGATGGATCAGGGTCACATCGTCGCTGTGATTGGTCATATAGAGCGCTTCTTCGACCGCGGTATTGCCGCCGCCGATCACCGCAACTTTCTTGCCGCGATAGAAAAAGCCGTCGCACGTTGCGCAGGCGGAAACACCCTTGCCGGACAATTCCTCTTCGCCCGAAACACCGAGCCATTTCGCCTGCGCGCCGGTTGCAATGACCAGGGTGTCGCCTTCATAGATATCGCCGCCGTCCCCGGTCATCCGAAAAGGACGCTTGGAAAAATCAACATCGACAATCGTGTCGAACATGGTCCGCGTGCCGACTTTCTCGGCCTGCGCCTGCATCTCTTCCATCAGCCATGGGCCCTGAACGACATCACGAAATCCGGGATAATTTTCGACATCAGTGGTGATGGTCAATTGGCCGCCCGGTTGCAATCCCTGCACGACGATCGGTTCCATGCCAGCGCGGGCACCGTAGATGGCGGCCGACAATCCAGCGGGTCCCGAGCCCAGGATGAGCATTTTTGTGCGATGCGTATCGGCCATATTCCATTCCTGACGGTGATGATTCTGTTCTCTGCAAATAGGGATGCCGGGCGCAGGTAGGCAAGAGCTATCACCGCCAAAACAAGCGAAGAATTGTTTTAGACGGTGATAGCCCCTTTTCCCTCTGCGTAATCATCGGGTCCATATGGCGCAGAATATCAGGTGATCATCAGCCCATCCCAGAAACGAATCCGGACCGCAACATGACTCGCCGATCTGTTTATTCAGGAAGTTGCGCGAATGCGCAGATTTTGTTTCCGACCGGGTCGCGCAAATAGGCGCCATAGGCATTGCCGGGCGCATTCGGCCGCGGACCGGGCGCGCCTTCATCACGCCCGCCGTTGGCAAGACCGGCTGCATGAAAGCTGTCGACAGCATCCTTGCTCGCCGCAGCAAAACTGATCGTCCCGCCATTGGCAAAGCTGGCCGCGCCGTCATCAAGCGGTTTCATCACCAGCAATTTTCCGGTTTCGGTCGCATAGACGCAAGTGCGGTCATTGACCTGACCAACGCTTTGCACCCCCAGAGGCGTTAGCGTCGCATCATAGAATTTTTTCGAGTCTTCAAGATTGTCGGCACTGATACAAATATGGGTAAACATGGATTAGGCTCCTGTTGGCTATTGGATTTTGTCTGATTTCAATATTTCGGCGAACTGGCCAGCTGGTGCGCCAGCCAATATCTCCCGAGACGTTCATTGACTGGGAATTGTCACTCCCAAGACTATGGCGTTCGCTGGAAATTGCCGATCAGAACTCCTGACGATTTTTGAATGATGGCTGATATTTGCCACCGGTAATTACGGTAAAATTGCCCTCCCTGCGGCTCTGCCAAAAATTACCCAAAACCAAATGGCACCGGGGAAGCCCCGAATGTCCCAGCAGAAGGGCAGCAGATTGTTGCGAAATAATTGTATGCTTTACATATCATTTAATCTATGAGGAGTCACTGCATGAATTCTACATAAGTATGAATCATTGGGGAGAGATGTCGTGAATAATCTTGTGAAATCGAGCTTCGCAGGTGTCAGTCTTTTGGCCATGTTGGCCTCAGCAGCGCCCGCATTTGCGCAAAATCAAATGTCTTCTGACGATCAGGCAGAGGGTGAAAATGACAAAAATGTAATCGTGGTAACGGCACAATTTCGAGAGCAGAAACTGCAGGACGTTCCGCTCGCCATCACCGCGATCAACGCCGATTTGCTGGAATCCCGCAGCCAGACCAACGTCAGCGACATTGCCGGGCAAGCGCCCAATGTGACGTTGGCAGCGCAGGGCCAGCAGAATGGTAGCGGCTTGATCGCCTTCATTCGCGGTGTCGGCCAGACCGATTTCAACTTCGCCCTGGAACCCGGCGTCGGCATTTATGTCGATGACGTCTATATCCCGACCCTGACCGGATCCTTGCTTGATCTGATGGACCTTGAACGCGTTGAAATTCTGCGCGGTCCTCAAGGAACGCTCGCCGGCCGGAATTCCATCGGTGGTGCGATCAAGCTATTTTCGCGTCGCCCCACCGGCGAAGGCCGCGGCAGCTTCCAGATGAGTTATGGCAGTTACAACAAGATTGAAGCCCGCGGCTTTGCCGATTTCACTGTGGTGCCGGATAAATTATTTGCCCGCATCGCCGGTGTCGCAAAAAGTCAGGATGGCTACGTCAAGCGACTCGATTACGGCTTGAGTCATCCCGGCTCCGTCGTCCCCGTCGCCGGTCAAAATCTGGATCCGCAGGTCGGAACACTTGGCGGCCAGGAATATGTCGGCGGCAAAATCTCGCTGCGCTGGACGCCAACCGAAACCGTCGAGGTCAATCTGTCCGGTGATTATACAAGAGATCGCTCCGAGGCTGGCGCTTCTGTACTTTTATACGCGAACCGCGTGGGCGCCAATGCCAATGGCCAGCCCTGGCTGCCGGGCACCGATGGCAGTCGCATCGATTATAATTGCGCTTTCGTACCCGCAGGCGTGAACAGCTGCGATACACTGGCCGGCTATGATGGCCGCTTTGTAAGCTATGGCACTTTTACCGACCTGACGCCGCCAACAACCCAGGCCCCCTACAAACCGGTGGTCTTCGATCCGCACCAGCATCTCGACAATTATGGCATTCATGCCACGATCGATATCGACCTGTCGGACAGTTTGCAGCTGCAATCCATTTCGGCATGGCGTCAATATACGTCGGACTGGAGTCAGGACGTCGACAACAGTCCGCTCGCCAATCAGCAACTCCGCCAGACCCTCAAAAACGAACAATGGAGCGAGGAACTCCGACTGAACGGCGCGCTGATGGATGACATGGTGGAATTCACCGTCGGCGGCATCTACTTCAAGCGCGACAGCACGTTGCAGGCCCGCGTTGACCTGAACTATGCCGGGATCGACTTTATCCATGGCCCTGATCCGACGCCTGCATCGTCCAAGGCGATATTCGGCAACGTGATCGTGCATGCCACCGACGCGTTCAATATAACGGCCGGTATCCGCAACACCTGGGACAAGAAGAGCTACGTCTTTTTCCGGCGCAATCCAGACGGGACGGTGCCCTCAACGCCTTGCGAATTCTTCTTGGGCCAAACGCCTCCCGGGACCCCCGGACCGACGGCTATCGGCAATTCGCCGAACTGCCTTTTGTTCAGCCTGAACAATGTTCCCGCCTCTGCCAAAGGGAATCGTTTCGACTGGCGCATCGCGGCGGATTATCGTTTTTCACCAGAGTTCATGTTCTATGCACAGGTCGCAACCGGATATCGTTCCGGCGGCATCAATCCACGGCCATTCAATATCGGCCAGATCAATGCCTTTAAGCCCGAAACACTGATCTCCTACGAAGCCGGCTTCAAAGCCGACTTGCTGGATAATCGGGTCCGCTTGAATGCATCAGCGTTCTACAATGATTATAAGGATATAATCCTGACATTGTCGGCCTGCCCTACCGCACCGTGTCTCCAGCCCAACAATGTAGGCGCTGCCAAGGTGAAGGGCTTTGAACTGGAAACATTGATTGAACCATTCGACAATTTCACCTTTGACGGCGCCCTGAGCTATCTCGATTTCCAGTATAAGGCAATCACTGGTCCAACCGCAGTGACGCTCGACATGGTCACGCCTTATACACCGAAATGGAAATGGAGCTTTGGCCTGCAATATGACATTCCAGATGTGTTCGACGGAGTCCTGTCCGCGCGCTTCGACGGCTCATACCAGTCATCGGTTTTTACAGAAGCGGTGAACTATGACAGCATTGCCGTATCGACCGCCTTCACGCCTCCGGCACCGGTGACAACCAGCCCGAATGTCCCTGGTGTCGCGGCACTGGGTGGCGGCGGACCGTTGGCAACGGTGTTTGCGACCAACAAGATCGACGCCTATTTCCTCGGCAACGGTCGTCTTACCTGGAAATCACCGGATGATGACTGGTCGATCTCCGCCGAAGTCAAAAATATCTTCAACAAATATTATTACACGTCCCTTTACGAGCAGTTTGCCAGCCCCGGTTCGATCTCCGGCGCTCCCGGCATGCCGCGCACCTGGGCGTTGACTCTGAAGAAAGACTTTTGAAGGTCAGAGCAGATCATCAATGCAATCCGAGGGGGATAGGATCATCGATCCTGTCCCCCTCTTTGTTTTTGGAATTGCCGCAATTCGCTGAGCGAAATTAGACGGAAAGAGCCGCCCGCAGTCGACGCTCGAACGGAGTCATGATGCTGAAACCGCTCTCCCGCTGAACTTTCGGCATAGAGATTTGTGCGGCGATCAAGCCATGATCGCATATTTGGCGTCGCCGGACCCCCGGCACATTTGTTTGGATACGCGTGTCTCTTCACCGTCGATGATTGCCACATCGGTGATGGTAAGGCATTTGCGGCCATTCGGCTCGGTGTTTAATGCGGTTACAGTAGAAGATCCTGAGACACCGCCGCGGGTTGGGCTTTGCCAATTCGCTACCGCCCCGACTTTTTCCTGCTCGACAACGGCAATCGTGGCCTCGGCTGCTTTTTCCTGTTCATCCTCGCTCAACTTGCAAGCAATCTCCCCGACAAGAAGAGAACCTGCGGCACTGGCAATCAGCGTGCCGACGCTATCAAGCCCGGCCACTGACCCGACGACACCGCCGAAAATTCCACCAAGCAATCGACCGCGTCCTCTGGACTTCTTGCAGCCTTTATCGCCGCCCGCTTTCCCGGCTCCTTTTCCAGGCTTGCTACTGCTCTTTTCCACGTAGCTGAAACCATAATTGTCCGGGACCGGATAACCGCCGCACCCGGTATTGTAGCAATATCTGTCGCTCAAATAATTGCGATCGTCATTATAGAGTTGTTCCGCGGCCCGGTATATGGCCATATTTTTGCCGTCCGGGTTCGAGTTGGCGTGTTCCTCCATCATCTCGTTATAAAATCGGTCCCTGCTGGCGGCAGAATATTCCATCCGCCCCGCGACTTTCTCTGTATAAATCCGGGAAAGCTCATCCTGATATTCATTCATGCGTTTTCGATATTCGGTCAGCACACCGCTATAATAACCATCGAGCCGCGTCGTACATTCATTGATGTTTTTGGCTTTGTCGAGAGGATCGGGGAGAGACAAGTGATCTTCGCGGCAGTCGGGATAATCCCCCTGTAAGAGCACCGGCATCGTCGGCAGTTGAGGCAAAGGCGGTTCGGTTTGCGCAGGCGGAACATAGGCCCTGTCCTCCGATGCCTGAACAGACGAATTTTCCGGATCGCCGGCGTCACTTGGTTCTGGCGGTTGCACGATCGGGCTTTGCGACGGACCGGAACCAAGGGCTCCACCCAACCCGTTGGCTGAATTCTCGCTGGGGTTCGGTTGCAATGCCAAAAGACCATTATTCGGCTGAGAGCTTCCATATGCCGAAGATGGCAGGGCGACCGCCTGCGGTGTTGTTGAAGCTCCCGCCCGTTGCATGCGTTGTATCTGGATATTGCAATTCGGCTGACCGGGCAGCGGGTTGTAGAGGCAATCACCATAGGCAGTGCCGAGGCCGGTCAAGGTAGCCTTCTTGGGATCGGACGGGTCAGAATGACAGTCAGAACAAGAAATTCCGGTGTTTGTCGCAATCGCGACCGTGGCTTCAACCGGACTAGGAACGATCACGAGCGCACCGATTGCGAATGCTCCCATGGTTCCCACGGCAGTCACCGCAAGTACTGCTTGAACCTTGCTCAAATATTCCTCCTGTTTCACGCCCCTGATGAACCGAGAACCCCTATCCTAGCCGATAAGGCCAACCGAATACAATTTACTTCGATTTTGTTCGGCAACTACGGCGGTCGCTCCTCACCTGAAGCTATCAGCGACAGGCTGCATTGGTCTGTTTACCGTTAAGGAGAACCGATGCTGTGATCAACAACACCCAAGCCACGAAAAACCCTCTGAGTGAGTCGCGGACAATATCCGAGAAAACAGACGGCGTGACCGGCGAGCCTGGTTGGCGATCGTAGCAGTGCCCAAGTGGCGCCGCCCTGATGGTCCCACCCAGGGTCGTGGGTCGAGACTATGGCGTCGCTGCGAGCCGGTTATCCGCGATCGATGCTATGGAGGCGGACTTCGACCAATCCGGTTGTTTCTGATTTTTGATTGTTTGTCAGATCGACATCAAGAATTTGGTAGCGGAGGAGGGACTCGAACCCCCGACACATGGATTATGATTCCAGTGGAAATGGCCCGTAGACGTGTCTACGTAGTCACGTTTCTTTTTTGTAACTATATCAGCAACATTTCATTTCAAATGTTTAGCGTGACTACCTCGAGAACGCGCTCTCAGCCTGACAGAATTAGGCGGCGGCTTCACGTCGAAGATGAGAAGCTGGACTTTCCGAGCAATTTACTCTGTCTCGGCCGTCGGCCTTGGCCTCATAAAGTGCGACATCAGCGCGCTTCAACAACTTCGCTACATCTGTTTCATGGGAAAATCGTTCAGCTACGCCGATACTTACAGTCCAGCGCTTATGATCAATCTCTGCGATCTTAGCTTTTCTGACAGCCGCACATATCCGTTGGGCCAAGATATTTGCACTAGAAAGGTCAGTTTCCGGAAGCACGGCGACAAATTCTTCTCCACCATAACGACCAAAGATGTCTGGTTTTCGGAGCTCGTGCCTCACCAAAGTTCCGAATTGTTGTAATACGCGATCGCCAGCAGCATGACCATACTCGTCATTAACGGATTTAAAATGGTCCAGATCCATCAGCAGGAATGAAACGGGGCGTTGATGCCTTATCGCCCGCTCAACCTCCTTGTTCGCGGCTTCAAACCAGGATCGCCGGGTCAATGTGCCGGTTAGCGGGTCGATCGACGCTAGCTGACGTAGCTCAAGTTCATCGATTACGACTTTGGCGAAGTTCGCAAGTATGGAAATTTCGGCTTGGCTGAACTGCCTGGGCACGGTGTCGATGGCACATAGAGACCCTACATTATAACCATTCGACATTGTCAGCGGAATACCTGCATAGCTTCGGATCTTCGGTCCCCCGGTGACCAACGGATTTGCCATAAACATGGGATCGGTAGATGCATCGTTAACCACGAAAGGCTCGGTGCCTTTTATCGCATGTGTGCAAAATGATATGTCGCGCGGCGTCTCATTGGCATCAAGACCTCGCGAAGCCTTGAACCATTGGCGATTTTTATCGATCAAAGATACTGCACAAATAGGAACCGAGAGCGTCTGCTTCACAAGCGTCACGATCTTCTCGAATGGCACTTCCTTTGGGGTGTCAAGGACCTTCAAATGTTCGAGTGCTCTGAGACGACCGTTTTCGTCACTCTTGAAATTAGTATGCATCGCCGGTCTCCTGAAGCGCTTCGATGGTTCGCAGCAGCTCTTCTTTGAAACTATCAAGGACGGACGACACGATTTGTCTGGCTGACTCTCCGGAAATACCGCTGCCAATAAGCGAGATTGCCATTGCATGGAGATTAGATTGATGCTGCTCTATACTGGAATGAAGGCAGATCGGCACTGTTTGACGATCGATTGATAGCATCAAATCATTAATGACGGCGGTTGCAACTGCTGACATTCAAGCCTCCAAACCCTCGAAATAGGGGATAAGGCTTTACGACAAGTAAATTAGTTTGTTTTTACCCGTCAATACGATCGCGAACAAACTGCTAACGATGCACTTGAAACTAATGGGAAGCCAGAAGTCCTCATACCTATTGGTCACATCAAGCGGCCAGCAAATCCTGCTCCATTTTATCCATGAGCTCAACGTCTTTCGACGGGTCGTTAAATAGGCGACCATAAACGTCGAAGGTCATCATGATCGTAGAATGCCCGAGTAAGGTTTGGATCTTCTTTGGTGGCCAGGTTTTCGTTTATTTCTCACCAACCAAATGACCAATGTAGTCACCGGAGATAATTTTGCAGGGCCACGTCCGCAATATACTCGATCTGACGAACGATTTAGCCAAATATACGCACAACTTTAATTGTATAAAAAGCGACTAATTTACCTTAATAAGCGCCCTTTTGGCCGATTATCAATGTTGCATTGGATTGCAATGGCGAGGAAGCTTTGTTCTACCTACTGTCTCAAAAATTGATACCGCGCTTACCAATGCCAAAATTTTGGTAGCGGAGGAGGGACTCGAACCCCCGACACGCTCAACGCGATCACTTCGGCAGAAAACGGTTCACCAGCATGAACCCTATTGCGAACACCCGCAAACGCTCCGACAAAAGCCGCAGGTAGCCTTGCAGGTTTAGCTGCAATTACCGCCGAAGCGGTGATTCAGCGACCGCGGTCATACGGTCAGGCAGGCCGGTAAGCCTTGCTACATGGTCAACGGTTTATAATCCGCGCGAGTGATGGTAAGCTTTTCGTTCCCATCGCTCGTAATATCGACGCTCTCGCCCACTTCAATATTGGCCGGTGTAGTCCAGCACATCTGGCCCTCATCGTTCATGGCGCTAGTGAAACACTGCTTTCCATCGAGCAGCACGTAGGTGCCGTGGTCGAAATGCTCATTTCCGGCGTTTGCAATGTAATTGCCGCTCGCGTCGATAGACTCCATGATCTCCTTGTCATCCTGCACGAATGTCCAGGTCGTCTCATGCAGGGACATGGCTTCTGCAGGAGCCTCCACCTCGGCAACCGCCACGGTTTCTTGTTCAGCTTCCGGGCTTCCGCAAGCTGCGAGCATCGCGACACTGGTAATAACAAATAGCTTTTTCATTAGGTCCTCCTTTGATCGAGCCGAGAGCATATCACTTTCAAACAAGCGTCCAAAGTGGTTTCTCGGATAGCCCGTCGACCCTTGTCTCCCATTGTTGGCAATAGAGGTGATAGATGTCCGCTACCCATTCACAAGCGAGCACAAGCACGAGAGCATTCAGCCTGCGTAAGCGACAACCAATCATGTCTTGAAATTTTGGTAGCGGAGGAGGGACTCGAACCCCCGACACATGGATTATGATTCCACTGCTCTAACCACCTGAGCTACTCCGCCATCGGATCCGGGCGAATGTCACAATCGCCACGAAACTCTCCGGATCGCGGCGCTATAGTCATAGCATTGTTTCCGGTCAACAAGCGGAATGGAGAAATGCGCTAAAACTTGCGCGGCCAATGCGATCCGCGCTAACAGCCCTGTCTACGCCGATATGTGGCACCAAGGGGCAAATATGAACGCATTTTATGACATTTTGATTGTTGGCGCTGGTCACGCGGGCGCGCAAGCGGCGATAGCGCTGCGTCAGAAGAAGTTTGAAGGGTCGATCGGTCTGTTGGGGAACGAGAAATATCCGCCTTATGAGCGTCCGCCGCTGTCGAAGGAATATCTTGCGGGCGAGAAACCCTTTGAACGGATATTGCTGCGGCCCGAGAGCTTCTGGGGCGAACGCGAAATTGACTTGTTAACCGGCCGCCGAGTGTCGAAGCTTGATCCGATCGGCAAGACCGTTACTTTGGCGTCCGATGATGAAATTGGCTATGACAAGCTGATCTGGGCGACCGGTGGCTCTCCGCGCATGCTGGACTGTCCGGGAAGCCAGGCCCGCAACATCCATGCTGTCCGGTCTCGCGCTGACGTCGACAAGATCATGGCAGCTTTGCCGGCGGTGCACAAAGTCGTTGTCGTCGGCGGCGGCTATATCGGGCTGGAAGCCGCCGCCGTGCTGACCAAATTGGGCAAGCAGATAACGATAGTCGAATCTCTCGACCGGGTTTTGTCCCGTGTGGCTGGCGAAACCCTGTCCCGCTTTTTTGAAGCCGAGCATCGCAGCCATGGTGTCACCATAGAGCTGGACGCTACCGTTGCCGGTTTTGATGCCGGGGAGGATGGCATCGCCACTGCCGTTACGCTGGCCGATGGACGCACGCTGGAGGCAGACATGTTCGTGGTCGGGATCGGCATCATCCCGGAAACCGGTCCGCTGGTCGCGGCGGGCGCAGCGACCGGCAATGGCGTCGACGTCGATCAGCATTGCCGCACCAGTCTCGAAGATGTCTATGCGATCGGCGATTGCGCCGCGCACAGCAATATATATGCCGATGGTGCGATGATCCGGCTTGAATCGGTCCAGAATGCCAACGACCAGGCGAAAGTGGCGGCGCTCGATATCCTCGGCGAAGAAACCGAATATGATGCGGTTCCATGGTTCTGGTCGAACCAATATGATCTGAAGTTGCAAACCGTCGGGCTATCGACTGGCCACGACAGCTATGTCGTGCGCGGCGATCCGGCCTCGCGCAAATTCTCAGTAATCTATTACCGCGACGGCAAGGTCGTCGCGCTTGATTGCGTCAACGCGACCAAAGATTATGTGCAGGGCCGCAAAGCCGTCGTGGAGGGATTGAATCTCGACAAGGACGAACTCGTCAACACGGAGATTCCGATCAAGGAAGTGGGAGTTCGCTAGCGGCTGTTTCAGCAAGCCAGAAACGTGGGTACGGCGGCAATCCAGAGCGGACGTACGTGATCTTCACTATAAGCGCATTCCCATTTCCCTTCTCCCGTGCGGGAGAAGGATACAGAGCCTTATGAGCAAAGCGAATTAGGCGCCGTTGGATGAGGGTGTTCTGCCCTCTGAAGCGCAGTACACCCTCATCCAGCTACGACTAGGCAGACAAGCTGCCAAGTCTGCGCATCCTTCTCCCTCACGGGAGAAGGGGAATTGGGTCCCTGCCTTTCATGAGTTTCTGGCTTCTGGTTCACCACAACGATGCTTAGCGCCCGCGAAAGGACCAGTTGCCGATGTCCTGCCACGGACCATCCACGTAATAATGCAGCCCGATGCCGTGAATGACAAAGGGACGCGGTTCGAACGTGGCCGACAGCTCTTCAAACAATCGCTTGGCCTCGGCGGGGATCACTTTGTTCTGCACAGTGATGTGAAGCCTCGGGGTTTGCTGATCCTGCGCCACCAGCAAGCCCGCAAACCGGTCGGCCAGTTCCATCCGCAAAGCCAGCAATTCCGGCGCATGTAGCTGGTAGGCCACGCCGCGCCCGAGATGGATCAAACCGGTCAGTGTTGCTTCAGGCTTTGGCAAGTTGCTCGTCAGAGCGACAACCGCAGCCTTGATTTCATCCAGTGCCTGCGGCGGCAGATGGTGAAACAGCGTAATATGAGCGCTGATCAGGTTCCGCTCCGGCGGAAAATAGCGCCGGCGCAGACTGTCGGCCCAGGCAAAATCCGCCTTGCCCATTTGCGCCGTCATGATGATGGGTTTATTGAGGCGCTCCATGATCCCGATCTATCACACAATATAAAACCGCGAGCAATTGCTTGCTCGCGGTTCCATTCGGGGGACGAAATTTGACTAGGCGGCCTTGCGTTCCGCTTCGTCGTTGTCGAGCCAGTTCAGAAGTTTTTCCGGGGTCGATTCGACGTAGGGATCGTTGTCGACGCCTTCGTCATTAATGCCTGGCTCTTCAAACCACGCGCTGACCACTCCGTCGTCGGCGATCATCGAATAGCGCCAGCTGCGATCACCAAAACCAAGATGGTTTTTCTTGATCAGCATGCCCATACGGCGCGTGAAGTCACCCGATCCATCGGGAAGCAGTTTCACCTTCTCAAGACCCAGGGACTTGCCCCACTGATACATCACGAACGCATCATTGACTGAGATGCAATAGACCTCGTCGACGCCGCGCGCTTTGAACTCGTCATAGAGGCGTTCAAAAGCGGGGCACTGCTCATTCGAGCAGGTTGGGGTAAAGGCGCCTGGAAGAGAGAAAACAGCGATCCGCTTGCCAGCGAACAGGTCCTTGGTGTTCACGTCCTGCCAGCGGAACGGGTTTTCGCCGTCCACAGCTGCGTCACGAACGCGGGTTTTCAGGGTAACTTGGGGGATATTTCTACCGATCATTATTGACTCCATTTGTTTCAATGGCCGCGAGCTAGCATCGATTTTATTATCGGTTAAATTGATTTAATTGACCGCTCTGATCTACATAATCACTCACATATCCGGTTTGGCTTGAAAGCCTTCCCGCAAGAGGTCAAAATGGCCGATGTATCTAGGGGATGGAGATCAATGATGACGGACAAGACAAAAGCGCCGATATGGTTCTGGGTGGTCGGGGTGGTAGCGCTGCTCTGGAATGGGATTGGCGTGCTCGCCTACTTGCAGCAGGTCACCATGAGTGCGGCACAATTTGCTGCGCTGCCGGAGCTTCAGCAGGATCTATTGTCGACCCAGCCGTTCTGGGTAACAGCAGCCTTTGCCATCGCCGTTTTTGCGGGCTTTGTGGCGTCGATCTGCTGGCTGCTACAAAAGCGGGTCACGGTACGGCTGTTCCTCTTGTCGCTGCTCGCGGTGGTTGTGCAGTTCAGCAGCTATTTCATCATCGACGGCTATATGGAATTCATATCCGGTCAGGGATGGATCATGCCGGTGCTCATTCTGCTTTTTGCCGCCGGGTTTGCCGGAATTTCATGGCGGGCCGAACAAAATGGTCTCCTGCACTAGATCAGGATGAGGTGCTGAACGGCGTGAAATTGGTATCTTCATCATAGATATCGACACCCTCGCGCCGTTTCAGCCAGCCGACAACCAGATAGGTCACCGGCGTCAGCACGGCTTCCCAGAGCACCTTCAGCAGCCAGCTGGTGACCATCACCGTAATCACCGCAGATGTTTCCCATATGCCGAGAAAAGCCAGCGGATAGAAGATCAGGCTGTCGACGCCCTGCCCCACAACCGTGGAACCGATTGTCCGGGTCCACAGGGCCTTGCCCTGGGTCCAGACCTTCATCCGGGCCATCACATAGCTGTTCACAAATTCGCCGGCCCAGAAGGCGATGATCGAGGCTCCAACGATGCGCGGAACCTGACCGAACACGCTTTCATAGGCCGCCTGCCCTTCCCAGCCCGCTGCCGGCGGCAGGGATACCACCACCCAGCTCATGAAGGCCATGAACAGCAGCGCGGCAAAACCGGCCCAGATGACCCGCCTCGCCCGCGCATAGCCATAAACCTCGGTTAGCACGTCACCGATCACATAGCCGAGCGGGAAGAACAAGATGCCCGCGCCATAGATCCACTGCTCGCCGCTGATCATGATGAATGTCGGCTTGGCCGCGCCGATGACATTGGACAGCAGCAACACCGTCACAAAGGCCGCCATCACAAAATCATAATAGCGGAAATGGTGGCCGGTCTGGCTGGAGGCGGAAGTCCGCTGGATGGGGCTTTCGTGCATCCGCTGACCTTACCCCAGTCCCGCGACAATTCAACAATTTTGGCGGCTGGCGAACATCACGGTTTGCAGCGAGTCAAAAGACCGCTAAAGCGCTTCAATTCGTGCGCCCGTAGCTCATCTGGATAGAGCGCGAGACTTCTAATCTTGAGGCAGCAGGTTCGAGTCCTGCCGGGCGCACCATTTTCCCTATTTTTTGAAACCGCGCTGGACGGCTTCCATCGGCTCCGAGGTAATCGGATATCCGATTCCTTCGGGAATGCACAGATGGACCCCGCCATCCCGTTTCTCGATATGCGGAGAGACCATCACCGATGGGTGATCCGCGACATGAGCGACGGCTTCGTCAAACGATCCGAATTGTGCCAGCCGCTCGAGATTGCGCTTGGTCGGGAAGATGATCTTCACCTCACCCGCTTCGGCGCGATCCAGCACCGTCTGCGCGTTGCCCCAGAAGAGATTGTAATTCTCGGTTTCGTCGACCGTGGCCTGTGCCTTGTGATCATCATGCGAGATCATGTAGAATCTTGTGTCGAACACGCGCTTTTCCGCAAACGGCGGGCACCAGCGCGAAAAGGGGATCAGCTTCTCCAGCTCCAGCTGCCAGTCGAACTGGTTGCAGAGCTCGGCGAGATTCGTCCCTTCATGCAGCGCATGCCTCGCTTCGGAAACGCGCTTCGCGTCGAGATTGCCCTCGACCGCGACCGCGATCCCGGTTTCCTCGATCGATTCCCGGACCGCTGCGATGCGCGCACCATATTCTTCGAAATCATCATGACCGAGCGTCCTGGCGAAATCGAAATCCGCATCATCGATCCGGCCGCCGGGAAAAACCGCGGCACCGGCGGCAAAGACCATTTTCGCCGAGCGCTCCACCATCAGCAGATCGGGCGCATCACGCCCGGGTTGATCGCGGAATATCACCAGCGTCGCGGCGGGAATCGGTTTCGGCATCGGCTTGCCGGTGATTGCATCCGTTGCGGGCGTCTGATGGCTGGTTTTTGGCTGGTTCATATTTTCATATGAACAGCAAGCGACAGCATTGCAAAGTGTTTTGACCGTGATGCCCAAGTGCAAACGGATTTGCCAAAATTTCAACCGCATGGCAGGATCAAAAACATGGGAATTGTAGAGCTATTGGGATTGGCCGGTAGCGTCAGCCTGATATCTGGCTGGCGGCTTTATCTCACGGTCTTTGTAACCGGGATGGCCATGCGGCTGGAGTGGATCAGTCTGCCCGAAAATCTTCAGGTCCTGGACGCCTTCGCCAATCCCTGGGTTCTGGCGATCAGCGCCTTCGGGGCGTTCGCCGAATTTTTCGCGGACAAGATACTGTGGCTCGATTCTATCTGGGACACGGTTCACACCGCGATCAGGCCCTTGGGCGGTGCCCTGCTGGCGCTGGCGGTCGTCGATGCCAGCGATCCTGTGTGGCAGGTCGTTGTCTTCCTTGTCGGCGGCGGTGCGGCGCTGATGAGCCATGGTGCCAAGGCCGGCGCTCGAGCGCTCGTCAATACCAGCCCGGAACCGGTCAGCAACGCGGTCGTTTCGACCGGTGAGGATATCGCCGCCGGTGGCCTGCTTTTTCTGGCCTTCGCCAATCCGGTGGTAGCGCTGATCATCGCGTCGCTGCTGTTGGTGCTCTGCCTCACCCTGGTCTACAAAGGCTACCGGCTGTGGCGAAAAATGGTCTCCAGCGGAAACTAGCCTGGGCCTGGCCGTGGCCGGTCAGGATGTCGAGCGCAGGATACAGAGAGAAGGAAAATGGTCGGGGAGACAGGATTTGAACCTGCGACCCCCTGTACCCAAAACAGGTGCGCTACCAGGCTGCGCCACTCCCCGACGCGCGCTTCCCCTAGGCGGTGCTTTTGGGAAAAGCAAAGGGTTTTTCACGCTTCTTTTCACCGCTGCTCACAAGCTGAGCCATTCCCGGCGTTGGAAAAAATATGGTGGGCCCGGAGGGACTCGAACCCCCGACCTAGCCGTTATGAGCGGCCAGCTCTAACCAACTGAGCTACAGGCCCTTATGAGCAGCTTTTTCCAGGCAAATCTCATAGGGATGGTCCGATAGCGGAAGCCGTGATGATTTGGCAAGAACGATCATCGCGATTCGTGCCGTTGGCGCCGATGATTGGCTAGACGCCGGCCGCAGCGGTCATGAGTTCTCCGATATCGACGGGCTTCACGCCTCGCATGTTCAGATGTTCAAGCACATCCCGCCACCATTCATAAAAACCGTCCAGATCAGCCTGTGTTCGCACATAAGGCGTATGGCCAGGTGACAGGGAGGGGGAATGAAAGGAAAAAACCAGCAACTGCAATTCATCGTCCAGCGCAACGTCAATCGCTTCTTTCGTTTCGCGGGCCGAAATCCCTTCGGGTGTCAGCGGAATGCGTTCGAGCATCTTGCTGCGGGAAAACACCGCATTGATCAGAGGGTATTTTTCCATAACCGCCGCCATTAAACCGGCTTGCTTGCGCAAGAGGCCCGAATATACTGTGGTGAGCGGCACTTCGAGAAGCCTATGGTCCTCATTCCACCAAAACGGCTCCGCGCCAACCGCCAGAAAATCCGGTCCGCCCTGCCCGCTATAGTCAAAACGCGGCCGGATGCTGCTATCCAATACAAAGCCGTGCTTGATCAAAAGCTCCATCGTATGCGGGCCAATACCATAGCGCCCGGCACGGAAGATCGTCGGCGCTACGCCAATTTTATCGCGGATCGCATCGCGCAATATAACGAGCTTCTGCTCTTCCAGCGCTTTCGGCAAATTGCCGGCAAAGCTGTTGTGAACGCTAACCTGCTCTTCGAAAGGCGGATTGACCCAGGGGTGCAGATGCACGCCGACCAGGGCGGTTTGTTGCTCGGTAACCGCTTTCAGAAAGGCCGCAGCCGCGTCATCTTCAATAATTGCATAATCGACAAAGTAGATTGGCTTGATCCCGTACTGCTCCGCAAATCGCTGAAATTCCCGCAGCTGGGGCACCGAAACAGTGGTGTGGCCGCTGCGTTGAAAGGGAGCATCCCAGTCAAATTCCTCTTCCGTGTCGACGGTAATAAGAAAGCGCCTGCCAAATGTGTTTGGCCATTGGACGTGACGATCCGGTTTTCGGACTTTCATCGGCTGATGATCCTGCGCAGAAATCCCTGTCACCTCTATTTTGCCCGAAATGCCTCAAAACCGATCCGCGAACAGGCGGACTATTCCAATTCCGTTTCTCGAATTTGGATTTTGCTAGTAGCGGCTGCGGGCAGCGTCAAGGCAATGTTATCCTCATTGATCGCCAGCGAGCCGCCGGCAGACTGCGCGAGATTGCGCACCAAACGCAGCGAGAAACCCAGACCCAGTAGCGAGGATTCACCGCCCTCGCCGTCGATCCCCTGTGATGGATCCAGCAAGATATTTTCCGCGATTCCCTTGATTCGCGACGGGCGGGAGAGTTTGAATTGATTGGTCGGTTGCACGCCTATGCGCGTCCGCAATTCGCCCTTCAATGTTTCGCCGTTCTCGCAAGAGATAATGGCAGCCGACAAAAGGCGGGCAAAAATTCGCTCCACCGATTCGCCGTCCAGAGCGAAGGACCGCACTGGCTCTGCCTTGCTGATGTTGAGATCAACAGCCTTGCTCTGCGTCAGCCCCTGCAAACGTTGACTCATCCGCTCGAACAACCAGTCCGCTCTGGCGGTTCCATTGGACTCCGGCAATTGCCCTGAATCCACTTTCACCGCGATATCAAGATCTTCAAAACCTGCCAGCAACCGCCTCGCTTCATCCATGATGTTGCGCGCCAACGACCGATATTCATAGGAAGCCGGTCCAAAAAGCTGTTGCTCGATAATCTCGCTAAACCCGATCACTGCATTCAACGGCGTCCGCAGTTCATGGATCAGTTGCTGCAGCTGTTCGCGCCGTTCCGTGTCAATCCCGCTATGTCCAGCATCCTCAGCCACGTTTGGCCGCCGCATGATTCCGCGATAGCCCTCGAACCGCCCGGTTTCCTCGCTGAAATAGGGAATTGCGCTCATCCGCCAGTCGCCCGTAATGATCGCCGCTCCGCAGAGCCGCATCCGGGCATTTTCCATCGGCATGCGCTGACGAAAGGCAGCCGCACCATAAGCGTCGGGGCCTGGCCCTTCATCAAACGCTGGCTGCGCTATGGTGACACCAACGATCGACCCTTTCGGTGGACCCTCGGTCCAGTTGATCGTTCCCGTTTCATCCGTTTCGAATCGGATGGCTTCAAGAGGTTCGGCAAAGAAACTCTGACTATCGCCATCGTCGATTGGTGAACGTGGGGCGTCGACCGGACGATTTTTTTGATAATCGGCGATCTTTTCCACCAGAGCACTGATCTGAGATTCCGCCAATTGCTGAGCTGGCTCACTGGAATGGTCTGCTGGCGAATCGTCTGCTGGGGCGGCTGTTGCAGGCTTTTGTTCCGAACCACCGCCAAGAGATGGCGCCTCGTGCGGCGGCTGCTCAGCCTGTGGCCGATAGTCGGCAACCGCCGGCGCAAACCCCTGCGATTGCAAAAGTGCCTGGGCCCGCGTCGACATCCGGGGAAAAGCGTCTGCGCAGATTTCCGGAGTCAGGTCGGCCGCGGTCATCGCCGCATCGCAAATAGCATCGGTATCGGCGGTCAGATAGACCAGCAGCGGAGCGGATCGCAATCGGCCATGCAGCGATTGCACAGCCGCCAGCCGGTCCTGCTCTGACACCCGGTCATGCAAATCATGTAACCGCGTCAGCCCGGCCTGCACGTCCTGATTGGCCAAGTCCCCGGGTTTTTGCGCCAACAGGTCAATCACCTGCCGCCATTGCGTGGCTGCCCCGGCGCCTTCCGGCAAGCTCCCTTTGAGCACGGTGGTCAGGCGGTCATCGAAGCGCAATATCAGATCCCGAAAATCGTTGGCTTATCCAATTGTTAACTGGGTGATAACCCTTTCCGCAGCCAACAGGAAGCAATGAAAATTTCGCGTCACAATGTGGGACATGGGAGAAAGCATTGCTTGGCCTGCTTATTATATTATAACCGTGAAATGATTCGCGAACGGATATTACATTGCTATGGCTGACACGAACCTCGACGAAATCGACTTGAAAATTCTGCAGCGGTTACAAGATGATGGACGGATCACCAATGTCGAACTCGCCAACAGCGTTGGCTTGACGGCACCACCCTGTCTCCGGCGCATGCGCGCGTTGGAAGACGAAGGTGTGATCAATTCCTATCACGCTGCGATTGATCCCGCCAAAATGGGTTACACGATAACGGTTTTTGCCATGGTCAGTCTGAAAAGTCAGGCCGAAATCGATCTGCAGGCGTTCGAAGAACATGTGCAAAAGCTCCCCGAAGTACGCGAATGCTACATGCTGAATGGGGAAATCGACTTTATGTTGAAAGTGGTCGCCAAAGACCTTCAGCAATTTCAAAGCTTCTTGACCAGCCAGCTCACCGCAGCGCCCAATGTGGCCAGCGTCAAAACATCGCTCACCATCCGGTCGGCCAAGCATCTGCCCGGCGTTCCGATTCAGGAATAGAAAAGGCCGATGCAGCAATAAAAAAGGGCGCCGATGGCGCCCTTTTTCAAATTTTCAAACAGGATTGGATCAGGTTGCCGGTTCAGCAGTAGCTGGGGCCGGCGTTGCAGCCACCGGTGCCGGAGCGGCTTGCTGCTCGATCCACGTCTGCCACATCGCCGCGAGCGGAGCCCGGGTTCCAGAAACCTTGGCAAAGGCCTGCTTTGCGGCTGCCATGTCGCCGGCATAGGCATGCGCCGTACCAATTCCCACATAGCCGCGGTTCATATCGGCTCCCGGCTTGGAAAGACCTGCTTCGTAAAACGCCACAGCCTTGTCATAGCCTTTATAGCCAAGCCAAACGTCGGCAAAATTCATCATCACCGAACTACTTCCGGATCCTCGAACTGCTGACGGTTGCGCGGGCAGTGACGCCCGGTCAGCCGACACCTGGCGCTCTGCCGGAGCAAGCAATTCGGTGACCAGCGGACTATTGGCGCTAACGATTCCCTTCTGCTTGCCTTCGGTCAGCACGGCGACCACTTCACCAAACAGGTTCTTGCGCTGCGCTTCCTCGGCAAATTCCTTATAGTCCCGGGTTGTCTTGAGAGCATCCGTCGCTTTCATAAAGCGCAAAACCTCAAGATTCTGGGTGCTGTCGGCTTGCGCGGTCCAGCGGCTCGCCGCGATCGCATCACCCCAGGAATCGCCGGATGGATAAGCATCCGCCCATTTTGTTGCCCAGGTGGCGTAAAGATTCTTGTCCTTGCTTGCCAGCGCCCGATCGCGAGCGAGACGGTACCAAGCTTCCGGAGCCTTCGTCGTCGAAGCATTGGCATCGCTGATAATTGTGTCCCACTTCGCCAGGCCTTCTGCAGGCATGTTCCGCTTGAAGTAGGTCTCCGCCAACAACGGTTCGATATTGTTGGCCCGATAACCCAGGTCATAGGCCGCCTGGAAATATTTCGCGGCGTCCGCCCAGCGTTCTGCGCCATAGGCAAAGTTACCGGCAAAGAAGTTGAAAGCAGGCAATTGCTCCCCGCTGGTTTTTCCGCTGTCGAGCGAGGCCAGGATACCTTTTTCCTGCAGGGCAGTATCTTTCAAGGTACCGCCGAGCTGAATGGCCAACTGGCCAGCGACGAAACGATCATCAGCAGCTAAAGGTTCAGCCAGCAAGGCTTCCACCAGAGGCTTCGCGGTTGCAGGGGTTTCGGTCGCCATGGCGGCCTGAATTGCGGCCACTTTAGGTTGCACTTCCTTGCTAATTTTAAGCCCGGAATCCTTTTCCTTTTTCTTCTTTGCCGCCTGGGCGTCCTGCGGCAATGCGGTTACGGCGAGCGTACCGGCAGTCGCCAACGCAACGGCCATGGAAAAATGAGATAAAAAACGCATGAATATCCTCCGGATGATTATTATATGGGGGAAACGGGTTCCCCGGAATATGGTTGCACCACACACTCTTGGCCCTATTACCAAGCTTTCTCCTCTTTTCTAGAGTGAATCCGCTGAATAGAGGTTGAACGGTCGCCATTCGGTGTCACCATTGGGCATTCCCTGTAGTATAATGAGGTAAAATCGCGTGCTTGCAATCATTTCCCCCGCCAAATCGCTGGATTTTGAATCCGATCTTCCGGATATCCGATCAACCGACAATCGATTCCCTGAAGAGACCCAACGATTGGCCAATGCGATCGGGAATCTGACAACCAAGAAACTGAAAGCAATCATGCCGGTGTCAGACAATCTGATCGCCCTCAACCGGCAGCGGTACAGCGAATTTTTCGATCAGCCGGAAAGACCGGCGATCTACGCCTATAATGGTGATGTCTATACCGGCTTTGAAGCCCGCAGCATCGGCGATGAAGCAATGGCGTTCGCACAGGGCCATTTGCGTATTCTATCGGGCCTCTACGGGTTGCTTCGGCCGCTGGACCCCATTCGGCCCCATCGCCTGGAAATGGGCACCAAATGGGCGCCCCGTTACAGCAAGCTGACCGATTTCTGGAAAGACAAGATTGCCAAGGCGCTGGCGGCGGATCTGGCACATATCGGCAGCGAAACCGTCGTCAATCTCGCAAGCAATGAATATTGGGCGGCGGTCAAACCACATAGCGAAAAATTGCTTGGGCGAATCATCGAAGTGGATTTTCGCAAGGATAGCCCCGATGGTCCCAAATTTATCAGCTTCGAGGCGAAGCGCGCGCGCGGCATGATGGCACGCTATATTTGCGAAAACCATCTGACCGATCCGGAAATGCTCAAGGGCTTTGACCATGACGGCTATCGGTTCGATGGCGAAAGCAGCACAGAAAACAGCCTCCGCTTCATTCGCACATGACCGGACAATCGGCCGTCATTTTTGGCGCAACCGGTGGGATTGGCAAGGCGATCGCCGATGAGTTGGAAGCAGACGATCGGTTTGACCGCATTGTCCGCTTTTCCCGGTCGGGCAACAGCCCGGTCTCGGTCGACCTCACCTCAGAAGAAAGCATCCGGGATGCAGCCGCCTGGCTGGCGGACAAGCAGATTTCGCCATCGCTGGTCTTTGTTGCCACCGGGTTGCTGCACGAGGATAAGAAGGGTCCGGAAAAAAGCCTCCGTCAGCTCGACGCCGATTGGCTTTTGAAAAATTATCAGGTGAACGCTGTCGGCCCGGCTATGGTCGCCAAGCATTTTCTGCCGTTGATGGACCGGAACGGGCTCATCAGATTCGCAGCCCTCTCGGCCCGTGTCGGCAGTATTTCGGACAATCGGCTCGGCGGCTGGTACGGCTACCGGGCATCCAAGGCCGCGCTCAACATGATGATCCGCAACCTGTCGATTGAATGGTCGCGCAAGAACGATAACTCGATCATCGTGGCGCTGCACCCCGGCACCGTCGACACGGCGTTGAGCGTCCCATTTCAGGGAAATGTTGCGCCCGAAAAATTATTTGATTCGGTTCGCGCGGCGCGGCAACTGCTGGACGTTCTCGACGCGCTGAAACCCGCCGACAGCGGCAAAATTTTTGCCTGGGACGGGACCGAAATCCAGCCCTGATTCCAGCACTGTAATAATAATGTAAAACTGGCCCGAAAGGCTGGCTTTTGCTGGCCCCTTCCCCTAGAAGAACCGACAAGAAAAAACCCATCAAAAAGGCCCGTTTGTGAACGAACAAACCACCCCACCGTCGCCGTCCAATATCGAACCGATAGACATCGTCGATGAGATGAAAACCAGCTACATGGACTATGCCATGTCGGTCATCGTCAGCCGCGCGCTGCCCGATGTCCGCGATGGTCTGAAGCCGGTTCACCGCCGCATTTTATTCGCCGCGCAGGAAGGCGGCATGGTCGCTGGACGACCCTATCGCAAATGCGCAAAAATCGTCGGTGACGTGATGGGTAATTATCACCCGCATGGCGACAGCGCGATCTATATGGCTCTGGCCCGGATGACCCAGGACTGGTCAATGCGCGTCCCGCGGATCGACGGCCTGGGCAATTTCGGTGCGATGGATCCGGATATGCCGGCATCGATGCGCTACACCGAGGCCCGGCTGAACAAGGTCGCCAATTTCCTGCTCAACGACCTCGACAAGGATACCGTCGATTTCGTGCCCAATTATGACGGCAGCCGGCAAGAACCCAATGTCCTGCCTGCCCGCTTTCCGAACCTGCTGGTCAACGGCGCCGGCGGCATCGCAGTCGGCATGGCCACCAATATTCCGCCGCACAATCTCGGCGAGGTGATCAACGCCAGCCTTGCCTATATCGACAATCCCGGCATCACCATCGACGAGCTTATCGAAATCATTCCCGGTCCGGATTTTCCGACCGCACCCCTGATATTGGGCCAGTCCGGCGCCCGCGCCGCCTACAAGGACGGACGCGGGTCGATCATGATGCGCGCCCGCCACATCATCGAGGAAGGACGCGGTGACAAGCGCTCGATCGTACTTACCTCCATCCCCTTTCAGGTCGGCAAGTCCGGTCTGGTCGAAAAGATTGCTGAGGCCGCGAAGGACAAGCGCATCGAGGGCGTCTCCGATATTCGCGACGAGTCCAGCCGCGCCGGCGTCCGCGTCGTCATAGAGCTGAAGCGCGACGCAACCGCCGAGGTGGTGCTCAACCAGATCTGGCGCTTCACCCCGGCCCAGTCCAGCTTCCCGGCCAATATGCTCGCCATTCGCGGCGGCCGTCCGGAAGTCCTGACCCTGCGCGACATCATCGAATCCTTCGTCAAGTTTCGCGAGGAAGTGATCACCCGGCGGACCAAGTTCGAGCTCAACAAGGCGCGCGAACGGGCGCATATATTGCTCGGCCTGGTGGTGGCGGTTACCAATATGGACGAAGTCGTCCGCATCATCCGCGGATCCTCAACCCCGGCCGAAGCCCGCGAATCCCTGCTCCGGCGCGAATGGCCGATTGCCGAGATCGCCTCCTATATCCGGCTGGTCGAGGCGATGGAAACCGATATCGAGGGCGACAGCTACACATTGTCCGCGGTGCAGGTAAAGGCGATTCTGGATCTGCGGCTGCAAAAGCTGACCGCGCTCGGTCGCGAGGAAATCGCCGACGAACTCCGGGAACTGGCAGCCGCGATCGAGGAATATCTCGCGATCCTGGCCGACCGAGCCAAGCTTTATGCCGTGATGCGCGAAGAGCTCGAGGAAGTGCGCGACGAATTTGCCACGCCGCGCCTGTCGGAAATAACCGCCGCCTGGGACGGTCTGGAAGACGAAGACCTGATGGAACGCTCCGAAATGGTCGTCACCGTCACCCATGGCGGTTATATCAAGCGGACGCCGCTCGACACCTTCCGGGCCCAGCGCCGCGGCGGCAAGGGCCGCGCCGGCATGGCGACCAAGGACGAGGACGCGATCACCGAACTGTTCGTGACGTCGACCCACACACCGGTTCTGTTCTTCTCATCCCACGGCAAGGTCTATCGGCTCAAGGTCTGGAAACTGCCGGAAGGCGGACCCCAGACCAAGGGCCGCCCGATGGTCAACCTGCTGCCGCTGGCGGATGGCGAGACCATTTCCACCGTGCTGCCGCTGCCGGAAGACGAGAGCGAATGGGCCGATCTCCACGTCATGTTCGCAACCGCCAGGGGCGGTGTCCGGCGCAACAGCATGGACAGTTTCACCAACGTTCCGTCCAACGGCAAATTTGCCATGAAATTTGACGAGGATAGTGATGACCGCCTGATCGGCGTGGAATTGCTGACCGACAACGACGACGTCCTGCTCGCGACCAAAAATGGCAAGGCGATCCGGTTCGCCGGTGACGCCGTGCGTTCTTTCCAGAGCCGCACATCGACCGGTGTCCGCGGTATCACGCTCAAGGGCGATGACGAGGTCATTTCGCTATCGGTCCTGCGCGGCTTCGAAGCTTCGACCGAGGAACGCGACCTGTATCTCAAGGCCGCCCCATGGAAGGACAACAGGAACGAGCCGGAACTGCCCCCCGAACGCATGGCGGAATTCAGCGAGACCGAGGACTTCATCCTCACCGTCTGTGCCAATGGCTATGGCAAGCGTTCCAGCGCCTATGAATATCGCCAGTCGGGCCGCGGCGGCCAGGGCATTCTCAATATCGACAATATCAAGCGCAACGGCACCGTTG
>JAGXGT010000052.1 GCA_024636595.1 Sphingomonadales bacterium | reverse complement strand
GCTTTGTACCGAATCTGATCGTGATGGATATCCAGCTTCCCCACGTCAGTGGTCTGGAACTGATCGAGCAGATCAAGAAAGACGGTCAGCTCAAGATCATTCCGATCATGGCCGTCACCGCTTATGCGGGCAAGGGTGACGAAGACCGGATATTGAGTGCCGGGGCAGAGGCTTATGTTTCAAAGCCGATATCGGTCGCGAAATTCATCGAATCGGTGCAGCAGGTCCTGCACCGATAAAGCACAATCAAAAGCTGCTTATTTGATTTTGGCTTCTTTGAATTCGACATGCTTGCGGACAACCGGATCATATTTGCGCTGCACCATTTTTTCGGTGAGATTGCGGGGGTTTTTCCGGGTTACATAGAAGAAGCCGGTATCCGCCGTGCTGACGAGTTTGATCTTTACATTGGCTGGTTTCGCCATGGTGCATTCCTTAACGCAGAAGCTGAAATAAAAACAGCGACGCAATCCGGCGCCGCATTCCTTCCCGCGCTAATGGTGAAAACGCCAGTCAATGTCAAGAAAAAGCCTTCGTGATCCTGAGGGAAGCAATCTCCGCTCCATTTACGACTTTTTAACCATGTTTTTGCATGGTCGCATCGAAGCAGGGAGCAATTGCGATGAATCATGATAAAGATCTGTTTGTACAGGCGGAAATGCTAAATTTGCTCGAATGCCTGCCGGCGGAAATGGTTGCGCAGCAGCCACGTCAATTTCTCATGCATCTGGACCAGGTGCGGCAAAAAGCAACCTCGCATCATCTGTTTGCGCTTCGCGATCTTAGTTGCGCATTGGAAAGCGCTTTGCAACCAGCCTTGCAGAATGGCGGCGGGACTACCATTGCGCGATCATATCTCGAAGCTATGCGGGCGAGTCTCGACTGCGTCCAGATGAACCCTGCCATGACTGAAGCGCTGATGGCCAATGTAGCACTCCGCCTTGGCGGGCAGCCGTAACCGCACAGGCAGTGGACGCATTTCTAACTTCTCTGTTTGCTTTGGCGGTCGCAGAATTTGGCGACAGGCCACAGATATTATGTGCTGCTCTGGCCATGAGATATGGCCGATTGTCGCCGGTCATCTGGGGGCTTGGGTTTGCCACTCTTTGCAATTGCGTGATTTCAGCTATCGCAGGCTCAGCGATCCATCGGTGGATTAGCGAAGACGCTCTGCAACTTTTCTATGCCCTGTCACTAATTTTTGCTGGCTTTGGCATGGTGGCCTGGCGGCGCCCGGTTGACTTGCTGGAAAATTGGCAGCTTGGGCCGTTCTGGACGTCGTTTGCGGGGCTCTTCATTCTGCAATTTGGCGACAAGGGGCAATTTGTCTTGATGGCGACCGCAGCGCGAACGGACATGGGTTTTTTTGCCGCTGCCGGCGGGTGGTTCGGGGTGATGATCGCTTGCCTGCCCGCCATCCTGTTTTATCGGCAACTGACCGAAAACATACCAATGGCGCCGGTTCGCTATGCGGGCGGGGCGATCTTTCTGTTGGTTGGGGCTATTCTGGCGCTTGGCGCCTGGGGAATATTCTGAAGCCGCCAGTCAATGGCGGGCCGGTCAATTGTGTCCAGGCGCTCAATCGATATTGTCACTCTGAGAGAGCAAATCTTCCCGTTATGTTGGGTCGCCAATAAACTGTATCCTTCTGTTATAAACTAAACGCATCCGAAAAGGAGAATGACAATGACCACAGGCGACAATGCAAAGAAGGCTGTAGCCGAAGCACTGAATGGAATATTCGCAGATAGTTTTGCCCTTTATCTCAAGACGAAAAATTTTCACTGGCATGTTTCCGGGCCGCATTTCCGGGATTATCATCTTATGTTTGACGAACATGCGGCACAGATTCTCGCGACAACCGACCTGATTGCCGAACGCGTTCGCAAAAATGGCCACCGCACGCTTACCTCGATTGGCGATATCGGCAAACGACAGACTATCGCCGATAACGACGATGCCAAGGTTGCGGCGCCGGAAATGCTTGGTGAACTGCGTGCCGACAATCTGAAGCTCGTTGAAAAACTCCGCGAAGCAAAGGAATTGGCGGGCGACGCCGGCGACAATGCTACGGACGGTTTGCTGGATGACTGGACCGACCAAGCAGAAGAGCGCGCATGGTTCCTGTTGGAAATCGCCCAGAAAGATTGAGCAAAGATCAGTAAATTCTCCGCCACTGGAGATTAGCCGAAATCAGAATCAAATCGTCGCCGCCAAGATATAAATGACCGTTGGCGGCGGCGGTAATATTTGGCTGAAATGGTCAAACTCTGTTGCCCATTCAACACATATGCAACCAAGATTGAATTTTGCCCTTTTGGAAATTCCGCAAAAAACCGGCTTTTTTCGGCGAATTGCTGTGTCTCAAGGAAAATTCACTTTGATTCGGTCTGTGAAATAAGCAAAGCAATGGCTTGAGTCTATTCTGGCTGAATATTACAGGGGACATTCTTCCATGAACAAGAATTTCGGACAAACTAAGCGTTCTGTACTTTTGCGGACTGCGGCAGCAGGGGCAATTGCCACGATCGCTCTCGCTACACCTGCTCAGGCTATCGTGCCCAACGACAATTATACTCCAGCCCAGATTCTCGATGAAGCTGGCGGCGTGAATGGCGTTGGCATGTTCGCTCGCGGTGACGGCTTTGTCTGTTCGGGTACGCTGATCAACCCGCGTACTGTTTTATTCGCCGCACATTGTGTGAATGACCGTCCGGAAAGCGATTATGGCACGGTAGTGAATACCGCTTGGTCTTTTGACTTTAACGCCAGCCAGCTGCGCAACTTCATTCGCGATGAACTGGGCATCAGTTCCGGTACCTTCCAACAATCGGTCAACACTTTTCTGGTCAACCAGATTTTTTGGAACGCACAATCCAATCAGCGGCCTGACAGTGCGGGCTTTCTAGAGGGTGATATTGCTCTCGCCAGCCTTGCTACTCCTGCAGGCAAGATCCCGACCTGGGCGCTGCTTTTCTCACCGTTGCCGACGCCTGCTTCAATTAGCGACAAGGACGGCACAGGTTACCATGTCAATATTACCGGCTATGGCCGGACGGGTAGCGGAACAGCTGGCTCGAATGTGGGCATCGACTATCGCCGCCGCGCCGCGGAGAATATGCTGGGTTCGCTCTCGTCTTTCGATAAGCGCAACGAATTCTTGTTTGGCGCTGCATTTGGCGATCTGCCGCAGGTTCTTTATCGGCTCGATTTCGACGATCCGAAGAAAACCAACCCTTTTGATTTTAACCTGTACAAGGATGAGCCGCGAGTCCGCGAAGGGACGACAGCGGGCGGCGATTCTGGCGGTCCTTTGATTCTTGATGCGGCAAATAACAGTCTGTCGACCGAAAACCTTCAGATCGGCGTCTTGTCCGGTGGTTCGCGATTCTTTGGCGCCCAGGTTTTCAGTTCTTACGGTACCGAAAGCTTCTATCAGCCATTGTTTCTTTTTTCTGACTATATCGCAGCAACCAATCCCTATCGCTATGTTAGCGCGAAAGCTGGAGATGGTGCGTGGGAAGATGCGACGCGCTGGCAGACAGATCTCGACCCTGCTTACCGCATCATCAATGCCGATGGAAAAGTAGTAAACGGCTTCCCCGATAAGCAGTCTGCTGGACGGTTCGGCACGACTCCAACATTCGGTGAAGTCTGCTTTGATCCGGAAGGCAACAATCCCGGTGATGGTTGCTTTAACTTTGCCACGGGCAAAGAAACGCCGCCATCGCGTCCCGCGCCAGCTCCGACCCCAACGCCTGCGACTACAGCGGGTGGCAATTTGACCTCGGGCATTGGCATTGTGGAATTTGGCACTGCTTCTCAAGTTTCTGATCTGGCTGCTGACGGCAATGCTGAATCATCGGATGCTGTAGCGCAAGTCGCGCCCAGTACAGCCGTGGCAGCGTCAGTCGAGGTTGCATCTGCTTCCTCTCCGGGCGCACGCGCAGGCATGATCATGGGCGCCGAGCATCAGGCGCACGGCAATGGCGTCGAATTCGCCATTGAAGCACCGCATAATGGTGTCGAGACGGCGGACGATGAAGCCCAGGCTGCTAGTGGAGTTGAGCTTGCGAAGGAAGAATCGCAAGCGCCGGGAGATCCGCTACCCACGCCAACGCTGACGAATGGCCTGCCTGGTGCAACCGGCTTTGTTCCGAACAATGTCAACCCGGTTGTCAGCGCCAATCCAGCGGCACGCGTGAACGGTCGTTATTTTGAAGTGACGCTCAGCAAAGCTGGCACCACGACATTGAGCAGCAATGTGACCATCGACCGATTGAACGTAGGCGGCACCGCCGGTCTTGTGATCAACAGCAACGGGAAATTGTCTACGCTGATAGATACAAATCAGACAGGCGGACGGGTTGCGGTTAATGGATCGCTTACAAGCACGGGCGACTATTCGCTGTTTAGTGGATTGTTGTCGGGTGCCGGCACTGTGAAAGCTCCGTTTTTGACCAGTATCGCTGGCGGAATTGCGCCAGGTACGATGGGCACGATCGGCACGTTAAATGTCGACGGCAATCTGATCTTGTCATCGGGCTCAACTCTGTTCGTCGACGTTGGTACTTCTGGAAGCTCAGATCGTGTTGCCGTCACCGGCGTGGCGAATGTCGGCGGTAACGTTGCAGTGGCAAATGTTGCCGCTCTGCAGACTGCTACACCAAACACCTATCGGATTTTGACCGCTACGGGTGGGGTGACAAGCACATTTAGCGGCGTGTCGAATCTTTCGGCCATTCTGCTTTCCAATCTGACCTACAGTGCAAATGCGGTCGACTTGACCGTCCGGGCGCAAAGTTACCAGAATGTCATCGACAAGCTCAATCCGGTACAAGTCAGCTATGCCGCTTTGATGGATCGCAACCGTGGTAATACGGCTGTTGCTGGTCTCTTCTCCTTCCTGGATTTTGCGAATGCGGGGACAATTCAATCGACGTTTGACAGCTGGGCACCGACCACGGAGTCGACAGCACAGGCGATGGGTCGAGGTCTTCTCAGCAATGTTGCCGGTTTCCACCAAAACCGGAACAGCTTTGCTGATCGTTCTTCCAATGGGGGTACTATCGCTGTCATCGGTCAACCGCTACAGTTGGCGGCTGCATCTCTCGGCGGCTTTGCGATGAATGGCGCTTCTGCAGTCGGTGATTCCGCCGCACTTGCGGACGATACGGAAGTCCGCACCGGCGGCGTTAACGAGGATATGGCTATTTATCTTGCCGGTGGCTTCGTAAACGGAGACACTCAGTCGATGCCAGTTCGCAATCCTGGCGCAGCTAACGGAGAAGATGAATTTGATGGCTTCTTCATTGCTGCTGGCCTTGAATATTATCTGGACGAATCTTCATTCATAGGACTGTCCGGCTATTATTCGGATGTCGATGCAACGGCGTCATTGGGGAATACGGCACAGTCGAAAGCCATTATGGGTTCGATTTACGGCCAATCGAAAACCTTTGCCGACCTGGTATTGGATGCACGGGTTACGCTTGGTACCTATAATGTGAAGACCCTGCGCAACGTCGCTGTTGGAGCGCAGGCGTTTAACCTGACTACCGACGATGACAGTTTCGTATTTGCGTCCGAGATCGGGTTGTCGAAAGAACTTGATCTTCTCAATGCGATCATCGCGCCCGGAATTCGGGGTCGTGCGGCGAAGATCAACTTCAGCAATGTGAACGAAAAGGGTGGCGGACCAGCGCTGGCGATCATTCGCCCGGACTATAACAGCGTCCAAGGTCTGGCGGGTGTCGAGTTCAAATCGAAGCCAGGTGGCACATTGCAGCTTCGCGCCTCAATGAACTATGTTCATGAATTCATGGATAATCCGAATAGCTTCGGTGCGAATTTTGTTGGAGGAAATGGACTGGCCGCGCCATTCCGGCTGGCAGCACCGGACAAGAACTGGGGCGAAGTGGGTGTTGGCTTGCGCTACAACATGGGCAATGTCTCATTGGATCTCTCCGCCGACTCGACGGTTGGTCGGTCGGATGTGTCCAGCCAGGTGTATTCCGGCGCGATTAGCTTCCGCTTCTAGGAGCAGAGATATTCCAATTGCAAAAGCCCGCGGGACTGGTTCCGCGGGCTTTTCTATGTCCGGCTGTTCTGCCCATGATGACAGGCGCTGGAGGGCAAAAAAATGGCGGGTCGAAACCCGCCATTTTTATATCAATCGGATAAAACGTGCTATTTCGCGACCAGATTTACCGCCGCGGTCTTGCCCCGTTGATCGACTTCCAGTTCAAACTCCAGCTTGTCCCCTTCTTCCAGCCCGCGCATCCCAGCACGCTCTACGGCAGAAATATGGACAAATGCGTCAGGCTGACCATCATCACGTTGAATGAAGCCAAAGCCCTTGCTGCCATTGAAGAACTTTACAGTGCCAGTGGCCTTTTCTCCGGTAAGTTCCCGGCGAGGGGAGCCACCGCCACCACGATCCTCACGAGGGCTTCCGCCACCGTCCGGCACTTCTATGAGATCACCTTCAATCTGAATGTCTGAAGCGGACACTTTACCGCCGCGGTCCACCAGCGAAAAACGCAATGTCTGGCCTTCGGCGAGACCTTTCAGGCCCGCACGTTCGACTTGACTAATATGGACAAAAACGTCTTCACCGCCACCATCTTGGACGATGAAGCCAAAGCCTTTCTGTGCATTGAAAAATTTCACCGTCCCGGTGCTTTCGCCGACGACTTGATCCGGCATACCGCCGCCCCGTCTGGGGGCACCGGAATCACTGTCTGGCCGCGTATATCGCTCTACGGGTGGACCGTTATCACCTTGATATCCATCGAAGTTTTCGTCACCGAAGCCGTCGCGCTTGTCCCGGCCTCTGCCTCGCCGGTTTCTGTCAAAACCCATTCTTAAATCGTCGCTTTCAATTCGTCCTGCCCAATAATAGCAATGCCACAGCGGACGATTTCCGGGACATTGTTTCGCACGAATCCCAACGTCGTGCGCGTCAACTATATAGAAAAACAGTCGAATAAGCGAATGAAATCGGCGATTGGTGCGCAGGCCGGCTGAAATTGATCTTCAAACCGTCTTGCTCAAAAACGCGGTGTTCCCGCATTTTGATACCACATCGGGATCAAACTAAACTTGCTGTTTGAACCGGCCTGCGCCACATGGCATATGCAATGGTGCGCTGCTGTCAATTTTCACAGCCGGAGATCTGGCCAAGGTATAAACCACAAGCCAGGCAGGCGTCGCTCGGACGCCACGGTTGAGAAAATGACGCGGGCCCAGAGGCAAACAGAAACAGGCGGATATTAATGGCAGTTTTTTTTCATGAAGAAGACATTCCCGCTGGCGTTATGGGCGACGGAGCCGTTGCCGTGGATACAGAAACCATGGGACTGCAAACCCATCGCGATCGGCTATGCCTGCTTCAGATATCAGACGGCGAAGGCGACGAGCATCTTGTGCGCTTCGGTCCCGACAGTGATTATGCGGCACCAAACCTCCGCGCGATTCTGGCCGATCCAAAACGCGTAAAGCTATATCACTTTGCGCGATTCGACCTTGCCGCCATCGAACATTATATGGGCGTGATGGGAGCCGGTGTTCTGCACGAAAATCGCATCGCGTCTTATTCGAACCTATACGGATCGGCACGGCCTGAAGGAACTGGTCCGGGAGCTGCTCGGGCAGGATATTTCGAAGCAGCAGCAGTCCAGCGATTGGGGCAACCCCGAACTCAGCGAAGCGCAGCGGGACTATGCCGCGTCCGATGTTCGCTTTCTGCACCGATTGAAGGATGAGCTGGAAGTTCGGCTCGAACGGGAAGGCAGAACGGCTCTGGCACAGGCGTGTTTTAACTTTCTGCCGGACCGGGCACGTCTGGATCTGGCTGGCTGGCCAGAAACAGATATTTTCGCGCATGCGTGAGCGTTGGAACCTATCGCACAGTCGTCGTGACTATGATCGAGGGATTGCTGTTTAACCATGGTAACCACTGCTAATATTGTCCGGACAAAGCGCCAGGAATTTGCCGCTCCGAACGGCACGCATGATCGAAATGTTCGATTGCTGCGTTTCATTCTTCCTGTTGGCGTTGGCATATTGGGTTCGATGCTGGCGCTGGCCCCGTTCACGATGACCGGCGAACTGAGTTTCGTTCTGGACAAGAATAGCGTCGATGTAGCCAAGGAACGCATGCGCGTTACCGAAGCGCTCTATCGCGGTGAAGATAGCGAAGGCCGTCCCTTTTCTTTGAAAGCGGGGTCCGCGGTCCAGAAAAGCTCCAGCGAAGCAATCGTCGAATTAAGAGATCTGTCGGCTCGCATATTATTGACGGACGGCCCGGCCCAGATACGCGCCAGCGGTGGTCGCTACGATATGGATCAGGAAAAGGTTCGGGTGCCGGGACCCGTGCAGGTCGAGGCCGCCAGCGGCTATCGTCTTTCGACCAACAATGTCACCGTCGATCTCAAGCAGCGCACATTGCAGAGTGAAGGGACGGTTGATGGACGGACCAATATCGGAACTTTCAGGGCGGATCGACTTGAAGCTGATTTGGCTGAGCGCACCGTGAGCCTTACTGGTAATGCGCGTTTGCGGATCGAACAAAATGGACTAAGAAGACCTTAGATGAAACTGCACCTTTTTCTTTTTCTTGCCGCTGGCACCGCTCTTCTGGCTGCGTCGCTTTTGCTGCTCGCAGGCCCGGCGCCCGCTCAAGTTTTCGGAAGCCACAACAGCAATGCGCCGGTGACGTTCGATGCCGGGAGGATCGAAGTGCAGGATCGAGCGGACCGTGTCGTCTTGTCGGGTGCCGTTCGCGTCGAGCAGGCAGGCATGACACTCAATTCCGCCCGCATGACAGTGGCTTATCGGAGCGTTGGCGGAATCGAGATTGACCGGATCGACGCATCCGGCGGCGTCACCATTCGCAAAGCCGGCGACACCGCTACGGGCAACGTCGCTATTTACGACCTCAATCGACGACTCATCACATTGATCGGCAATGTTACGCTTACTCAGGGCGCGAACCGTCTTTCTGGCGGCCGGGTGATTATCGACCTCGCGTCGGGAAGATCGACGATCGACGGGCGTTCGACCGGAGGTTCCTCGGTCGGTACGCAGGATTCCAGTGGCCGCGTGTCCGGTACATTCACGGTCCCGCAACGCAAAAATTGACGCCGCGGGATGGGCGATAAAAGGTAGTTGTATGGCGGCCCAGGAAACAGCGCGCCGTGTCACGCGGTAACGATGCTTGATTTGCGATGATGACAGTCCTTTTCCGATCTACCATGCACAAAGCTTGCCAATTTGGATCAGATTGGGGCATGCTGTTAACCCAACGACAAGACAGCCCATGCATATGAGGACGAATATGAACGATACAGCTATGTCTGACATGCCAATAATGGCCGACCCGGGTGCGGCGATGGCGAGCGATGCCATGGAGCATGGTCTGGCGGTTGTTTCAATCGCCAAAAGCTATGACAAGCGCTCGGTACTGTCCTATGTTTCGCTGTCTGTCGGGCGCGGTGAAGTCGTGGGGCTGTTGGGTCCCAATGGCGCGGGCAAAACCACCTGCTTCTATTCCGTCATGGGTTTGGTTCGACCGGACGCCGGACGGATCATGCTCGACGGGGAGGATATCACGTCACTCCCGATGTACCGCCGGGCGATCCTCGGCATCGGCTATCTTCCCCAGGAAACATCGATTTTTCGCGGAATGACGGTCGAGCAGAATATCATGGCAGTGCTCGAGATGGTCGAGCCCGATTCCGGTGTGAGGGCGGAAACGCTCGATCGCCTGCTTGATGAATTTGGCCTGATCAAGCTGCGCAGTTCACCAGCGATGGCATTGTCCGGCGGCGAGCGGCGGCGATGCGAGATTGCCCGCGCCTTGGCCGCGAGTCCCTCGATCGTGCTTCTGGATGAACCGTTTGCCGGGATCGATCCCTTGTCTATTGCCGACATTCGTGATCTGGTTTGTCAGTTGCGAGAGCGCGGTATCGGCGTTCTGATCACCGATCATAATGTCCGCGAGACGCTCGATATCGTCGACCGGGCCTGCATCATCTATGACGGTCAGGTGCTGTTTGCGGGCAGTCCGGAAGATCTGGTCGCAGATGCCAATGTCCGGCGGCTATATCTGGGCGAAGGTTTCGCACTATAGCAATGGCACTCGCGCCTCGCCTCGATTTGCGGCAGAGCCAGTCGCTGGTGATGACGCCGCAACTGCAGCAGGCGATCAAGCTTCTGACATTGTCCAATCTCGAACTTGAAACATTCATTTCCGATGAGCTTGAGAAGAACCCGCTGCTCGATACCGGAGAGATTTCGACCGAAAATGGCAACGCCAATGATTCTCAGGAACCGCTGAGCGAGCCGGGGGCGCAGGGAAGCGACGAAATATTGTCGTCCGGCCCCTCCGATGCCGAAGCGACCCTCGATATGGAGGGGCATACGGACAGTTTCACCAATAACAGCCTGTCCGACAGCGATGGCACACTCGATGGTCAGCTGGGCCTGAATAGCGGGAGCGCCAGCTCCGGAGCGACGGGCGATTCGCCGGATTTCGAGAATATGCTGGTCGCTGAAATCACGCTGACGGACCATTTGATGAACCAGGCCGGCGCGGTTCTTTCTGGCACCGACCTGTTCGTGGCGCAGCATATCATCGACCAGATCGATGAATGCGGCTATCTGCAGGCCGACTTGCTCGAACTGGCCCAGCGTCTGAATGTCGGCCTAGCCGATATCGAGCGCATATTGGGTGCCGTCCAGACGCTGGATCCGGTCGGTGTTGGCGCAAGAGACCTGGCAGAATGCCTGGCGCTGCAAGCCAAGGACGCCGATCGCTATGATCCGGCGATGGCGCGGCTTATCGACAATCTCGATCTGCTTGCCAGAGGCGCACTGCCGCAGCTCAAGCGCATTTGCAGCGTCGATGACGAAGACCTGATGGATATGATCAGCGAGTTGCGCAATTATGATCCAAAGCCCGGTTGCAAGATCGGCGGCGGCGCGGTGCAGGCGGTTGTGCCGGATGTGTTTATCGCCGAGCGCGGGGGCCGGTGGCTGATCGAAGTGAACAGCGCCACCTTGCCCAAGGTGCTGGTCAATCGCAGCTATTATTCCGAATTGAAGGACGGGGCACAGGACAAGCAGTCGAAGGACTGGCTCAACGAATGCCTCGCCGACGCCAACTGGCTGATCAAGGCGCTCGATCAGCGGCAGCGCACGATCGTCAAGGTTGCGACCGAGATCGTCAAGCAGCAGGAGGCTTTTTTCCGCAAGGGAGTGGCGCATCTGCGGCCGCTGACGCTGAAGAATGTCGCCGAGCAGATCGAGATGCATGAATCGACGGTCAGCCGGGTTACATCCAACAAATATCTCTCCTGCTCGCGCGGCACGTTTGAACTCAAATATTTCTTCACCAGCGGGATCCAGTCGTCGACCGGCGGTGAGGCGGCCTCGGCGGAAGCGGTAAAGAGTCATATCAAGACGCTGATCGACGAAGAGGATCCCAAGAAGATCCTGTCCGACGACAAGCTGGTGACCTTGCTCCAGGCCAAAGGTTTCGACATTGCTCGGCGGACCGTCGCCAAATATCGCGAGGCGCTGGGCCTCGGCAGTTCGGTTCAGCGCCGCCGCCAGAAGGCACTCCAAGGCAAGGCCGCCTAGATTTCCTTGCGCAACACCGCGAATTCGAGTTCCCCGGTTTTTGGCAACCCAAAGCGTGGTTCTTCGTGCGGGAAGGGTCGATATTCGCCCGTTCGCTGATATCCGCGCCGTTCATAATAAGCGATCAGTTCACCCCGCTGTTTGATCACGGTCATTTCAATCGCTTGGCATCCCCAAGTTTCGCGGACATATTGTTCGCTACGGACCAATAGCAGTTTGCCAAGACCACCGGCCTGCAGCGACGGGTCAACGGTCAGCAGACCGAGATAGGCGGTGGCGCCACCCACTCTCGATAGCTGCACACAGCCCTGCAATACGCCCTCTTGTTCGGCGATCCAGATCACCTGATCCGGATCATCCATGATGGCGCGGAGCGCTTCAAGATCGGTCCGCTGGCCACCGAGCAGGTCGGCTTCGTGGGTCCAGCCGCGCCTCGCGCTGTCGCCGCGATAGGCGCTTTCGATCAGCGCATGGAGCGCTCCGATATCCTGTTCTTCCGCCCGCCGAAAGTTCATGCCAGCCGCACGCCATCTGCTTCGAGAACCGCACCGCTAGCGATCCGGCCTGTTACCACCACCCGCTTCTCGACCTCGTCAATCGGGGTGCGCAAAAGCTCGAGCCGATAGCGGCTGCCATCATCGCACCGCAGCAGGAAGCCGGCCGCATCGCGCTGCAACAGGCCGGCATATTCCCTGTCGTGTCGGTCTTCCGTCCCCATCAGGCGGCGGCGAGCACATTTTCGCTGATCGCCCAGAGCCGCTCGCCGTCTTCATCGACGGTGATATGCGGTGCGCAATGCTGATAGGGCAGCGAGTCCTCGCCCATCAGCTGGGCGACATCGCAATCTTCGCAATAGACGCCCGGCATGTCATTGAGCAGCGGAGATGTCGCGGCCCACAAGCTCGTGGTGCAGCCCTGTTTCGGTGTTTTGAAGATTTCGGCAACCATTGGCGGCACCGAGCCGTCCTTGTTCAGCCAGCCGAGTTCGACCTGTTCTTCTTTGGGCAGGTGGCGTTGCAGCGGCGTGAAAATACCGCCCGGATGGACCGAGAACGCCCGCCCACCAAAGCGCTGCATCCGGCGGCTGAGCGCATTGGCGAACAGGGCGTTGGCGCTCTTCGCCTGGGCATAGGCAACCCATTTTTGATATTCGCTGTTTTCGAACTGGATGTCGTCCCACAACAGGCCGTTGCGCTTGTGGGCAATCGACGACAGCGCGACCACCCGCGGCGCGGCGGCCTTTTCGAGCAGCGGCAACAGCGCCTTGGTCAGCGCGAAATGGCCCATATGATTGACGCCGAACTGGCTTTCCCATCCGGGTCCAACCCGTTCCAGCGGACAGGCCATGATACCGGCATTGTTGATCAGCAGATCCAGCGCGTCGATGCTGTCATAGACCGACGAGGCAAAGGTCCGCACCGAATCGAGGTCGGCAAGATCCATCTTGGCGGTGGAGACATCGCCTTCGACGGTCGACAGATTTTCCTCCGCCTTGGCTGGATCGCGCACCGGCACGATCACCGTGGCACCAGCATCCGCTAGCGCCCGGGTGGTTTCCAGGCCGATGCCGGAATAGCCGCCGGTGACAATCGCGGTCTTGCCGGTCAGATCGATGCCGGCGAGTATTTCGTGCGGTTCGCTTTTTGAGTGGAATCCCGAGCCGAGCGGTTTCTGGTCTGCTGTTGCCATGTTGGTCTGTCCTTTCGATCTATCCGTTAGCCCTGAGCTTGTCGAAGGGCGTCTATGGTCTTGCAGCGTGGTTCGACAAGCTCACCACTAACGGACAAGATCAGCACCCATCAATCATCCGCCTTCAATACCAAAATCTCGGCCGCCGACATATATTCATACCCCAGATCCTCGGCGACCGCCTTGTAGGTGACATGGCCGTTCCAGACATTCAGGCCTTCGGCGAGATGCCTGTCCTCGCGCAACGCCACTTCCCAGCCCTTGTTGGCAATTGCCAGCGTGTGTGGCAGGGTGACATTGTTGAGCGCATAGGTCGAGGTGCGCGAAACCGCGCCCGGCATATTGGCGACGCAATAATGGACGATATCATCGACCACATAGGTCGGATCTTCGTGGGTTGTCGCCCTGGAGGTTTCGAAACAGCCGCCCTGATCGATCGCGACATCGCAGAGCACCGACCCCGGCCGCATGGTTTTCAGCATATCGCGCGTCACCAGCTTGGGCGCTTCCGCGCCGGGGATCAGCACGGCACCGATTACCAGATCGGCTTCGGCGACGCATTCGGCGATATTGGCCTTGTTCGAGAACCGGGTTTTGGCGCGGGTCTCGAAATGGGTGCCGACCGATTCCAGCACATCCGGATTGCGATCCAGGATGGTCACATCCGCGCCGAGACCGGAGGCCATTTGCGCGGCGTTGAAGCCAACCACGCCGCCGCCGATGATCGTGACCTTGCCGGGCGCAACACCGGGGACACCGCCGAGCAATATGCCGCGACCTCCATGCGCCTTTTCAAGAGCCGTAGCACCGGCCTGGATCGACATGCGTCCGGCGACCTGGCTCATCGGTTTGAGCAGCGGTAGGCCGCCCGTACCGGTGACGGTTTCATAGGCAATGCAGATGGATTTGGATTTGACCAGATCTTTGGTTTGCTCCGGATCGGGTGCAAGGTGCAGATAGGTGAACAATATCTGCCCTTCGCGCAGCATCGCCCGCTCGATCGCCTGCGGTTCCTTGACCTTGACCACCATTTCGCATTTTTCGAAGACATCGGCTGCGGTCGGCGCAATCGTCGCGCCGGCGGCGACATATTCCGCATCTTCGGCGCCAATGCCAAGCCCGGCACCGGTCTCGACCAGCACATCATGGCCATGGGCGATCAGTTCGCGGACCGATTCGGGGGTCAGGCCGACCCGATATTCGTGATTCTTGATTTCCCGGGGTGTTCCAACGCGCATGGGGAGGCTCCTGTTCTGATGAGTCTATAGAATATGCATTACCAGCAAATGACGGCCTGGGCGAGATGCGTTGTAATAATATTACGCTATTTTGAGATTTTTCTTATCGGCACGGGGGCGGTACAAATATTGCCATAGCCACCCTGGGCTTCGATATATTGCAACAGCGACGGGCTATAACTGGCCAGATATTCATAGGTCGGCTGCTCGGCCAGTGGCAACTCGCTGGCGAGCCGGATCGCGCGGATTTCGACATGCTGCGATTTGTCCGCAGAAAAGCCGCCCGGGTCGGTGCCGAGCGGCAGATTCTGCAAATGCTCGAGCCCTTCGATCACCCGGCCAACCATGCCGAATGTGGTGTCGAGGCTGCGCGCCGCTTCGCCGGTGATTACCGACATTTCGGCGCCGCTGCCGGTGTCCGGCGGATCATAATGGGCGGGCGATAGCGATCCGCGGCAGGTCAGCGGATAATATTGCACCATGCCGTCAATGGTCTTGCTACCAATCGGCCAGCCGCCGCCAAAGCCAACTATTGCGCCATAGCTTTCATAGATGATCTTCATTAGCGGCCGGATATCGGTGCCCTGATACTGGTTGCTGTAATCGACCGCAGCCTTCAGCGCTGCCATATCGGCGTCGCGCTTGGCACCGAGCGCTGCGTTGAAATATTCGCTTTCCGGCACGGTTTCGAGGCCCTTGGGGAGTTTCTTGCCATCGGGATTGCCGCCGAACTGGGTGACGAAATCCTTGGCGACGCGATAGATTTTGGTGCCATCCCACCAGCGGGTTTTTGCGAAGGTACGAACGTTGCGGACATGGCCGCCTGAAAGTTCGGCCGGGAGCAGCTGGATGACAGACTGGCGTTTGGTGCCATCTGCGGTGTCGGGCAGGGTGAAGATCAGCAGATCGTTGAGCGGGATCGGGAGCCAATGGTCGGCGGGGGCGGCTGCAAGAACTTCCGTCGGGGTTGGGGCAGGTGTTTCGTCCTGCGCCAATGCTGGCGATGCCACGGGAAAGCATCCTGCAGCGATAGCTAAAAAAGCGATGCGCGCTGATCGAAACCGGTTTTTCATTCTGCCCATTCCTTGCTAATCTTTACAAACTTTACAGTGTTAAAGGGAATAAAGCCCACCCCTCCGGTAACGGCGGTTTTTGTGCCCCGCCGCAGGGCGGGGTCCAGTCGAGTCATGGCAGTGCGGTTCTGGACGCGGGTTCAGGAATATTCTGGGCCGCTCAGCTTTGGGAAGCTTCCCCAAAGCTTCCGTCGCTTGCGCTCTTCGCCGGGGAACAAGGCACCTTTTCGCCTTTGGGTCACACAGGGTCACACCCCCTATTGCGAAGAAATATTCTTGTCCAGAAATTGGTGAAAACGGTGGTTGGGAGGATAAGGTAAGGGATTGGGACATAAGGCAAGACTAATCGAAATCACCCGATGTAGGAAAGCGAATTCGTGCCCCGGCGAAGGCCGGGGTCCAGGCGAGTCCTGCTGGTTGGTTCTTGGAAACGAAGGCGGGACTGTTCTGGGCCCCGGCCTGCGCCGGGGAACATCACTCCGCGCTCACCCGCCGCACTGGCACCGGAATATTGCAGATATCAGCGCCACCAGCCGGCACGATAAAAAACGGATCGCGGCGATTGGCTCTGGCATCGGCATATTTTGCGAAGGTTTCGGCTTCGGTATCGAGATATTCGAAGCGCGGCTGGTCCGCTGTCGGCAGTTCGCAGGCCAGGCGGATCGAGCTGATCGGCACACGCTTGCTGGCGTCCTCGTAGAAACCCAGCTGTCCCTTGCCGCGGGGCAGGCTGGAGAGATATTCCATGCCTTCGATAATCCGCCCGACCACGGCAATATTGCGATCGAGATGGCGCGGCGCATGACCGATCACGGTGTAGAGTTCCGCGCCGCTGCCGGTGTCGGGGGAATAGTTGCGGCCTACGCCGACCGCGCCGTAGCAGTGGACGGGCCAATGGGCCCGCAGGCGGGTATCAACGCCAATTTGTGACGCGAGAGGCCATCCTTTTTCGAACAGAGACATGTCAGAATAGTTGTCGACCCCATACGATCCTGAATCCCATATTATCGTATCGGCAGGGTCTCTGGAGGTAATTTGTTGAGTATACGCGCTCTCCGGCACCGTCTCCAACCCTTCGGGTAGAGCCTTCTGCTCAGTCTTGCCCGATTCCGGATTGTCGTAACCGGCATCCCCCCATTGCACGACATAATTGTCCTGTACCCGGTTGATGCTGGTGCCGTCCCACCAATGCGCCGCGGCGAGTTTGCGGATATTGCGGATCCAGCCTTGCGAGAAAGGTTCCGGCATCAGCTGGATGACCACGCGGCGGGCGTTGCCTTCTGCGTCGGGGGCGAGGTCCATGACCAGCAGGTCGCTGGGCGCAATCTTGACCCAGTCGCTGGCCGGGGCTGCCTCGACTATGGCATTGGGGCTGGGAAATTCCGGCTGTTCGGTTTCCTGAGCGGTCAGGGGAGACGCCACTGCAAGCGCCGCGAGTGTTGCGATGGAAAGGAATTTGTTCATGTGAAGAGCCCCGCTGCTTGCCGTTAGTGGTGAGCCTGTCGAACCACGACGTTCGTCGCGAGGCGTCCTTCGACAAGCTCAGGACTAACGGGTCTAATTTCCAACATTCTGTCAGCCATCACCCTAACGCCACACTATCGCTTGCGAAAGCGCGAATCCCGCACTAGGGAAGCGGCGCTGTCTGATATTCGACCAGATTCACGGGTCAGATGGCATTTGCGGAGACGTGGCAGAGTGGTCGATCGCGCACGCTTGGAAAGCGTGTATAGGGCAACCTATCGAGGGTTCGAATCCCTCCGTCTCCGCCATTTCCCTAGATATCGTCGATCATCTCGGCCAGCGTCGCCAGGCATTCGCGGGCGAGCAGATTGCAGCGCTCGGGGGACCAGCCCTGTTCGGCATCGGGCAGATCGCGATTGTCCTTGAACGGCATTTCCAGAGTCATCGTGACCGCGCCGAACCGTTCGGCCAGCTGATTGGTAGACATCGACAGATTGGCCTTGCCCTTGCCAGCGGTGGGATAGCCGAGCTCGGTCTGGAAATCCGGGGTGCGCTCGGCCAGGCGGTCGCGGAAGCCGTGATATTTTTCCAGCTGTGCATCGGTGATCGAGGGGATGCCTTCGAAGCCAGCGATGAAAACCGCTGGAATCGCCTCATCGCCATGGACATCCATGGCAAAGGCCAGACCGCTTTTGTCCATCGCATTGCGGACGCAAAGCACTTCCGGAGATTTTTCGGCGCTCGGTTCGTGCCACTCGCGGTTGAGATTGGTTCCGGCGAAATTGGTTCGCAAATGGCCTCTGCGCGAACCATCGGGGTTCATATTGGGGACGATATGGAAGCGGCAATGCTGTAACAACAGTCGGGCGTGGGGATCGGCGGGGTCGGTGAGCATTTCCAGCGCGCCTTCCATCCACCATTCGGCCATGCTCTCGCCGGGATGCTGCCGCGCGTAGAGCCAGACCTGCTTGTCGCCGCTGCCCAGTTCAAGGCAGTCGATCGGCTGGCCTTCGAGGCTATGGCCGAGCGTTTGCACCGTCACGCCTTCAAAGCCGGCGGTTTCGGCGATCAGGTCGTGATGGCGCTCGATGCTGTAGGGCGCGAAATAGGCGAACCAGACGATGTTGCTGCTCGCGGTATAGCGAATGGTCAGAGTGCCGCTGTCTTCATCATAGCTGCTCGCGGCGCGGCCCCAATATTCCCGGTCCTCGCTGACGCAGGCGTCATAGTCGGGCCATCCCTGCGGATAGGCCGAGTCTTTCAGCCCACCGATGGTCAATTCCAGCTCGTCGCCGATCTGGCAAGCGACCCGGAAGTGGAACCATTGGAAAAACTCGCTGTCCTTGTCCTTGCGGATCGACAGTGTTGCGGTGCTGCCAGTGATGGCATGGACTTCGATATTACCGCTATCGAAAGCGCTGGTGATTTCTATGGTCATGGGACCCTGATAGTGGTTCCGGACTCTCCGGGGAAGTCCTTGAATAAGGCTTCGGCCAATTTCGCCGCGGCCAGCCCGGGCTGTGATGCCGGCGACCCCTGCTTGGCCTCCACCGATGCGCGGCCTTCCCAGATCACACTGCCGTTGTCGCGCCTGCTGATGCGAACCGACAATTCGGTGACGATCTTGTCCTTCGGCCGGCCGCCAAGATTTATGCCGATGCCCAGACCGACGCCGGAACCATAGCTGCCGGTGCTGCCGCCGACCCCGACCGAGATCGGTGACCGGGCGCCGCCCGCGGTCAGGACCGCTCTGTCGATCGTGTAGCGTGCGATATACTGGCTGGTGCCGGTGTTATCGCGGACTTCGGTAAAGCCAGCTCGCTGCAATTCGCGCAACAGCGCAGCGGAATAGGTCGCATATTCGATGCTGCGGCTATAGCCCTCGTCGGTGACATTGGCCTCGATGATGACGCTGCCCGGGACAATCGGCGCGATTTGCGCGTTGTGAAACCGGGTGACGTCAACCGGGGGAGTCATTGCCGTGCATCCCGACAGCAGCAAACCTGCCAATGCAACGGTGGAAAATGATGAAAAACCGGCCATAATACGCACTCCTAAACTCGCCCCAAGGCATATTAGCGCATAATCTCGGCGATCGTGGTAAAAAATTGCATCCGCAGACAAGCGCGTTTAACCGATTGGAGAGAACAGGGCGGTAAACAGCCGGTGTTGAGAATTGATGGGGGTCTACAAACGATGGCGAAACCGTTCACGATATTGGTCACCGGCGGGGCCGGCTATATCGGCAGCCACGCGGTGCTCGCCCTGCGGGATGCCGGCTGGCCAGTTGCGGTGGTCGACAATCTGACCACCGGGTTTCGCTGGGCGGTGCCGGAAGGGGTCGCCTTTTATGAAGGCGATATTGAGGACTCCGCTCTGCTCGCCCGAATCATCAAAGACGAGAATATTGGTGCGATCATGCATTTTGCCGGTTCGATCATCGTGCCGGAATCGGTCGAGAATCCGCTGAAATATTATCACAACAACAGCGCCAAGAGCCGCAGCCTGATCGAATCGGCGGTGACCGGCGGGGTGCATCATTTCATCTTCTCCTCGACCGCCGCCACCTATGGCATGACCGAGGAAAGCCCGGTGAGCGAAAGCACGCCGCAGCTACCGATCAATCCCTATGGTATGTCGAAGTTGATGACCGAGCATATGCTCCGCGATGTTGCGGCGGCGCATGACCTGAATTTCTGTGCCCTGCGCTATTTCAACGTCGCCGGTGCCGACCCGCAGGCGCGAACCGGCCAGTCGACCGCCGGCGCCACCCATCTGATCAAGGTCGCGGTCGAGGCAGCGCTGGGCAAGCGCGACAGCGTCGCCGTCTTTGGCACTGACTATGCTACGCCCGACGGCACCGGCGTGCGCGACTACATTCATGTGTCGGATCTGGCCAGCGCCCATGTGCTCGCCCTGGAGGCGCTGATCGCCGACCCGAATCGAAACCATTTGCTCAATTGCGGCTATGGTCGGGGTTTTTCGGTGCTGGAGGTGCTCGATGCCGTCGACCGGGTCACCAACATGAAAATCGGGCGAAAAATGGAAGGGCGGCGCGCTGGCGACCCCGATTCGCTGATTTCCGACAATCGGGCGATCATGGAGCGCTTTCCTTGGCAGCCAAAACACGCCGATCTCGACGAAATTGTCGCCCACGCCCTCGCATGGGAACGCAAACTGATAGAAATGCGCGGAGAATAGCGCTGGTCGCTTGACTTTGGCAGCCGCCGACCTTAATTGCCCTGCTTCAACGCAGCAAGCCTGCTTTCAAGAAATTCAGATAATCAAGGCGTGGTACCAAAATGAAAGTCCGCAACTCTTTGAAGTCGCTTAAAAACCGTCACCGGGATTGCCGCGTCATCCGTCGCCGTGGTCGCACCTATGTGATCAACAAGACGAATCGCCGGTTCAAGGCACGCCAGGGCTAATCGCGCACTGCGCTCAATTTGGTAGGGATCATCTACCATCGCCAAAATCGACACCGTAATCTTTGATGTGGGCAACGTGCTCTATCGATGGGATTTGCGCTGCCTGTTCATAACATTGATCGACGACCCGCAGGAACTGGACTGGTTCCTGGCACATGTTGTCACCCCGGAATGGCATTTTCAGCACGACGCGGGACGTCCGCTTGCCGAGACGGTGGCCGAGCGCATTATATCCTTCCCGAAATATGAATCGCATATCCGCGCCTATGCAGCGCGGTTTAACGAGACGATTCCCGGGCCGGTGCCGGGTTCGCTGGATCTGGTAAAGCGGCTCCACCAAAACAACGTGGCAATCTTCGGCATAACCAACTTCGGCTCGGAATTCTGGCACGGGTTTCGTCCGCACGCGCCGGTTTTCGACTGCTTTGAGGATATCGTCGTCTCTGGCGATGAGAAGCTGATGAAGCCAGACCCGGCAATCTATCATCTGGCACTGAACCGCTTTGATCGGAAGCCCGAGCAATGCCTGTTCATTGATGATCGGCTAGAGAATGTCGCGGCTGCGACTGACCTCGGAATAGCCGGGCATGTGTTTGAAACAGCCGGAGCGCTGCAACAGGATCTGGTTGCGCGGGGCCTGCTTTAGATTCGTCTAGCTGCGCTTGAGTTCGTCCCCGCTCAGCCGCACCACATGCAGCAGGTTGGTCGAGCCGGGAGTGCCGAAGGGGACGCCCGCACAGACGATCAACCGGGATCCCGCCTCGCCCAGCTTGTGGCGCAGGGCCATGCGCTTGGCCTTGGCGATCATTTCCTCGAAATCGCTGACATCGCGGGTGACCACGGCATAGGCACCCCACAGCAAGCCGACGCGACGGGCGGTGTGCCGGTTGGGGGTGAGCACCAGCAGCGGCACGGAAGGCCGTTCGCGCGCCATCCGGCGGGCGGTCGAGCCGGACGATGTGTAACAGACGATCGCTGATGTCTCGATGGTGCGAGCGATATTGTAGCTCGCTGCGGCCAGCGCATCTGCGGTCGTTTCATCCGGCACGGTTTCGGTAAAATGCACCCGGTCGGCGTAGGACGGATCATTTTCCACCTGCGCAGCGATCCGGTCCATCATCGTCGCCGCTTCGATCGGCCAGTCGCCGACCGCGGACTCGGCCGAAAGCATGATGGCATCGGCGCCGTCATAAATGGCGGTGGCTACGTCGGATACTTCGGCGCGCGTCGGGGTCGGCGACTTGATCATCGATTCCAGCATCTGGGTCGCTACCACCACCGGACGGCCCAGCTTGCGGGCCGCAGCGACAATTTTCTTCTGCAGCGGCGGGACCTGTTCCGGCAGCAGCTCCACGCCAAGATCACCGCGCGCGACCATCACCGCATCCGACAGTTCCAGTATCTCGTCGAGCCGGTCGATCGCCGCGGGCTTCTCGATCTTGGCCAGCAGCGCCGCCTTGCCGCCGATCAACCGACGCGCCTCGGCTACATCTTCCGGGCGCTGCACGAAACTGAGCGCAATCCAGTCGACATCCTGTTCGAGCGCGAACGTCAGATCCTTGCGATCCTTGTCGGTCAGCGAGCTGACCGGCAGTACAACTTCCGGCACATTGACGCCCTTGCGGTCGGATATTTCGCCGCCGACGATCACTTTGGTCTCGACGCTCTTGCCATCCGTGCTGGTCACCTCGAGCCGGATCTTGCCGTCGTCTAGCAACAAGGTGTGACCCGGCTGCAGCGTGCTCAATATCTCCTTGTGGGGCAGGCTGACGCGGGTGGCGTCACCCTTTTCCTTGACCATGTCGAGGGTGAAGCGTTCGCCGTCTTTCAGCAGCACCGGCGGATTGGCAAAGGTGCCGATGCGCAGCTTTGGCCCCTGCAGATCGGCAAGGATGGCGATTGGCCGACCGATTTGCTTTTCCAGCGCCCGGATTGATTTCACATTGGCGGCATGTGCCTCATGCTCACCGTGGCTCATATTCATCCGGAATGCGTCGACGCCAGCGCGGTACAATTTCTCGATCATTTCCGGGCTGCCGCTGGACGGGCCCAGCGTCGCCAGCACTTTGACCTTGCGGTTGCGGGAGAAGATCGGCGATGCCATTCACAAATTCCTTAGTGGCGCTTTACCTGCGGGTTGCTTATTCCTAATTCATGACAGGTTAAAAACAAAAAACAACGGAAACGAACATGACCGACCAAATATCCGATGCCGCCGCCGCTGCCTTTCGCCGTCTGGTAAACCATCTTCAGCACCGCCATGATGCGGAAAATATCGATTTGATGGGGCTGGCCGGTTTCTGCCGCAATTGCCTCGCCGACTGGGTTATGGAAGCGACCAATGACGCCGGTGGCACGATGACCAAGGACGAGGCGCGTGAGGCAATCCATGGCATGCCGGTCAACGAATGGAAGAAAAAATATCAGACCGAGGCAACCCCGGAGCGGCTCAAAAAGATGAAGGAAAGCGTGGCCAAAAACGCCGACGCATCTTAAAGACGGGCTACGAATCCGAACAAAATATTTCAAAGGAATGAAGAATGAGCGAAGGCAATGTTGCCGCAGACCAGCTGCGTCTGTTTATCGAGCGTATCGAACGGCTGGAAGAAGAGAAAAAAGGCATGGCGGACGATATTCGCGATGTTTATTCCGAAGCCAAGTCGCAGGGCTATGACGCCAAGATCATGCGTCAGATTGTTCGCCTCAGAAAAATGGAAGCTCATGACCGGCAGGAAATGGAAGCCATTCTCGACACCTATAAAGCGGCGCTCGGCCTGGCCTGATGATCCCGGTTCGGTCCGCGACGGTCGCTGACGCGTCCCGCTGTGCCGAAATCTACGCGCCGTTCGTGACCGATGGCTGGGTCAGCTTTGAACTGGATGCCCCTGATCCCGACGAAATGGCTGGCCGCATTGCCAAGGCTCTGAACTCGCACGACTGGCTGGTTGCGGAAAGAGATGGAGCGGTGCTTGGCTATGCCTATGGCTCCGAGCATCGCACGCGGGGGGCCTATCAAACCAGTTGTGATGTCGCTGTTTATATCGATCCCGGTCAGGCGCGCCAAGGTCTCGGCCGGGCGCTGTACGAGGCGCTCCTGCCGCGGCTGAAAGCGAGAAAAATCCACGCGGCTTTCGCCGGCATAGCCCTGCCAAACGAAGCGAGTATCGCCCTGCACCGGGCGATGGGCTTTGAACTGGTCGGTACCTACAAGGAAGTCGGCTGGAAAATGGGCGGCTGGCGCGACGTGGCCTGGTTTCAGCGGTTGCTCTGACGACGGTGGAGTATTAGCATCCGGTTCGCAGCAGGCAAGAAAAGGACAAGCCCTATGATCGTCACCACGACACCCACTATCGAGGATCACGCGATTAGCGACTATCGCGGGATCGTGATCGGCGAGGTCATCGTCGGCGCAAACCTGTTCCGTGATCTGTTCGCCAGTATCACCGACATCGTTGGCGGTCGGTCAGGCAAATATGAAAATGTCCTGAAACGGGCGCGCGATGAGGCCCTCGCGGAAATGCAGGCGGAGGCGGCGAAGGTCGGCGCCAATGCGGTTGTCGGCGTCGATCTCGACTATGAGGTGGTCGGTGACAAGGGTTCGATGCTGATGGTATCGGCATCCGGCACCGCCGTCGTCATTGCCTAAACCACTTCCGGTTGGGTGAGCAGCATATATAGCAAGGCGCTCGTCGCCACCAGATTATAGGCCATGTGCAGGGCAATATTGGCCCACCAGCCATAGCGGATTCGGGCATAGCCCCAGATCAGACCGCCGACCAGCTGCGGCAAAACAAACGGCAGCAGAGCGACGGGATTCCCGCCAGCATAGTTGAACACATGGACAAAGCCGAAGAGCAACGCCTGGCTCCAGAAGATCAGTGGGAAGGCCTTTACAAACCATCTTGGCGTCGTGCGTTTCCAACAGGCGAACAGGCCGATGATGACAGCCGCAACAATCACGGCCAAAAGCACCGCCGCTATCGGGCCCTTGGTGTCAAGCCAGCCCACATGCAGCAAACCGGTCGAGGCAGCCAGCCATGCCAATACGCCGAAAAAGGGCACCAGAAGCCTCGGCGAGCCCGTTAGCCAGGCGCGGAAGAGCAATTCTTCCGCGATCGGGCCGACGACAACCACAAATGCTATCAATTGCCAGAAGGGACGGTTGAACAGATCGGCCATGCTGCTCGCCATCTTGATATCGAGCAGTAGCATGACCGGCAGGAGTATCGCAGCGATGGCCGCGACGATGATCAGGTTTAGCGCGAATAACCAGGCAAGATCTGGCAGTTTTCCGAGCGGTTGGTCGTCTGCGCTGTCCAGCTTTGGGGCGCGTAGGAAGGCGATCAAATCACCCGCCGTTGCGGTCAGGCGACCGATTGCCCATCCAATGGTTGAGTTGGTCTTAAACATGCGGCAAAGAACCCCCAACTGAACCATCCAAACAACGGACGAATCATATGGCAGGCCATAGTAAATTTAACAATATCAAGCATCGCAAGGGCGCGCAGGACAAGAAGCGGGCGGCGCAGTTTTCAAAACTGTCGCGCGAAATCACCGTGGCGGCCAAGTCCGGCATGCCCGATCCGGATTTCAACCCGCGGCTGCGGCTGGCGGTCAACAGCGCCAAGGCGGTGTCGATGCCCAAGGACAATATCCAGCGGGCGATCGAAAAGGCGTCGGCCAACGAAGGCGATGACTATACCGAAATCCGCTATGAAGGCTTTGGTCCGGGCGGCGTGTCGCTGATCATCGAGACGCTGACCGACAATAATAACCGGACTTTCACCAATGTTCGCACCATTATGTCGAGAAATGGTGGCAATCTGGGCGAAAGTGGTTCCGTTTCGCACGGTTTTGACCGGGTCGGCTATATCCATTATCCCGCCAGCGCCGGCGATGAGGAAAAAGTCCTCGAAGCTGCGATGGAAGCCGGCGCTGACGATATTTCCTCGGATGATGACGGTCATGAAATCTGGACCGCGATGGAAGATCTGCACGAAGTGTCCGGTGCCCTGGAAAAGGCGCTCGGCGAAGCGGAAAGCGTCAAACTCGCCTGGCGGCCCTCGGTGCAGGTCGAAGTCGATCAGGAACAGGCCGAGACCTTGCTCAATCTGATCGACATGCTGGAAGAGGATGATGACGTGCAGACCGTCTGGGGCAATTATGACGTGTCCGACGAAATCATGGAAAAACTGAACGCCGAGTGATGTGGGAATTCGCCGCCAAGGCCGCTCTTGCGGGAGTGATCGTGGCTCTGGTGGCGGGCATCGCCCAACGCCAGCCCAGTTTCGGGGCGCTGGTCGCGTCGTTGCCGCTGATCTCGATATTGGGCATGATCTTTCTTTGGTTTGCGCGACCTGATGCGGACAATATGGCGCTGCATGCCGAGGCGACCTTCTGGTATGTGCTTCCATCTCTTCCAATGTTTCTCCTGATTCCGATGCTTCTGCGCAGCGGAATCAGCTTCTGGCTGTCGCTGGCGGCGGGCTGCGTGCTGACCGTCAGCCTGTATCTGCTGATGGCTTTTGTCGGTCGCCGCATCGGGCTACCCATATGATGCCGGCAATCTGAGATGATCATTCTCGGCCTTGACCCCGGTCTCGGTACTACCGGCTGGGGCGTGATCGCGGCGGATGGCAACCGCCTGTCCCATATTGCCAATGGCCAGATCAAGACCGATCCAAAAATGGCCTTGGCCAGCCGGTTGCTCCAGCTCGACCTGGCGCTGACCGATGTACTGCTCGAATATAAGCCGGATGGCGTGGCGGTCGAGGAAGTGTTCGTCAACAGCAATCCGCAAAGTACGCTGAAGCTGGGGCAGGCGCGCGGTGTGGTGCTGCTCGGCGCGTCGCGGACAGGGATCGAAGTCGGCGAATATTCGGCGCGGACGGTGAAGAAATCCGTGGTCGGTGTCGGCAAGGCGGACAAGGATCAGGTGCAGGCGATGATCAAGATCCTGCTGCCGGGCGTGAAGCTGGCCGGCGCGGATGCCGCCGATGCGCTGGCGGTGGCGATTACCCATGCGCATCACCGGAAGAGGTGAGATTGAAACGAATTGAGCACCGTTCGCACTGAGCTTGTCGAAGTGCACCTATCGACCGGCAGCTGTCCTTCGACAGGCTCAGGACGGACGGATTTTCTCGCACGAAGCCACAAACGCACGAAGGCAAGTCCGTGTCACCATTCGCTTCGTGCCTTTGTGGCTTCGTGCGAGCCGAATTTTGTAGCCCGCTTACGCGAGGTTGAGAAAGAACGCTGGATTGCCGAGCAAGTTAGTCTAAAACAACAATATGATCGCAAAACTCACCGGCATTATCGACGAAATCGGCACGGACAATATCGTGCTCGATGTGCAGGGCGTTGGCTATCTGGTCTTCTGCTCCTCGCGTACCATCGCGGCGATTGGCGGGGTCGGCGATGGCGCGACCATCTATACCGAAATGCAGGTCAGCGAGACCGACATGCGGCTGATGGGCTTTGCCAGCGGCTCGGAGCGCGACTGGTTCCGCTTGCTGATTTCGGTGCAGGGTGTCGGCGGCAAGGTGGCGCTGGCGATCTTGTCGGCGCTGGAACCGGGTGAGATTTCGCGGGCAGTGTCGATGGGCGACAAGGCGATGATCACGCGGGCCAATGGCGTCGGGCCAAAACTGGCGCTGCGGATTGTCAATGAATTGAAAGACAAGGTCGGCGGCATCGCGGCCGATCCAGTTGTCGGTGCAGGCGGCGTAGTCCACGCACCTTCGAGCAACAGCGCTGATGCGGTGAGCGCGCTGCAGAATCTGGGTTTCAAACCGGCGGATGCGAGTGCGGCGGTGGCAGCGGCGGATGCCGAGGCCGGGGATGGCGCGACGCTGGATGCGCTGGTGCGGCTGGCGTTGAAGAAGGCGGCGCGGTGATGGATGCATATTCTTGTCATCCTGAACTTGATTCAGGATCTCTGGCGGCGGTGAACGCCGCTTGCCAAATCGCACGAGATGCTGAAACGAGTTCAGCATGACGAATGAGGTACACAGCGACCGCATGGTTTCGGGGGAACGCAAAGTCGAAGACATCGACGCCGCCCTGCGTCCAAAAACGCTCGACGAATTTATCGGGCAGGAAGCGGCGCGCGGGAATCTGCGGGTTTTTATTGAGGCGGCGAAGGGGCGCAGCGAGGCGCTGGACCATGTGTTGTTCTTTGGGCCTCCCGGTTTGGGCAAGACCACGCTGGCGCAGATTATTGCGCGTGAGCTGGGGGTTGGATTTCGGGCTACGTCCGGGCCGGTGATCGCCAAGTCCGGCGATCTGGCGGCGCTGCTGACCAATCTGGAAGAAGGCGATGTCCTGTTTATCGACGAGATTCACCGGCTCAATCCGGTGGTCGAGGAAATCCTCTATCCGGCGATGGAGGACCGCGCGCTTGATCTGATCATCGGTGAAGGGCCGTCGGCGCGTTCGGTGCGGATTGATCTGCCGGCCTTCACCCTGATTGGGGCAACCACGCGGCAAGGCTTGCTAACCACGCCGCTGCGCGACCGGTTCGGCATACCGGTGCGGCTCAATTTCTATTCGACCGAGGAACTGGAAAAGGTCGTCCACCGCGCCGCGCGGCTGCTCGATCTGGACATTGCGCCGGACGGGGCCACTGAAGTGGCGCGGCGGGCGCGGGGCACACCGCGCATCGCCGGGCGCTTGCTGCGGCGGGTGCGGGATTTTGCCAATGTGGCGGGGACCAAGGTCGTCGACAAGAAGGTCGCCGATGATTCGCTGACCCGGCTGGAAGTCGACCATATCGGTCTTGACGCCATGGACCGGCGCTATCTGCATATGATCGCGGATATCTACAAGGGCGGTCCCGTAGGCGTCGAAACGCTCGCTGCTGGATTGTCGGAACCGCGCGATACGATTGAGGAAGTGATCGAGCCCTATCTGATCCAACTCGGGCTGATTGCCCGAACGGCGCGGGGACGGGCGCTCAACGATCGCGGGTGGAAGCATCTCGGGCTGAATCCGCCTGCGGGTAAAGAGGTGGACGGGGAGTTGTTTGATTGAACCCGTCGCCCCAGCGAAGGCTGGGGTCTAACCCGCCTTGGTGTGACTCGCGCTATTGGATTGGATCCCAGCCTTCGCTGGGATGACGAGCTAACCCAATTGCTCCGCCGCAGCCCAGCATGCATGGGTGCCGCTGGATATCCGGTGCGGCAATATAATCGTGCAGACCGGACCCGCCGATATATTCTGCGCATCGATAATGATGCATTCCGACCGGTCCTGCGCCATATCGGTGATAAAGCTGATCAGATAGCCGTCATCCTCTGACTGGGCATTGGCGCGCGGGATGAAGGGGGCTTCCGATCCGAATCTCTGTTCGCCGAACGAGACATGCTCCGCTTCACCGGTCTCCAGATCATGTTTGGTCAGGCCGTTGAACAGGAACCAGCCCGGCTCGCCGGTGACGCTATAGACATAGCGATAGGGCCGGCCCGCGAATCGTTCGTTGATCATCCCGAATTCGACCGGATAATCGTCGAACAATGTCTCTTCTTTTGTCTCGCCGGTTTTCAGATTGAACCGCCAGCGGTGCAGTTCGGGTTTGAAGCTGTGCAGATCGAGGCTGGCACCCATGCTCTCATAGCCTGACGGAAAATCGGTCAGCGCCGGCGGAACCGGGTCGTTCTGGAAATATCCGTCGAGGACAACTTCATCGCCCTCCTCGAAGGCATTGGCCCAGTGCAGCACATAGGTTGGCTTCGCCTCGAACCATTTGATCTCGTCCGGCTGACCCATGCGCGGCAGGATACCGAAGCGCGTCGGCATATCTGGATGGAAGGCCGGGATGCGTAGCTTCCGCTCAAACAATTCCTCTTTCCAGAACAGCGGGCAGTCGTTGAAGATCGCATAATTCTCGGTGAACGCCATGTCGTGCGGCAAGCGCGGGCCGGGCAGGTCGATCGGTACCAGATGCTTCAGCTGATTGTCGGGACCGACGACACCATATTGGAGATGGGGTTTCTCGATCGCATAGTTGAAGAACAACAGGTCGCCGCTAGCCTCATCGACCTTGCAATGGGCGGAGATGCCATGCGCGGGCACCCAGTCGGCGGGACCGAGCGTGGTCAGGGTTTCCGGATCGAGCCGATAGCCTTCGCCGCACAGGTAAAAGGTCGAGAGGATCGCGCCTGCGTGGACGACGACGTCGGTCGAGCTGCTGTCCTTGACGCTGCCATGGGCGGTCATGCCGGGTTGCAGTGCATCATGCGGATTGCCCATCAGGCCGGGCCAGAGCGGACCGCCTGCTTGCTGCTCTGCCTCGAATCCCTTGGTGCGGACGAATCGGTTGCGATAGGTCGCCTTGCCGCCCTTGATCCGGAGCGTATGAATCATGCCGTCGCCATCAAAGGGATGATAGCGGCCGAGGCTGTCATGGAGGGGATTCTCAGTGTTGCGGACATAGAGGCCATCGATATCGGCGGGGATCTCGCCGATTATCTCAAGCTCAGCGGTGTCGAGCTCTTCAAACACCGGCGTCCAAGCACCGTTGCGATAGGGGTGGTCATTTGGTTCCAGCGTCACTTTCACGTGATTGACCGGCGTAGCCATCAGTCGCGGAGCAATTCGTTTATGCCAGTCTTGGACCGGGTCTGCGCATCGACGGTCTTGACGATTACCGCGCAGTAGAGGCTTGGTCCGGGCACGCCGTCGATATTGACCTTCGGCGGCATCGTGCCGGGAACGACAACGGCATAAGGCGGCACTTCGCCAATCCAGATCTTGCCGGTGACCCGGTCGACAATCTTGGTCGATGCGCCGAGATAGACGCCCATCGAGAGCACGGCGCCTTCGCCAACCCGCACGCCCTCGGCGACTTCGGCGCGAGCGCCGATGAATGCACCATCCTCGATGATCACCGGACCGGCCTGCAAAGGCTCGAGCACACCGCCGATACCGGCGCCGCCGGAAATATGGACATTCTTGCCGATCTGCGCGCAGCTGCCGACCGTGGCCCAGCCGTCGACCATCGTGCCTTCATCGACGAAGGCGCCGATATTGACGAAGCTCGGCATCAACACGACGCCCTTGCCAATAAACGCGCCTTGCCGGACGATCGAACCGGGGACCGAGCGGAAGCCGGCTTCGCGAAAGCGGTTCTCGCCCCAGCCGGCAAATTTGCTGGGCACCTTGTCCCAGTGGTTGGCGCCGCCGGGGCCTTCGATCAGATGATTGTCATTGAGCCGGAAGGAGAGCAGCACGGCTTTCTTTAGCCACTGATTGACCACCCACTGGCCATCTCTTTTCTCGGCAACCCGAGCGGTGCCGTTGTCGAGCATCGCCAGCGCCTGGTTGACCGCGTCGCGCTCCGCGCCCTGCGTCGTGAGGCTAAGGGATTCGCGCTTGTCCCAGGCGGTATCGATTACGGTCTGCAGTGCTGCGGTCATATTGCGTTTTCTTCCTTGGCGCTGTGGAGGCCGGTAACCCAGCTTTCCAGATCGGTGATTTCGTGGTCAATATAAGCGGGATCATGTTCCCGGCCAGCCCATTCTGCCCCGGTGTTGATCCAGACGGTCGTCATGCCCAAATCTTTCGCCGGACGCAAATTGCGCGCCATATCCTCGACAAAAAGGGCGCGGGTCGGGTCGATACCGGTGGCGGCGATCATGCTGTGATAGGCGGCGGTTTGCGGCTTGGGAACGAGGCCAGTATCAAGAATGTCGTGCATCTGGTGAAACAGGCCATCCAGCCCGCGTTTTTCAAGCACCTTTTCGGCATAAGGCCGGTCGGCGTTGGTGAAAACGAGTTTCTCGCCCGGTAGCGCATCAATGGCGGCCCGCACCAGCGGCGCAGGGGCAAGCCGATCCATATCGATATCGTGGACATAGTCGAGGAAATCGGCGGGGTCGGTGCCATGATGATGCATCAGGCCGGCGAGCGTGGTGCCGTGATCGTGGAAAAATCCCTTCTGGATTTTCCGCGCTTCCACCAGATCGCAGTCCAGAGCGCGGGCGATATATTCGCCCATCTTGATATCGATCAGCGCAAACAAATCACACTCCGATGGATAGAGCACATTGTCGAGATCAAAAATCCAGTGATCGATATGGAAAAATTCGGGTGGCATGGGAGAATCGCCTAAAGACGGTTTTAGGCAATCACAAGCGACAATATTGCCTAGGCCCGCGCCCCTGCATCCTCAACGCTCGCGCTATTGTGCCGCAATGCCTTGAGTACGGTCTCGACAATCCCGTCGGCATCCAGGCCTGCTTCGGCATATTGCAGTTCCGGCTTGTCGTGATCCTGAAATATATCCGGCAGGCGCATCGTGCGGATCTTCAGGCCGGCATCGGTCAGGCCATTGTCGGATGCATAGGTCAGCACATGCGCGCCGAGACCGCCTACGGAGGCTTCTTCGACGGTAACCGCCACTTCATGGGTGGTCAGCAATTTGCGGATCAGCTCCTGATCAAGCGGTTTGGCAAAGCGCAGGTCGGCGACGGTGGTGCTGAGCCCCTTGGCCTCGAGCCGTTCGGCCGCCTTTTTTGCTTCTTCGAGCCGGGCACCCAGCGACAGGATCGCCACTTTTGTGCCCTGTTTGATGATCCGGCCCTTGCCGATTTCCAGCTGCTCCAGCTTTTCCGGGATCGGAACGCCGGTCCCATTGCCACGCGGGTAGCGAAAGGCGATCGGGCCGCTGTCGTGCAAGGACGCGGTATAGGTCATATGGGCCAGTTCCGCCTCATCCGCGGCGGCCATCACCACCATATTGGGCAAGGTCGCGAGATAGGTGACATCAAAGCTGCCCGCGTGGGTGCAGCCATCCGCCCCGACCAGTCCGGCCCGGTCGATGGCAAAGCGGACCGGCAGATTCTGGATAGCCACGTCGTGGACGACCTGATCATAGGCGCGTTGCAGGAAGGTCGAATAAATGGCGCAGAAAGGACGCATGCCCTGAGCGGCCAGACCGGCGGCAAAGGTGACGCCATGCTGTTCGGCAATGCCGACATCGAAAGCCTTGTCGGGGTGCGCCTTGGCAAATTTGTCGAGACCGGTACCGGAGGGCATGGCTGCGGTAATCGCACAGATTCGCGGATCGCTTTCGGCCAGCTTGGCCAGCGTTTCGCCAAAGACATTCTGATAGGCTGGCGGTCCGCCGCCCGGTCCCTTGTCCTGTTTGCCGGAGACCACATCGAACTTTGCCACCCCATGATATTTGTCGGCGGCTTCCTCGGCAAATTTATAGCCTTTGCCCTTTTCCGTGACGACATGGATCAAGCATGGGCCTTCCGCCGCGTCGCGCACATTTTCAAGCACAGGAATCAGATGATCCAGATTATGGCCGTCAATCGGCCCCACATAATAGAAACCGAGTTCCTCGAACAGGGTGCCGCCCATGGTCATGCCGCGGGCATATTCGTCGGTCTTGCGCGCTGCGTCATAGAGCGCCTTCGGCAATTTGCTGGCGATCCGGCGGGCCAGCTGGCGCACACCGAGAAATTCCCGGGACGAAACGATCCGGGCGAGATAGGCCGAAAGCCCGCCGACCGGCGGCGCGATCGACATGTCATTGTCGTTGAGGATGACGACCAGCCGGTTACCGGCGGCTTCTGCGTTGTTCATCGCCTCATAGGCCATGCCTGCGCTCATCGCGCCGTCGCCGATCACCGCAATGCCGCGTCCGGGCTTGTCATTCAGTTTATTGGCAATGGCAAAACCGAGGGCAGCACTGATCGAGGTCGAGCTATGCGCGGCACCAAAAGGATCATATTCGCTTTCCGAGCGCTTGGTGAAGCCGGACAGGCCGCCACCCTGTCGCAAGGTCCGAATCCGGTCCCTGCGTCCGGTGATGATCTTGTGCGGGTAGCATTGGTGGCCAACATCCCAGATCAGCCGGTCTTCGGGCGTGTTGAAAACATAATGGATGGCGGTGGTCAGTTCGACGACGCCGAGTCCAGCGCCGAGATGGCCGCCGGTCGTCGATACGGTGTCGATCACTTCGGCGCGCAGCTCGTCGGCGAATTGGCGGAGCTGCGCTGGCTTCAATTTGCGCAAATCGGCTGGAAACGAGACATCATCCAGCAATGGTGTATTCGAAACCGGCATATTCACTCCCTGTTTGATTCCTGCTTTAACGGCATCGCACGGCTCTGTCGAATTTTCAGATGACTGGCCGTTGCCATTGGCGGACAGGCGGGATGGATCAATTGCATTTCTGACAAATGCCGCGCACCTCTATCACTGGCCGGATGGATTTGAATCCTTCAGATGTCGCGACTTTGCGCACTTGCTGCGACAAGGAATCGTCATCGACATGGGTTGCCTCGCCGCACGTGTCACAGACCAGAAAGATGCAGTCATGTTCGCAGCCAGGGTGGCTGTTGGCCAGGTAGGCATTGGCGCTTTCCACCCGCATCGCCAGATTGTTCGCCACGAACAGGTCGAGAATCCGGTAAACACTATTGGGTGCGACGCGCTTGCCGCGCGCGGTCGAAACCAGATCGGCTATGTCATATGCCGAAGCAGGGCGAGAGAAACCGGCCAGCGTGTCAAAGATCGCCGCCCTTGTATCGGTCCACTTCTCACCGGATTTTTCCAGATTGGCTTGAGCCGCATCGGCTAAAGAATCGCCGTGATGCTCATGATGATCATGTTGTCCCATCCGGATAATTTAGGGATGTTTGGCCGCAAGAGCAATGGGGCGCGATCAATGGGTGGCGCGGTAGTTCAAATCATGGCCCAGCGCGAGGAATCCGACGCCGAGCATGGTATAAAAAATCTCCGGGCCACCATGTCCGCCCTCATGGCCGATCGTGATAGCGCCCATCATCATGCCCAATCCGAGGCTGCCGACGGCGACTGGCATGATATAGCCATGATCCATAACGCCGCGCCCGAGGGTGAAAAAGCCAAGGGCTATCGCGATACCCAGCCCAATTTCGTGAATCAGCGGATCAAGCAACATGCCGCCTGCCGAGGACAATATGGCGACAAAAGCGATGGTCGAGACGCAATGTACGAGGCACAGGCCGGACACGAGCACGGCCATCCGGTCCCACAGGCCATCTCTGACCAAAAGGCCATCTTTGTCCCAAAATTTTGCTGTCGTAAACACGACTCATTGCCTCACTTTTTATTGCGTGCACCGGATATAGGAAAAAGCGTGTTAAGATACAACATATCATTTTTGAAATTTCGGACGGTCCCCCTGTTTCTGGTTGTCAGGCCATGGTTTTGATCCCACATAGCGGCCAATGACCGATGCGATCGCCCTGAACCAGCCGGCTGGCGCGGCAAGCCGCCGTCCGATAGCTATATCCAACTGGCTCTATTCGGTCGCCTTTCTGGTGTTCATCATGGTCGTCGTGGGCGGCATCACCCGGCTTACCGAGTCGGGGCTGTCGATCACCGAATGGAAGCCAATCACCGGCGCGCTGCCGCCGCTGAGCGAGGCCGACTGGTTGTCGGAATTCAGGAAATATCAGCAGATTCCGGAATATCTGGAAATTAGCGGGCCGGCCGGGATGACGCTGGCGGATTTCAAATTCATCTATTTCTGGGAGTGGGTCCACCGCCTGCTCGGACGGCTGATCGGCGTCGCCTTTGCGCTGCCGTTGCTATGGTTTGCGGCCAAGCGGGCGATCCCGTCGGGTTATGGCTGGCGGCTGGTCGCACTGCTGGCGCTCGGCGGCTTGCAGGGAACGATCGGCTGGTGGATGGTCAGTTCCGGTCTTAGCGAACGCACCGATGTCAGCCATTTCCGGCTTGCGGTGCATTTGTTGACGGCGCTGTTCATTCTCGGCGGGCTGGTCTGGACGGCGCTCGACCTGCGGCAGCTGGCGCGCGGCAACGTCAGTCCGGCGCGCGTGACCGGCCTGGGCGCTGCGGCGTTAGCGGTGCTGCTCGTCCAGCTGCTATTCGGTGCCTATACCGCAGGCCTGAACGCCGGCTATGTCGCCAACACCTGGCCGCTGATGAATGAATATTTCGTGCCCGGCGGGATCAACTGGGCCGCTGGCATCTGGGCCGCGCTCAACAACGATCCCTATCTGATCCATTTCATCCACCGCTGGTGGGCATGGGTGGTGGTGGGCTTTCTGGTCCTGCTGGCGCGGAAGGTGCGGCCAATCGATCGCCGGAGCTCGGTTGCGATCCATATCGCCTTTGGCAGTCAGATATTGCTGGGCATAGCCACGGTTATGACCGGGATCGATATCCATCTGGCGGTCCTGCATCAGGCTGTGGGTGCGCTGGTTGTGGCCGCCACGGTTTGGGGCGTACATGTGCTTGGCCGCGCTGCGCGATGAGCGGACCGATTCGCTGATTTCGAATATAGTGAGCGATGCAATAAACTGGTCGCGGTATCATTATACCCGCTAGCAACGCCCCGCTTTCGCTTGACTTGCCGCAATAACAGCGCCAATAGCGCCCCAGTTTGCCGGGCTCCTGCGAATCAGGATCGTTCGGCATTTGTTTTTTTGAATCCCACTCTCCAAGAAGGAGCCACCCCATGAAGGGTATCACCAAACAGACCCAGTCGGCCAAGCCTGCTGAAGTCGAAAAGAAATGGCATATCGTTGATGCCGAAGATCTAGTCGTTGGCCGGGCCGCCTCGATCATTGCCAACATCCTGCGCGGCAAGCATAAGCCTAGCTATACCCCGCATGTTGACTGCGGCGATCATGTCATCGTGATCAATGCCGAAAAGGTGAAGTTCACCGGCAACAAGACCAAACAGAAAACCTATTACAAGCACTCCGGCTATCCCGGCGGCATCAGCGGCACCACCGCCGAGAAGGTTCTCGAAGGTCGTTTTCCTGAGCGTGTCATGGAAAAAGCCGTCGAGCGGATGATCCCGAAGGGTCCGTTGGGCTTTGCTCAGATGCGTGCATTGCACGTTTTTGCTGGCACCGAGCATCCGTATAACGGCCAGAACCCGGTGGCGCTCGACGTCGCTTCGATGAACCGTAAGAATAAGGTGGGCGCATAATGTCTGATGTAAAAACCGATCTCGCTGATCTGAAAGATATCGCTGGTCCGGCTGTGGTCGATGCACCAGCATCCGCCGAAGGCGACGCGGCTCCAGCGGCCGTTGAACCACCCGTATCCACCATGCCGCTGCGCGAGCAAGAGCTGGACAAGTTTGGCCGGGCCTATGCCACCGGTCGCCGTAAAGATGCGGTAGCCCGCGTATGGCTGAAACCTGGCAAGGGCAAGATCACGGTCAATGGCCGCGATCAGGAAACCTACTTTGCTCGCCCGACCCTGCGTCTGGTGCTTAATCAGGTTTTTGCGATTACCGAGCGCGAAGGCCAGTATGACGTAGACGTCACCGTCAAAGGCGGCGGTCTTTCGGGGCAGGCTGGTGCGGTCAAGCACGGCATTTCGCAAGCGCTTACCAAATATGAGCCCGCGTTGCGGTCTGCGGTCAAGGCAGAAGGCTTCCTGACCCGCGACAGCCGCAAGGTTGAGCGGAAGAAATATGGTAAGGCGAAAGCACGTAAGAGCTTCCAGTTCTCGAAGCGTTAAGCGAACCCTCATCGAGTATCGAGAAAGGCGGCCTGCGGGTCGCCTTTTTTATGTCTGCGGGCTTTTATAGAATGCGGGAATTTGGAACCGGATGCTGGGGCTCTCTGATCGCCGCGCGGCTGGAGACGAACAGGATTATGGTCGTCAGGATCGCCGAGATCAGCATCACCCATGCCGCCCCGATTGTGCCAAAGGTCGGCAAAAAGACAGCCAACAGCAGTCCGAGCGCGACCAGCCCGGCGACGCGCGCGACGAGCGCATTGCGGGCCCGTCCGGCTGCCTGAAGCAGTGGCTCGAGGCCAAGCCCGGCCAAGCTGATGATGGTCGCGGCACCGAGCAGCAGCAATATTGGATAAGCGTCGAGATATTCGGGGCCTGAAATGAGGGCAATGATATTTTTGCCCAGCAACAACAAACCGATGAAGAGGATACAGCCGCTGATGGCGGACACCCGCAAGGATCGCCAGAACAACGCTCGGGATTGACGCGATTGCCCGATCGCGAACAATCGCGACAATTCGGCAAATAACGGACGGGCAAAAACCTCGGCCAGCCGGTTGAGGCTATTGGCAATCTGGTCGGCCAAGCGGAACAGGCCAGCCGCTGCCGGACCTACAAAGAAGCCGACAATGACAACGACCAGCCGTTCACGGACGACGCTGACCAGATAGGCGAGATTGGTGAACAGGAGAAAGGCGACAAATTCCCTGCGGCTTGGCGGTGTCGCCGTGATGGCTGCGTCTCCGCTGATCGGGCGGGCATATTCATGGCGCCGCCACACCATTATCCACATAACAACAAAACTGATAAATTCGGAAAGCCCCCAGACAATCAGGAATCGGGTCATGGTCGGTACGGTCACGAACAGGACGAGTGCTCCGGCGAAGCGTACGATCGGAATGATCGCATCGCCAAAAGCATTGCCGCCGAAGCGATCCTGTGCACGCAAGATGCCGGTCGGGGTGGACCGGACGGAAAGAAAAACGATCACGCCATAACCCATGATTGCCTGCTCGACCGAGTCGCTCCAGCCAAATTGCGATGCGCCATAGGGCAGCATCACCCACAAGGCACCGCAAGCGGCAAGGCCGCCGATTAGTTCGATCCAGAAATTCTGCATCGATAATTTGCGAAATGCCTGGTGCTGACCGGCCAGCAAATAGGGCACGCCATATTGCACCACCGCCTGCCAGGTCTGGAGCTTGAGGATTGCCGTCAGAACCTGAATCGCACCGACGATAACCATGAATTCACCAAAGCCGGCAACGCCAAGGGTCCGGGTCAATATGGCGAGGTAAAAAATGCTCAGCACCGCACCAACACCCTTGGCGGAAAACAGCCAGCTGCTGTTGCGAAACACGCGGACGAGCGAATCCTCGCTGCTGGACCATTTGGAGAGCATTTTTCGCGACACAGGTTTCAACTTTTCCCAATATGTGATCCGGTGGTTGAGCCTGTCTTTATCGCAAAATCCAGCTTTTTCTATCCCTTCACCGTCAGGACGAAGCTGGAAAAATCTCACGCCGTCGCTTCGCTGGCCCGACAATGTGGATTTTTTGGGTGGATTGCTTGGCGGTGGCTGCTAGCTAGCTACTATGAACCAAGATAATCGCACCGCCGACATCACCAGTTTCGTCACCCACCTGGAATGTTCCAAAACCGGCGATATTTTACCGCCCGGCACCGTGCAAAACCTGTCGCCCGCCGGCGCGCCAATATTGGTGCGTTACGATCTGGCGGCTGTTGCGGAAACGCTGACCAAGGAAACGCTGGCGGCCCGTCCGAACGATCTCTGGCGCTATCGGGAGCTTCTGCCGGTTGCGAGTTCCGCCAATATCGTTTCTCTGGGCGAAGACATGACGCCGCTGATCACCCTGAACAATTCACTGGGATCAAACGTGATCGTCAAGGATGAAGGCCGCTTGCCAACCGGTTCGTTCAAGGCGCGCGGATTGGTGATGGCGGTGTCGATGGCCAAGGAGTTGGGGCTGAAACGACTTGCCATGCCGACCAATGGCAATGCCGGTGCCGCGATGGCGGCTTATGCCCGGCGCGCCGGGATGGAGGCATTTGTTTTCTGTCCGGACGACACACCGGAGGTGAATGTCCGGGAAATCGCCTTGCAGGGCCGCAAGGTCTGGCGGGTGAACGGCCTGATCAACGACTGCGGCAAGATTGTTGCCGATGGCGAGGCGGAAATGGGCTGGTTCAATCTGTCGACGCTGAAAGAGCCCTACCGAATCGAGGGCAAGAAAACGATGGGCCTGGAACTGGCCGAACAGCTGGGATGGGAAATGCCGGACGTGATTTTCTATCCGACTGGCGGCGGCACTGGCCTGATTGGCATGTGGAAGGCGTTTGACGAGCTGGAAGCGATCGGTTTCATCGGCTCAGCACGGCCCCGCATGGTTGCCGTGCAGGCCACCGGCTGCGCGCCGATTGTCGATGCTTGGGAAAAGGGTCTCGACCACGCGCCGCTTTGGGAAAATGCCCATACTGTGGCGGCGGGGATCCGCGTGCCGGTTGCGATTGGTGACTTTCTGATATTGCGGGCAGTCCGCGATTCGGGCGGCTTTGCCATCGCCGTCGAGGATGAAGCCATCATCGCGGCGCAACAACGGATTGGTCAGGAGGACGGGCTGCTGCTCTGTCCAGAAGGGGCCGCAACTGCCGCGGCCTATCTGAAAGCGCTAGAGGATGGCCTGATCAGCAAGACCGACCGAGCGGTTTTATTCAACTGCGGAAACGGCCTCAAATATCCCATGCCCGCCGCAGATGCCACTTTGGATCGCCATCAACCAATTGACTGGGGCGCCATTGCCAGCGCCTGAGCGGCTGGCTAAGGCTCTTCCCATGAAATGGCTTGTCATGATCGCTGTGTTGCTGCTCGCCCTTGGCAGTTTTGCCTCGTGGTTCTTTTCGCAGCCCGGACCCAAGCAGCTCGATATGGTCAATAATGTCATGCCGGGCGACAGCAATGCCAAGCTGCTGGTGCAGGACAAGATTTACGACAAGGAGCTCGGGCTGGGGCTTAACATATGGTCTCCAGATAGCGCTGCGACCAAACCCCTTCCAGTGATCGTCTTCATCTATGGCGGCGGGTGGCGCGACGGAGACAAGGACCAATATGCTTTCACCGGCCGGGCGTTGGCCAATCGTGGCTATATCGTCGTGCTGCCCGATTATCGCCTCTTCCCGAAAACGCGTTTCCCCGGTTTTCTTGAGGACAGCGCCAAGGCGTTGGCCTGGGTGGATGACAATATCAGTCAATATGGCGGTGATGCAAACCGCATATTCCTGTCTGGTCAATCAGCAGGTGCCTATAATGTTATGATGCTGGCACTCGACCCGCAGTGGCTGGGCCGCGAGGGCAAGTCACCGGACCTGATACGCGGCGTGGCGGCGCTCGCCGGACCCTATGATTTCTATCCGTTTGACTCGGTAACGACGAAGCAGAGCTTTGGCGACTATCCGGCACCCGAAATGACTCAGCCGGTGAATTTCGTCCGGTCCGATGCGCCGCCGCTTTGGCTTTCGAGCGGCACCGATGACACCCAGGTCAAGCCTCGCAATAGTAAGACCTTGCGCGATAAAATCCTAGAAGCGGGCGGCCAAGCCGAATATGTCGAATATGCCGACATCGACCATCTCGAGATCATGATGGCGGTGGCGAAGCCGTTTCGGTACAAGGCCCCGGTGCTGGATGACATGGTCACCTTTTTCGAGCGCCACAAGTGATTGCATAATACAAAAGTCTCAACCTTGTCTTTGCAGCGCAAAACGGTTGAGATACCGGCACTTCTTGGTTATGCCAATCCGCAGAACAAGGGAATCCGATAGACATGGCTACTTTCACGCTCCCCAAGAACAGCAAGATCCGCAAAACGGGTGAGTTGCATCAAGCGCTGACCGGCGGGAAGAAGCGGCCGTTTAAAGTCTACCGCTATGACCCTGATAAGGGCGAGAATCCACATTACGATACTTTCGAAGTGGATACGGATGAATGCGGGCCGATGGTGCTCGACGCCTTGATCAAGATGAAATCGGAGCAGGATGCAACGCTGACCTTCCGCCGGTCCTGCCGCGAAGGGATTTGCGGGTCCTGCGCGATGAATATCAACGGCAAGAACGGCCTCGCCTGCACCACCGCGATCGAAGATTGCGGCAACAAGGTCACCATCACCCCGCTACCGCACATGGAAGTGATCAAGGATCTGGTCCCCGATTTTACCCATTTTTACGCCCAATATGCCTCGATTCAGCCCTGGCTGAAAACGGTTACGCCGACGCCCTCCGGCAAGGAGCGGCTGCAATCGCCGGAAGATCGCGGCAAACTGGATGGTTTGTATGAGTGCATCTTATGTGCGTGCTGCCAGACCAGCTGCCCAAGCTATTGGTGGAACAGCGACAAGTTCCTTGGTCCCGCGATCCTGTTGCAGGCCTATCGCTGGCTCGCGGACAGCCGTGATGAAATGACCGGGGAGCGGCTGGATGACCTCGAAGATCCGTTCCGGCTTTATCGCTGCCACACGATCATGAACTGTGCCAACGCCTGTCCCAAGGGCTTGTCCCCGGCCAAGGCGATTGCCGAGATCAAGAAGATGACCGCATCCCGCGAAATCTGAAGACCGGCGAGGACTGATGGCCGAGACCGAGCGCAATTTTGTCATAAGCGATCCCGACCCGGACTATCCCGGCTGGAACAGCTGGAAGTTGACTGATCCCGATTGTTATAACAGCTTCCTCGGCAGGATGATTGTCCGCCGTGGTGGTGACGGGCTCGGCGACAATATAGCCCGGGTCCGTATGTTTCCTGAACGCAAGCACCGCAATCTCGGCGATGTTGTCCATGGCGGCACGATGATGGGCTTTATCGACTGTTCGCTGTTCGCTGCGATGCGGGTGCTGGAGATAGGACCATCGGGCTTCGCTGTGACGCTGGAGCTGCAGACGCATTTTATCGGCGGCGCCCGACTTGATGAGCCGCTCGAGGCGCAGGTTGAGGTTGCCCGCGAGACTGGCCGCTTTCTGTTCATGCGGGGGCTGGTGGTGCAGGGCGATGTTGGACAGGACAATATGGCCTCGTTCACCGCGATCGTGAAAAAGGCCCCGAATCAGAAAACCGATTTGCAATGAGCGCATTCTATCAGCGCTATCAGGCGCTGATTGCGCAGGGTGAGCTAAAGCTCGATGCCGATCAGGAGGCTTGCGCCAAAAGCCTCGCGCGTCTGCAGAAAGAACTGGAAGCGGTGCCGCCGCGTGGCAGCCTCTTGTGGCGCACATTCGGCAAAAAACCGGCACCGCCAAAAGGCATTTATATGTGGGGCGGAGTCGGGCGCGGCAAGTCGATGCTGATGGACCTGTTTTACAAGAATCTCATGATCAAGCGGAAGAAGCGCGCCCATTTCCACGAATTCATGCTGGATGTACACGCCCGGATTCGGGAGGAACGCAAGAAGGAGCTGGGAGATCCGATCATGCCGGTCGCCACGGCTCTGGCCAGCGAAACCCGTTTTCTCGCGTTTGATGAAATGGTGGTGAACAATAGTGCCGATGCGATGATCATGTCGCGGTTGTTCACGGCCTTGGTCGAGGCGGGGGTTACGATCATCACAACTTCCAACCGTCCGCCTGATGATCTGTACAAGGATGGCCTCAACCGCGAGCATTTTTTGCCGTTCATTGAACTGCTCAAGACCAGACTAGAAGTGATGTCGCTTAACGGGCCAACCGATTATCGGCGCGAGCGTCTGGGTGATGTCGGTCTGTGGCACGAGCCCAACGGCGATGCCGCAACCGATGCACTGCGCGAAGCATTTTTCCGCCTGACCGATTATTCACCCGATGATGCAGCGCACGTTCCGAGCGAAGAATTGACCGTGCCCGGCGGGCGGACATTGCATGTCCCGAAATCACTAAAAGGCGTGGCGGTATTCTCGTTCAAGCGGCTCTGCGCCGAGGCCCGCGGCGCGCAGGATTATCTGGCGATTGCGCGGCATTATCACAGTGTGATAATTGTCGGTATTCCGGTGCTCTCCAAGGAGAATCGCAACGAGGCGGCGCGCTTTGTCACGCTGATTGATACACTCTACGAATATAAGGTGAAGCTATTGGTGGCGGCTGACGCGCAGCCGGATGCGCTTTATCCCGAAGGTGACGGATCTTTCGAGTTCGAACGCACAGCGTCCCGGCTGATCGAGATGCAGTCGGAGGAATATCTGGCGCTGGGACATGGCGAGGGAGACCTGCCCGCCAGTTGAGGCGCTTACCCGGGAAGTTTAAACAAAGCCAACCGAGCTCCGGAATGGAGTTATATCAAACTCAAACTGTCCAGATCCAGCGCCATTTGTGCGGGGCGTTCGGCCATGGCGGCGAACATTCGGTCGCCGCGTTCGGTCTGCTCGACATGTAGTGAGGCGTTTATCGCCATAATGAAGCCGGAGAAGGCGTGACGCCTATATTCCTGCCAAAAAATGTCGAAGTTTGGCGCGTTTGACCGAGCAGCGAGATAATCTTCAACTAGCCGCTTCTCGTGCTGGTGCCGGGCAGCGGGATCAGCGAAGCTGGTGCCGATCATATAGGCGACATCGTTCGCCGGATTGCCGAGCGAACAGGTTTGCCAGTCGACCAGCGCCGCGACCCGGCCGTCTGCATGGAAAAGGATATTGTCGAGCCGCATGTCACCATGGGTTATGGTCAGTTCGGGTGGATCATGGGCGATGTAGTGAGAAAGTCGGTCGATCAGCTGCTGCCCGAGGTCCAGTATGTCGGATGACAGAAGCTGGCTGAATCTGTCCCGGAAAAGCGGATAGCCATTGGGGAGGGTGTTTTGCAGAAAGCTGCTATTGCCCGCTCCATGGTGGAGCCATCTGTAGCCATCGAAACCTTCGGTTGGCTGGATATTGTGGAGCTTGGCGGCGGCGGCCAGCGTGGTTTCTACCTGCACCAGCGCCGCTCCGGCCAGTTGATCTCCTTGTGTGGCGGGGGACATATCTTCAAGCAACAGGACAAATTCCTGCTCATTTTCGGCAATATCTGCATGATAGCATTGGGGGCATAGAACATCGGAGGATGCTGCCACATCCCGATACCAGCCGACCTCCATATCATAGAGATGGAAGATCGCCGCTGCTCCTCTGCTGACCGGATCGATGCTCGGGCATTTGGCTATGAATGTGGTCGGACCTTCGGTATCAGCCCAGTTGCAGGTGAAGCGATAGCTGTCGCACACTTGGCCAGTGCCGACTGGTTCATGGGAAAGTGATTTGAGAGATTTCGCTGGCGCGTTGAAAACCCGCTCAACAAACGCCGTTTCGAATTCTTCGGGGCGTACTGGGAAGCGGCTGCTCATGCTGCAGGGTCCATCAGTCCGGTCAGGCCACTGATCGCGTGCGGGCCGATAAACAGTTGCTCGACCACACCGACGCCTTGATGCTCTTGGCCATCGACGGTCAGCACGGCATCGCTGAGCGCCTGAATATGGATGGTGGTCATGTCGATTGCCGGTGCCGGATCGAGAGTGATGACGTCGTACCCGATCTCCAGATCGCCATGGTCCATGCCGTGGCCCCAGACCGGATGGAGATAGCCGAGGCCGGACATATAGAAAGTCCGCGCCTGGTCGCCGGTGCGAGGTGTGATGGAGAGGGTTCCATCAGCGGTCTCGAGTCCCACTTGCTTAATACGGCGGGAGCCCGAATGATAGGTGAGATCAATGGTCTTTGGTTCGAACTCTTCGGCCGCTCCGGAAATGGCATCAACTACTCCGCGCCGGTTCCACGGCAGGCCTTCGCCGTCATCGTTGCTGTGGAAGAAACAGGCGTGCTGGTCGAAATTGAGCGGAGTCCAAAGCCACCAGAATTGCGGAAAGGTACCAGCGGGGGGTGGCTGTGATTCCGCTGCGCCGATCTGGCGGATGCCCCAGCTGCGGTCGCGGGTGCCGCGACAATTGGCGATATCGATGTCCTGACCATCGACCGTGATCGTTCCTGACCAGTCTCCATTCTGGGTCATTCTGGTATAGTCCATCATCAAGCGCGGGCCTTCGCGGCGGATGAAGCGGGGCTCCTCGATTGGCTGATGGCGGGCGGTGAGAAGGATATCTGCGGTGATCGGGCTGTCGTTGCCGGCGACTGTCAAACGCAGTTTCTGTAGCGGTTCGACGATGGTTACGGTGATTGGGCCGACGGTCAGGTCGAGCCGTTCGCTGCCCATTCTTTTCGAGGCGCGCAGATTATGCTGCTTGCCGTCGATTGAGACGCAGAAGGCGGCGTCCATGATGTCGAGTTGGGGGTAGATGCCGAGGGCGGCGGCGAAGAAGATGCTGCCGTCTGCCGAATAGCCGTTGAAGAAATAGCGGTCGTAGAAATTGCGGTTGCCGCCCGACAGCGCCATTGGTTCCGGCGTCTGGTGCAGCGGATAATCATCGCCTTTTGTCAGCATGTTGCATCCTCTTTTTCTTTGCATCATGGCGACGGGCAGGGTGTTTGGAAAGCGAAAAGCTGGAAGAATTGGAAGCATGTTTTGCGATTGCCAGCATCCGGAGCCGGTTTCACGATTTCTGGCGACCTTCCCAATCGAAGGGTCCTGAAACAAGTTCAGGATGACGAAAGTGATAGGCATCTATTGCTACTGCGAACCAATTGCAAAGATAGCGGTCAAAATGGTGCGATCTGCGGTTGAAATTGTCTTAACAGGGGCCTAATCCGGCCACTAATATCCTTTTTCGACTCTATTTCAGGAGATTTCTCTACATGGCCCGTAACAAGATTGCGCTGATCGGCGCAGGCATGATCGGCGGCACGCTCGCCCACCTCGCAGCTTCCAAGGAAATGGGCGACGTCGTCCTGTTTGACATTGCCGAGGGCATGCCGGCGGGCAAGGCGCTCGATCTGGCGCAGGCGGCTCCGGTTGACGGGTTCGATTCCAAGCTCAAGGGCACCAGCGATTATGCCGATATTGCCGGCGCCGATGTGATCATCGTGACCGCAGGCGTGCCGCGCAAGCCCGGCATGAGCCGCGACGATCTGCTCGGCATCAATCTGAATGTGATGAAGGCTGTCGGTGAAGGTATCAAGAACCACGCACCGGATGCTTTTGTTATCTGCATCACCAACCCGCTCGATGCGATGGTCTGGGCCCTGCGCGAATTTTCCGGACTGCCGCACAACAAGGTCGTTGGCATGGCCGGCGTTCTGGACAGCGCCCGGTTCCGTCATTTCCTTGCCGAAGAGTTCAACGTGTCGGTCGAAGACGTTACCGCCTTCGTGCTTGGCGGTCATGGCGACACGATGGTGCCGGTCGCAGCTTACTCGACGGTGGCCGGTATCCCGATCCCCGATCTGATCAAGATGGGCTGGACGACGCAGGACAAGATCGATGCGATCATCAAGCGGACCCGCGGCGGCGGCGGCGAGATCGTCCAGCTTCTGGGAAATGGCTCGGCTTATTATGCCCCGGCGACCAGCGCGATCATGATGGCGGAAAGCTTCCTCAAGGACAAACGCCGCGTGCTGCCCGCAGCCGCGCATCTGACCGGCCAATATGGCGTCGACAATCTCTATGTCGGCGTGCCGTGCATCATCGGCAAGGACGGTGTCGAGAAGATCATCGAGATCGAACTGAGCGAAGAAGCGCAGGGCAATTTCGATGTGTCTGTCGATGCGGTGAAGGAATTGCTGGAGGCTTGTAAGGCACTGGATAGCTCACTGGCATAAACGCAATCGTCATCCCGGCGCTTGCCGGGATCTCATGCGACAACGCGGCGCGCTGGGAACGAGATTCCAGCATTCGCTGGAATGACGAGGAAATAGAATGAGCATTTTAATCGACAAAAACACCAAGGTCATCACTCAGGGCATGACCGGTAACACCGGAACGTTCCACACCGAACAGGCTTTGGCTTATGGCACGCAGATGGTTGCGGGTGTTACGCCGGGTAAGGGTGGCACGACCCATATCGGTCTGCCGAACTTTGACACGGTGGCTGAAGCGAAGGAAGCTACCGGCGCGACTGCTTCGGTGGTTTATGTTCCACCGCCATTTGCAGCGGACTCGATCCTCGAGGCGATTGATGCCGAAATCGAACTGATCGTTGCGATTACTGAAGGCGTTCCGGTGCTCGACATGGTGCGCGTGAAGCGGGCGCTGCAGGGTAGCAAGTCGCGCCTGATCGGCCCGAACTGCCCCGGCGTTCTGACTCCCGGCGAATGCAAGATCGGGATCATGCCCGGCAGCATCTTCATGAAGGGTTCGGTTGGCGTTGTCTCGCGTTCCGGTACGCTTACCTATGAAGCGGTGCACCAGACGACGGCGGTTGGTCTTGGCCAGACCACGGCGGTCGGCATTGGCGGTGATCCGGTCAACGGCACCAACTTTATCGACGTGCTGGAACTGTTTCTGGCCGATGACGAAACCAAGTCGATCATCATGATCGGTGAAATCGGCGGCAGCGCGGAAGAAGAAGCGGCGCAGTTCATTGCCGACGAAGCGAAGAAGGGCCGTTCTAAACCGATGGTTGGCTTTATCGCTGGCCTTACGGCTCCTCCTGGACGGCGCATGGGCCATGCCGGTGCTATTGTTTCCGGTGGCCAGGGCGGCGCGGAAGACAAGATTGCGGCGATGGAGGCTGCGGGTATCCGCGTGTCGCCTTCCCCGAGTGAATTGGGCACGACGCTGGATGCGATGTTGAAGGAGATGGTTTGAGTTATTTGGAGTTCCTCGGTTTTGTGTTCCCCGCCGGAGGGCGGGGCCCAGACGATCGGGCAGGACAGTTCTGGGCACCGGCCTGCGCCGGTGAACATGATGGGATGGCTTGGATTGAGATTGTGAAGTGAATGGGCATCTCGTTTGTGTTCCCCGCTGAAGAGCGGGGTTCGGACGATCGCTCACTACAGTTCTGGACCCCGCCCTTCGGCGGGGCACAAGGATAGAGATTATGGGTTTTGAAAATCAGGATTTTATCGGTTCCGAGCAGGAGCAAGGCCCGAGCTGGCAGCGCAAGCATTGGCCAATTGATGACGCCGATGAGCTGAACAGCGCGCTTGATCCCATGCAAATGGGCATCGAGATCAAGCAGGCCGCAGCCACGGCCGGGACCGCGATGTCGGACAGCGATGTAGCGGAGGCGGCGGAGAAGTCGATTCGGGCGATGATGTTGATCCGGACCTATCGGGTGCGCGGGCATCTGGGTGCCAATCTCGACCCGCTGGGGATTTCCAAACTGGAAGAACCGGCTGATCTGACTCCCGAATTTCATGGCTTCACCGCCGATGATATGGACAAGCCGGTCTATCTGGGTGGTGTGCTCGGCTTCCAGACGGCGACGGTTCACGAGATCGAAGCGGTGCTGCGGGCCAATTATTGCGGCTCCGTGGGCCTCGAATATATGCATATCGCCGATACCGAGGAACGGCGATTTCTGCAGGACCGGATGGAAGGCAAGGATGCCGCGATCCAGTTTACGCCAGAAGGCAAGAAGGCGATCCTCAACAAGGTGATCGAGGGCGAGGAATATGAAAATTTCCTCGGCAAGAAATATGTCGGGACCAAGCGGTTCGGGCTTGATGGCGGTGAGTCGATGCTGCCGGCGCTGGAAAATATCATCAAATATGGCGGCCAGTCGGGCGTGCGCGATATCGTTTATGGCATGGCCCATCGCGGGCGGTTGAACATTCTCGCCAATGTGATGGCCAAGCCGTACAAGGTGATCTTCCACGAATTTCACGGCGGTTCGGCCAATCCCGATGATGTCGGCGGGTCCGGCGATGTGAAATATCATCTCGGTACCAGCACCGACCGCGAATTTGACGGGATCAATGTCCATATGAGCCTGGTGCCCAATCCATCGCATCTGGAAGCGGTGGACCCGGTCGTGCTCGGCAAGGTCCGCGCCCAGCAAGTGGCGCGCGACGATCTGGAAAAGCATGATCAGGTGCTGCCTGTATTGATCCACGGCGACGCCGCATTTGCCGGACAGGGCATTGTCTGGGAATGCCTCGGCTTCTCCGGCATCCGCGGTTACAATACCGGCGGTTGCATTCACTTCGTGATTAACAACCAGATCGGCTTTACCACCAGCCCGCAATTCGCGCGGTCTTCGCCCTATCCGTCAGACGTTGCCAAGGGCGTGCAGGCGCCGATTTTCCACGTTAACGGCGATGATCCCGAGGCAGTGACCTTCACCTGCAAGATGGCGATGGAATTCCGCCAGCGTTTTGGCCGGGATATTGTCATCGACATGTGGTGCTATCGCCGCTTCGGTCACAATGAAGGCGACGAGCCAAGTTTCACCCAGCCGATCATGTATGCCGCGATCAAGAAGCATCCCAAAGTCAGCAAACTGTATGAAAAGCGGCTGGTCGAGGAAGGCGTGATTGATGACAAATGGGGTGATGCGACCCGCGCTGCCTTTTCCGAGCATCTCGAAACCGAATTTCAGGCGGCGGCGGATTACAAGGCCGACAAGGCCGACTGGTTTGGCGGTCGCTGGCAGGGTCTGCATATCCCCGCCGATCCGGAAAGTGCGCGGCGCAATGTCAAAACCGCGATCGATCCGAAATTATTCGACAGTCTCGGCCGGACTTTGACCACGGTTCCGGAAGGTCTCAAGATTCACAAGACATTGGGCCGGGTGCTGGAAGCCAAGGCGCAGATGTTCAAGAGTGGTGAGAATTTTGACTGGGCGACCGGCGAGGCGCTCGCCTACGGATCCTTGGTTTCCGAGGGCTATAATGTGCGCCTGTCGGGACAGGACAGCGGGCGCGGGACTTTCTCCCAGCGGCACGCGGTCTGGGTCGATCAGGAAACTGAAGACAAATATGTGCCATTGAGCACCGTTCGCCATGGCCGGTTTGAAGTGCTCGATAGCCCGCTCTCCGAATATGGCGTGCTTGGTTTTGAATATGGCTATGCCGGCGCAGACCCGAAAACTCTGGTGTTGTGGGAAGCGCAATTTGGCGATTTCGCCAATGGCGCGCAGATCATGATCGACCAGTTCATTGCCTCCGGCGAAGCCAAATGGCTGCGCGCCAATGGTCTGGTGATGTTGCTGCCCCACGGTTATGAAGGTCAGGGGCCGGAGCATAGTTCGGCACGGCTGGAACGGTTTCTGCAGCTTTGCGCGCAGGACAATATCCAGGTTGCCAATATCACCACCCCGGCCAATTATTTCCATGTCTTGCGCCGTCAGATGCTGCGATCTTTCCGCAAACCCTTGATCATCATGACACCGAAATCGCTGCTGCGGCACAAGATGGCGGTGTCGAAGGCGGAAGATTTTCAGGGCGACCAGCATTTCATGCGGATCCTGTCCGACACCAATCCACCGGCTGACAAAGATGTGAAGCGGGTCGTACTCTGCTCGGGCAAGGTTGCTTATGATCTGATCGAAGCGCGCGACGAGGCAGGTGACAAGAACACCGCAATCATCCGGATCGAACAGCTCTATCCGTTCCCGGGCGAACCTTTGGTCGTGCGTCTGAAGCGAATGAAAAATCTCGAGACTGTGGTCTGGGCCCAGGAAGAACCGAAGAATCAGGGCAGCTGGCATTTTGTCCGCTCCTATCTTGAACATTGTCTGGAGCAGGCAGATGTTGGTCCGGTCGAACCGGTTTATGCTGGACGCGCGGCTTCGGCGTCGCCGGCGACGGGTCTCGCGTCGCGGCACAAGGCGCAGCAGGCGGCGTTGATCGCCGAGGCGTTGGGGCATGAAGTTGAGGGTTAGCTTGGGATGTGTTCCCCTGCGCAGGCGGTGGTCCATCTCCCGATTGTAATTAGACGCGCAGGCGGGAGATGG
>JAGXGT010000051.1 GCA_024636595.1 Sphingomonadales bacterium | reverse complement strand
TCGTCAGCGGATCGGACAAGGCCCGTTCCTGCCGCTCCATCAGGCGTGCGTGAATCAGCGGTGCCCGGCGTTTGACTCGCAGACCGCCGGGTAAAATGCCGCCACTCTTCACCCCCCGATCGATACAGGCCGACATCGCATCGGCAATCGCCCGGATGCCAGCGCTAATCTCTGCCTCACTCCGCCCGGAACGCTCATTCTCGCGCATGATCTCGGCAATGCTGATGCCGTTCTCGCCGGCAATCCGCAAAAGATCGGCGCCCGAACAAAAGGCGTAGGGAACGTCCCACAATCCGCTTTCCGGATTGTTGCTGCCGATTTGATCCTCATCCAGAATCGCGCCGCCACCAACAGAATAATAGACCCGCGTTTCGATCAGCCTGTCGCCAGCAAAGGCATTGAACCGCATCGCATTGCTATGGAAGTCGAGGCGTTTTTTCTGGTCGAAAATCACGTCGCCATCTTCGTGGAAAGAGATTTCATGAACGCCATTCAGGCTGATTTTCGACCCAGACCGGATTTGCTCAACCAGCATATCTGCGGCGTCAGGTTCAATATTTTCGGGTCGCTGGCCGGACAAGCCCAGTAATATCGCCCGGTCGGTAGCGTGCCCCTTGCCCGTCAACGCCAGCGAGCCAAATAGCAATGTCTCGAGTCGCGTCACATCATCCAGCTTGCCGGACTCCGTCAGTCGCCCGACGAACGTCGCCGCTGCCAGCATCGGACCCATGGTATGAGAACTCGACGGTCCTACCCCGATCTTGAACAGATCAAATGTGCTGGCGACCATGTGGCGCTATCCTCCCGGTCCCTGCTTTATTCCGGCAGCGGCGGACAATCCAGAACTATCGACCTGGCCGAATCTATTGCTAAATATTACTGAATATCGCGGCTATCGGCGCATCACATACCAGGCCAGCGCAGCCGCGACCACTCCGCCAGCGATATTCGCGGCCAGTTCAGCGCTGTATACGGCATTGGAGCCCAAAGCACCGCCAGCCAGCCAGGCAAAAGGGATCATCACAAGAAACACCCGGCCCGCAGATTGCCCCAGCGCCACAGGTGCCCGGTCGATCGCGTTAAACGCACCGTTGACGACCACCAGCACCCCGTAACCCGCAAACCCCCATGCAGCGATCAGCAAATATCGGCTCAGCGCGTCCAGCACCTCTGCATCTTCGCTGAAGAATCCGCCGAACCAGTCGCGGGCAAAAACCAGCAGGGCGGCAATCATCAATCCGTAGACGAGGCTGAACGCGATGGAATAAAACACGGCCTTGCGCGCCCGCCCGGTTTCACCCGCGCCCCAATTTTGTCCGACGATCGCGCCAATCGAACTGGACAAACCCAGCATCGGAACCACCGCGAAGCTTTGCAAGCGGCCTGCTGCGCCAAAACCGGCGACCTCGTCTTGCCCATATTTTGCGAGAAAGGCGGTCAATATCGACAGGCCAATCGGATTGATCGCATTCGACAAGGCCGCTGGTCCGCCGACTGTTATCAGCGACCAGACCCCGCTACCCCAGCGGGCCGACGTCAAACAGGCCGGGTTGATCTTGATATCGCTCGACTGGACAAAGATGATCGCCAGCAATGTGCCCACCGCCCATCCGGCAACGGTGGCATAGGCCGCTCCGGCAATACCGAACCCGTCAAACGAGCCGATCCCGGTAATCAGGATCGGATCGAGAATCCAGTTGGCACCGGCGAACGCGAGCAGGATGGCAGAAGCACGCTTCGCCGCACCTTGCCCCCGCAAGACGCCGTTCCCGCCCATATTTGTCAGCAACAGGGGAAAGCCGAGCGCATAGGGCGTCATATAGGCATCGATCAACGGCAGCAGATCGTCATCCGCCTGCATCAGCTGAAACAGGGGGCCTTTCAAAAGATAGAGTGTGAGGGCAACGATCAGTCCAAAGCCAGCCGCCAATGCCATGCCAAGATTGCCAAGCTGTTGCGCCCGACCCGGATCATCCGACCCCAGGGCCCGCGATACCACCGAACTGATCCCGGCGATCACCCCCACACCGAGGGAGGACAGCGCGATCGTGATAGGGAAAATGAAGCTGACCGCAGCGAGCTGTTGTGATCCGAGCTGACCGATGAAATAGGCATCGATGATGCCGATCGACATAATCGCCGCAATCCCGAACAGCATCGGCGCGGTTTGAGAAACCAGATGGCCGCTGATGGATCCGGTGGTCAGCTTGGCAGAATCAGACATGAGGGCCTAATCCACGAGACAGAAACGCATTGCTATGCGACCTTTGGAACAGGTTTCTGTCGCTACCTAAAAGGCAAAGCTCAAGCCGCTTTCACGGTCGCAATCCACTGATCGACCCGCTGTTCCAATATGCCGAGCGGCAACGCGCCGCCGCCCAATATGACATCGTGGAAAGCGCGAATATCAAACTTGTCGCCCAGCTGTTCCTTGGCCAGCGCCCGCAGTTCGAGAATTTTGATCATCCCGATCTTGTAGCTCGTTGCCTGACCCGGATTGACCAGATAGCGGCGTACTTCGGAGCGCACCGCCGCTTCCGGAATCGAACTGTTGTCGAGGAAATAGGCAACCGCCTGCTCCTCGGTCCAGCCCTTGCTGTGCAGTCCGGTATCAACGACCAGCCGGATCGCCCGCCAGATCTCGCTGGTGAGACGCCCGAATTCGGAATAGGGATCGGCATAGCCGCCCATTTCTTTGGCCAGCGTTTCTGAATAAAGCCCCCAGCCCTCGCTATAGGCGGTATAGCCTGCCTGTGTCCGGAAGGTCGGGATGCCCGTCAGTTCCTGGGCGATGGAAATCTGCATATGATGACCGGGCAGGCCCTCGTGATAGGCAATTACCTCGAGCGTCGGGATCGGCATCGCCCGCATATCGGACAGATGGGCATAATAGATGCCGGGCCGCGAGCCATCGGGGGTGCCGCTGCGATAATGTTGGGCCGCACCATCGCGTTCGCGGAAGGATTCGACCCGGCGCACTTCCAGATCGGCCTTGGGGAGAATGCCGAAATAATCCGGCAATAGCGCCTTCAAAGCATCGATATGCCCTTTCGCCGCCGCTATATATTGATCCGCTCCCGCATCGTCATCGGAGAAGTAAAACTGATCGTCCTCGCGAATGAACTTGAAGAACGCCTTGAGGTCGCCGTCAAATCCCACCTGGTCCTTGACCGCCTCCATATCGCCGCGCAACCGGGCCACTTCGGATAGACCGAGATTGTGAATTTCATTCGCCGTCAGACCTGTTGTCGTCTGATTGGCAAGGCGATAATTATAGAAAGCTTGTCCGTTCGGTAGCGCCCCGACGCCCTTGGGGGAAGCGTCGGTATTGGGCATGTCCGCTTGGTACCAGGCGATGATCCGCTGATAGGCAGGAGCAAAGGCTGAGGTCAGCGCCACTCTCGCCTGTTCCCGCAATACTGCGGCGCGCGCTTCGTCGATCTCGCCGCTATCAACCAGTCCTTGGAGCTTCTCTTCCGTCGCGGTCCAGATTGCCGAAGGCTCGCCATCATCAAAAGGCGCGCCGCTGATAATCTTGGTCGACTGGTCGATCACCCCTTCATAAGCAAATCGTGGCGGACGGGTTCCCGCCGCTGCATTGGTTTGTGCCCGCGCGAGCAACTGATCAAGAGCGGTGGCAACGCCGGACAGGCGCTGGATATAGGCCAGCATATCCGATTCGGTCGCGACCTTATGCGTGTTGATCAAAAACGTCGGGAAAAAGGACTGCAGGCCGTTATGCTGGTGCAGCACATAGCGATTGGTCCGAAATGGCAGGCCCGCTTCCGACTGTTTGAGATTGTAGATCCAGATATCATAAGATGTCTTTGCCTCGGGCGAGAGCTTTTCATAATCAAAACCACTTTTCATCTCGGCAACCGTATCGCGCAGCCAGGCTAGCTGACGGTCCGCCCCGGCTTCGCTGAAATCGTCGATCAGACCATAGTCGGTCTTGCGCCCGATGAATGTCTGTTCGATCGGACTGAAAGCGAGCTCTTCTTCATATTTTTCGTCGAACCATGCATTGATCCGGTCGGTTTCCGTTTCGGCGGCCTGAACAGCGCTCGTGGGCTGGGCGGCCAAGACAGCACTGGGCGTCGAAAAGGCTAGACCGAGCAGGGCGGTCGAAAAGAGCAACGTGGCTTTGGTCATGGAAGATCATCCTTGGCGAATTTGAATGTGGGAGCCTGCATGACATAACCGGCCTGTTTTGCAAACATGCCAAACACTGCGTTTGAAAAAAAGGGCCGGAAGTTTCCTTCCAGCCCCTCTTGATTGGTTCAGCGTCAGCTGAGTGGATTGGGTGTTTAGAAACCCATTCCGCCCATGCCGCCCATGCCGCCCATGTCGGGCATGCCGCCACCGCCGCCGCCCTTGTCGTCTGATGGCAATTCCGCCACAGCCGCTTCGGTGGTGATCAGCAGTCCGGCAACCGAGGAAGCATCCTGCAATGCAGCACGAACAACCTTGGTCGGGTCGATGACGCCAGCTTTGACAAGGTCTTCATAGACATCGGTCGATGCGTTGAAGCCAAATTCCTTGCTCTTCTGATCAAGCATCTTGCCGGCAACAACTGCGCCGTCAAAGCCAGCATTTTCAGCGATCTGACGAACCGGAGCCTGCAGCGCGCGACGCACAATATCGATACCGCGGGTCTGGTCGTCGTTGATGCCTTCGAGGCCCTTGAGCGCCGCAGTGGCATAGAGAAGCGCAGCACCGCCGCCTGGGACAATGCCTTCTTCCACAGCCGCACGGGTTGCGTGCAGCGCGTCGTCGACACGGTCTTTCTTCTCTTTCACTTCAACTTCGGACGCGCCGCCGACCTTGATCACGGCAACACCGCCAGCGAGTTTCGCCAGACGTTCCTGCAGCTTTTCCTTGTCATAGTCGGAAGTCGTGTTTTCGATCTGGTTACGGATCGCTTCCACGCGCGCCTTGATGTCGCTCTTCTTGCCAGCGCCGTCGACGATCGTGGTGTTATCCTTGTCGATCGTGACATTCTTGGCTTCGCCGAGCATGTTCAGCGTTACGCTTTCCAGCTTGATGCCGAGATCTTCGGAGATCATTTCGCCCTTGGTCAGGATCGCGATATCTTCGAGCATCGCTTTGCGACGATCGCCGAAACCAGGAGCCTTGACCGCAGCGATCTTGAGGCCGCCGCGCAGCTTGTTGACCACGAGGGTCGCGAGCGCTTCGCCTTCAATATCTTCGGCAATGATCAAAAGCGGACGTCCGGCCTGCACAACAGCTTCCAGAATCGGGAGCAATGGCTGCAGGTTGGTCAGCTTCTTTTCGTGGATCAGGATATAAGGGTTGTCGAGGTCGGCAACCATCTTGTCCGGGTTGGTGATGAAGTAAGGCGACAGGTAACCGCGGTCAAACTGCATGCCTTCAACAACGTCGAGTTCAAAGTCGAGACCCTTGGCTTCTTCAACCGTGATCACGCCTTCTTTGCCGAC
>JAGXGT010000050.1 GCA_024636595.1 Sphingomonadales bacterium | reverse complement strand
GGATGGCGCAGCGGCATGTTCCGGTTGTTGCGATCAGCTTGGTTGGTCCGGACAACGGTCTGCTGGCTCGAGCCATCAAGGCCGCCCAACAGAGCGGGATGTTGATTGTGGCTGCGGTCGGCAATGATGGTCCTGCCGCGCCGCCGCGTTATCCGGCTGCCTATAAAGGGGTGATTGGAGTGACCGGCGTCGACCAGCGCGAACATGCTCTGCCGGAAGCTGGAATTGCCACGCCGGTCGACTTCGCCGCTCCGGGTGCCGGGATTAAAGGGGCTTCGCCAGATGGAAAGCTGGTGGCGCTGCGCGGCACATCGTTTGCGGCACCGCTGGTAGCGGTGCGCCTGCTATCCCATTATCCGGTCGCAAATATCAGCCAGATCGAGCCAGCGGTGAATGGGTTGATCCGCGAGGCAAAAGATCTGGGCAAAAAGGGGGCAGACAAAATCTATGGCAATGGCCTGGTCTGCGGCCAATGCGGGCTTCGTTGATTTTCTTAAAAAAAATTTCGCGATTCACGGATTAAAAGGAAAAGCCCGTTCGTTCTCCTTTCAGACGACGAAAATATCATCGTCATGCAAGGAGAAAGACCATGAAGAATCTTATCGCAAGCACACTTACGATCGCATTGTTCACAGCCGCACCGGCGTCGGCACAATTGCTCGGCGGCAGCGGCGGACTGGGCGGCACGCTAGGCGGTACCCTGGGTTCTGACCCAATCGGTCGCACGACTGGCTCGATTACCGGCAACGGCGATATAGCCAGCTCCACCCGGCTTGACCGTCATGTTGACAGGCGGTCAGGGAAAGTTGCCACCGATGCAGAGAGTAATTCCAGCGCCAATGGTTCGCTGATCGGTGCTGCCGACCTGCCGAGCAATGCGGTTACCAGCTCGATTGATGGTTCCGCTTCAAGCTCTGCAAAGGGCAGCGCCAGTGCAAATCTGATAGGCACCGATGCGGTTCGTTCCACGTCCGGTCAAGTCGTCGGTGCCGCTCGCAATACCGCAGGGCGCGCAAGATCGACTGTAAATGGCGTGGCATCCAGTGCCGCCAATAGCGCATCGGGTGTCGGTTCGCTTGGCGGAAGCGCGGCCGGCAATGGTAGCGCCATGGCAATGGGTAACCTCGGTCAGCTCGCCGCTTCGGGCAGCACGGCCGCAAATGCCGGTGGTATGTTCGCGATTGCACCAGGCATGCCGATCCAAGATGCCCAAGGCCGTATCATCGGGCAGGTTCAGTCGGTCCGCTCGACGGGTGCTGGCGTTGTCAAATCGGTGATTGTTGAATCGGGTAACCGGACAGCAGAATTGCCAGCGGCCAATTTCGCGGGATCGGGCGATGTTCTGGTCACCGGGATGAGCAAGGGCGAAATCAAAAAGGCGTCACAAACGCAAAGCCAGCCCGCGCAGAATGAATCCACGCAATAACCAGCTTGTGGAAATGGTGTGCGTGACCCAGTTGCTTACGCCCCGTTCGCTGCACCATTTCTATCAGGAGACGCGTCGGAAATTTTTCCGGCGCGTCTTTCGTTGTTGCGGACGTCCCTGCTTGGCCAGTTTCTTTGACCGACAATCGTCAACCTTCGGTCAGAATCGAGCCACAAGGGGATTTTCGCCACCACTCAGGGAATGAATCGACCCATTCGCCAATAATCGCTGGGAAAAGCCGCAGTTTTTTGGCACGATGAGCGTCGGGCAAAGGACATCTGGATGACCAAGAAAAAAATCGCCGAATATCAATCCCACTTGCAAGACGTCCTTGACGCTCCGGAAGGCGCACATATCGCGGCGCTGTTCGATTTTGATGGCACCATCATCGCCGGCTATTCGGCAACGGCGATGTTGTGGGAAAAAATCAAGCGGCGAGAAATGACCGCCGAAGAAGTTGTCGAAACGATCAACGTGATTGCGCAATATAGCACCGGAACCATGGGGTTCTCCGGCCTGATGACGGGCGCAGCGAAATTCATGAAAGGCGTCACCGAAGACAGCTATTTCGAATTTGGCGAAGAATTATACGAGAAATATATCGCCCGCAAAGTCTATCCCGAAGCGCGGGCGCTGATCGAGGCGCATCGCGCCAAGGGCCATACGATTGCCATTGTCTCTTCTGCCACGATCTACCAGATCGAGCCGACCGCGCGCGACCTTGATATCGAGCATGTGCTGTGCTCGCAATATGAAGTCGAGAATGGCGAGTTCACCGGCAACATCATCCGCCCTCTGTGCTTTGGTGAAGGCAAGGTCATCGCAGCGGAAAATCTCGCTGCCGACTATGGTCTGGATCTCGACCAAAGCTATTTCTATTCGGACAGCTACGACGATATCGAGTTGCTGGAACGGGTCGGCAAGCCGCGACCGTTGAATCCGAATACCAAATTGCGCGAAGCGGCGCGGGAAAACGACTGGCCGCTGGAAAAATATGAAAGCCGCGGGCAGGGCAAGCCGGTGGATTATGTCCGCACGATTTACGCCACCGGATCGCTGATCGGGTCCGCGATTGCATCGCTGCCGATCTGGGCGCTGACCGGATCGCAGCGCGAGGCGATGAATTTTTCGACGGGTCTGTTCGGCGATATCGCGACGGCGCTGACCGGATGCGAGCTGGAAGTAACCGGTGAAGAAAATCTCTGGACGTCGCGTCCCTGTATTTTTGTGTTCAACCATCAGAGCAAGGCTGACGTGATGATCCTCGCCAAGCTGATCCGCCGGGATATGGGCGGTGTGGCCAAGAAAGAGGTGCGGGATACGCCGGTGATCGGCAAGCTGATGGAACTGGCGGGCACGGTGTTTATTGACCGGGCCAACGCCGGCAGCGCGATCAAGGCGATGGCGCCGCTGATCGACGCGGTCAAGATTGACGGCAAATCCATCGTCATCGCGCCGGAAGGCACGCGGACCTTGTCACCGAAACTGGGGCCGTTTAAAAAAGGAGCGTTCCACATGGCGATCCAGGCCGGCGTGCCGATGGTGCCGATCGTCATTCACAATGCCGGAGATGTTGCGCCGAAAAATGAATTTCTGATGCGGCCGGCCAAGGTCCGCGTTGATGTTCTGCCCGCAGTGGACACCAGCAATTGGTCGGTCCGGACAATGAACCAGCATGTTGCCGAAGTGCGCGGGATGTTCCTGGAGGCTCTGGGGCAGGCGGAAGAAGAGGAAGCGCTGGACGCGCTGGTCAACGAGGAACGAGCGCCGGCAAAAAAGACGGCCCCGGCGAAGCGGGCCGGAAAGCCGGCTGCAACGGTCAAAAAACCGGCAGCGAAAAAGACGACCGCACCGAAGAAGCCCACCAAACGCAAACCAGGCCCCAAAAAAATAGTATCAAAAAAACCCGTTGCAAAGCCGCCCGCAAATCGATCTACCCCTAAAAGGAAAGCCGGATCCACAAAGGCGCCGAATATAGCGGCGGCGGAATAGGCTGAATTCAAGGAGCGGGGATGGACGAAGCAACACAAATAGCAAATTCCGGAGCGTTGCTGTCGCAGGGCCCGAAGCTATTTGTGATCGACGCGCGCAATCGTGTGGAGCGGCGGCATCTTCTCGATTGGCTGCACACATCCATGGCCGAGGGCGGCCCCGGCGGTAAACTCAATTGGGTGAGTCTGCCGATATCCGACGAACGGGCAAAAATGCGCCTTGGCGGTTTGGCCGAAAAACTGAAAGAAAATCCGGATACGCTGGTTGTGCCGGTTCGCATCGCCTGGCGTATTCCCAATTTCGAGAAAAGCCGTGCGGTCAAAATGCGGCATGTCATTTTTGGGGATCCGAGAAATCCGGGCAGCTTTCGCGCCCGGTCGATTCTGTTGCGCGACAAGCGCCGCGCCCATTGTCTGACCGGTCAACCCGCAACCATAAACGAACTTGAGCAAAGCTTTGCCGAGCTCAGCAAGGACTACGATCAGACCGACAACATGGAGTTTGCAGCCTTTGTGGTGCGGCAGGCGGGCCTGGTGCTTGACATAGCCGAGCGTGGCTTGCGCGGCCGTCGCTATAAGGTGCCCAGACATGTGGCCGACGGCCTGCGCAGCGATGCACGGTTCCGGGCGGCGATGAACACGCTTGCCGGCGAAACCGGGCAAAGTGAAGTGGCGCTCTACGAACAGGCGTCAAAATATATGAAGGAACTGATCGCCCGTCCCAGTCCCTTGTTCATCGACATGAAGGCAAAGCTGGACCGGTTCATGCTGTCGCAGGGTTATGAAGATGATGTGGTTTTTGATCGCAAGGAACTGACCCGGTTGCGCAAGACCATGCGGGAACATCCGACGCTGCTGCTGTTTACCCACAAAACCTATATTGATGGCGTGACCGCCACCGATCTTGCCTATCAAAACGACTTGCCGCTGATTCACTTGTTCGGCGGCATCAATCTGGATTTTTTCGGTCTGGGGTTCATGTTGCGGCGTGCCGGCACCATTTTCATCCGCCGCAGTTTCGAGAATAATCCCGTCTACAAGCTCGTTTTGCGGCATTACGTCAGCTATCTGCTCGAAAAGCGCTTTCCGATGACCTGGGCCTTTGAAGGAACGCGGTCGCGGCTCGGCAAGCTGATGCCGCCACGTTACGGTTTGCTCAAATATGTCATGGATAGCGCGTACAGCAATGATATCGAAGATGTCCATATCATTCCCGTCGTTACCAGTTTTGACCTGATCCGGGATGTCGAGGAATATGCCAGCGAACAGAAGGGACGGATCAAGAAACCGGAATCTTTAAGCTGGTTCTTTGGCTATCTGCGCAGCCTGCGCGAGCCGATGGGCAAGGTCTATGTGGACTTCGGTGAACCGGTGATTGTCAAAAAGGCACCCAATCCGAACGACCGGCTGGCCTTGTCGAAAATGGCGTTTGAAGTGGCCGTGCAGGCCAATCGGGCGACACCGCTGACGCTGACGTCGCTGATGTGTCTTTGCCTGCTCGGTACCGCGCCGCGGGCGATGACCGAAGTCGAGCTGCGGGCGGTGATAAACTTCCTGGTTGGCTGGGCCCGGGACCGTGACATCCGGATGAGCGAAGATCTGACGGACGAAAATTTGGGCGGGGTGCAGCGCGTGATCGAGACGCTGGTCAATAACGGGTTGCTGGTCCGCTATGACAAGGGCTCAACCGTGGTATACGCGATAGAGCCGGATCAGCATCCGATCGCGAGCTATTACCGGAATAGCATCGTCCATCATTTTCTCGACAAGGCGATTATTGAATTGTCGATCCTGAAGGCACGCGAGGTCAGCGACCGGGATGCGGGCGAGGTGTTCTGGGAAGAGACGGACCGTCTGCGCGATCTGTTCAAGTTCGAGTTTTTCTACCCCGAGAAGCAGCAATATCGGGACAATCTGAAAGCAGAATTGCAGCGTGCCGATCCGGAATGGAAAGCCAAGCTGGACGAGGGCGGTGTCAAGTTGGCGAGCCTCACCAATCGCTTTCAGCCGCTGATTGGTCATGCCGTGTTCTTGCCGTTTGTCGAAGCCTATACGGTCGTTCTGGATATCTTGTCGCGGCTTGAGCCGGGCAGTGCGATCGACAAGAAGACCTGTGTGGAAACGGCCTTGAAAGAGGGCAGGCAGGCCTATTTGCTCCGCCGGATCACCAGCGAGGCCTCGATCGGGAAGATTCTGTTTGAAAACGGCTTCAGAATGGCTGCCGGGCTTGGTCTGACCGGTGAAACCACGCCGGAGACGATTGCCGAACGCAAAGCTTTGTTGCGGAAATTCAGGGCGCTGTCCCGGCGGATGGAGAAATCCCGGCTCGAACTGCTTGCGCTAGCCGACCGGATATTTGAATGATCGCGCTGTCGAAAGGACATAGTGGATGACCGAGCAGAGCAATATAAGCCAGTTGAGTGCGCAGGACGCCCAGTTTCTCTATATCCAGTCCGCCACCAATCTGACGCATGTAATGGCCGTTTATATCTACGATCCATCAACCGCTCCGGGCGGAAAGGTGCGGTTCAAGGATATTATCGAACATATGCGCAAGCGCCTCGACGTCACACCGATGTTCAAGCGCAAATTATACCGTTTGCCGCTGGATATCGACCATCCCTATTGGGTCGAAGACGAGCATTTCGATCTCGAAGCGCATATTTCGCACGGCCGTCTGCCCGAACCCGGCGACTGGCGGCAATTCTGTATTCATGTGGCGCGCCATCATAGCAAGCCGCTGGATATGACACGGCCGCTGTGGGACATGTATGTGGTCGAGGGGCTCGACAACATCCCCGGCTATGCAAAGGGCAGCTATGCCATTTTGACGCGGATTCACCACAGCACCATCGACGGGGTATCCGGCGCGCATTTCTTCGCCGCCATTTCGGACAAGGATGTCGAAGGCACACCTGCCATCCCGCTGCCGGTGGGGGACGCGGCGACCATTACGTTGCCGACCATGTCCGAGATATTGAGCCGAGCGGTCAACAGCACCATTTCGTCGCCGGTCAAATTGACGCAGGCGCTGCTGAAATTTACCCCGGCGCTCCTGTCGACGGCGCAAAAAAGCCTGCAAGGCGGAGACGACAAAACGGACACAGGTGTTCCTGAAACCCGGTTCAATGGTCCGGTTACCCCGAATAAAATGTTCGATGCCGTCACATTCGATCTCGAAGAGCTGAAAAAAATGCGGCTAAAGGTGAGCGATGCGACGATCAATGATGTCGTGCTGGCGATCTGCAGCGGCGGTTTGCGTCACTATCTCACCAAACATAAGGAACTTCCCAAAGAGTCCCTGGTGGCCGTGGCCCCGGTCAACGCACGCAGCCGTTCCGGTGATGAAGCCAATCCCGGCAACAATATCTCTGCGATGACGATCAAAATCTGGTCGAATATTGCCGATCCGATCGAGCGCCTTGAAGCAATCAAGGACACGACACGCGAGACCAAGGCGGCAAAGTCAGGGCTCAGCGCGCGTATCATGACCGATCTGACCAAACATATTCCTGGCGTGACCATGGCCGGTGTGGCGCGAATATTGACCGACGAGCGCTTTGCCCCGAAAATGAGCAATTTGATGGTTTCAAACGTTCCGGGACCCCAGATTCAGCTCTATATGAACGGCGCAAAGCTGACGCATCAATATGGCCTGGCACCGCTGGCGCACGGTATGGGCCTGTTTATTGCCACGCCAAGCTATAACGGAACAATTTCTTTCAGTATCATTTCCGACCGCAAAATGATGCCCGATGTTGAGTTTTTCCGGGAATGCCTGCAAAGAGCATTCGACGAACTGAAGGATGCCAAGCCAAGTGCTGCTGCAAGCCGAACAAAAAAAACGGCGGTAGCATCAAAAAAGCCGGTGACGCCGACAGACGGTTCGGTGATGTATCGACGGGTTTCCAAAAAACCCAGAAAGACTGCATCGAAAACTATCGGCGGTGACAAGCCGAAAGCGAAATAAGGAGCGGATCGATTGCCCGCCGTCCGATACCCGGGCGGCCCATGCTAGCATGTGGAATTTTGCTGAAAGAGTGAACCGAAGATGATCCTGAACACGACTTTGAAAATGGAAAAAGCCATGGCGCAGGCCAAGAGCTATTCCGAATGGTCGAAAGCGGCGAAAGCGCATGACAAATCCACCGGAGTCGACCTGTGGAAGGCGTCGGACGAGAGCAAGCATTTTGACCATAAATCTATCCGTCGTCGGTTGAAACGCCTGTCCAAGCTATGGAAATCTCAGGACAATGCGGGACTTCTTTACGCCCTGAATGAAGGTATTCACGGCAATATGGACGGTATGGGCCATGCGCGGCTCTATCAGAAGGCGCAATTTGGTACCAAGCAACTGATTCAAGACTATGTTGACGCGATTGTGAATTCGCTGGAATATCTGGCGAGCGAAAAAGTGGCCGACATTCCGTTTGAGGAAAAGCTGGATTTCTTTCGTAGGGCGCAGCATTGCTATGGTCGTTCCGCGTTTCTGATGAGCGGGTCCGGTGCTTATCTATATTTTCACGTCGGTGTTGCGAAAGCCCTTTGGCAGGAAGGACTGCTGCCTTACATCATGTCGGGTTCCAGCGGGGGGTCCGTCGTCGGCGCTCTGATAAGCACCCATGCGGACGATGAAATCCCGGCATTCTTCAAACCTGAAAATCTGGTGATCGGTGCCGATCATGAAGACGATGGGCATGGCGGATTTCTGGGCGGGCTCAGGCAGATGCGGGCGGATGAAATTCGCCAGCGGCTGACCGACTTGCTCCCCGACCTTACGTTTCAGGAGGCCTACGAGTTGACCGGGCGCCACCTCAACGTTTCCATAGCACCCGCAGAAAAGCATCAGACGTCGCGTCTGCTGAATGCGATTGCCTCTCCCAATGTATATATTCGCGAAGCGGTTCTGGCGTCCTGCGCGGTCCCCGGCATTTATCCACCGGTGACGCTGGCGGCAAAGAATCATCGCGGAGAACGCGTACCCTATCTGCCAAACCGCAAATGGGTCGACGGCTCGGTAACGCATGACTTGCCGGTCAAGCGGCTGGCGAGGCTTTACGGTGTCAATCACCACATCGTCAGTCAGGCCAATCCGCTGATCACGCCGTTCGCCACCGATTTCAGCCAGTCTCGCAATCCGCTGTCATCTATCCGCAATGCAACGACCGCAACGATGAAGGCCTGGCTCAACGCCAATGTCGAAATCATGCAGAAGCCACTGTCCTATTTTCCGCGGTTGAACAGTATGGCGAATATGGCGCTCTCGGTGATCAATCAGGACTATACCGGCGATATCAATATCATCCGACCGACGATGTTCTGGGGTCCCTCGAAGATTTTGAGCAACTTGCCAATCGAGGATATCGCCGAATTGATCCAGCTTGGTGAACGCACAACCTGGCCGAAAATAGAGATGGTTCGCACCCAGACAAAGATCAGTCAAACTCTGGATCGTATCCTGTTCGAATATGAAAATGAATTGGCGCACGATCATGAAGCGGTGATGAAAAGGAAGATCGCTTGAAACAACAAGACGGGACGCTGACGCTGCCGACCGGATCCAAAGCGGTCGGCGCAAAATTGCATTGGCAAAAATGGCTTCCGGACCATGGTCCCAAGGCGATCATCTTGCTGGTGCACGGCTATGCCGAACATGCCGGGCGCTACCAATATTTTGCCGAGCATTGCGTGGGCAAGGGCTATGCGGTTTTTGCTGTCGATCACTGGGGCCACGGACGATCTGAAGGTGCGCCCGGATATGTGCCGGATTTTTCGGTGTTTCACGATGGCGTCGACCAATTGCTCGCTTGCGCCAAGCAGGATTTCCCGGAATTGCCTGTCATGCTCGTCGGCCACAGCATGGGCGGTTTGATAAGCGCCACCTACCTGCTCGCCAACCAGTCCAAATTCTCTGCCTGTGTCCTGTCTGGCCCGGCGGTGAAGGCAGCGGAGGAACCATCGGCATTTTTGAAGGCGATAAGCGGATTTTTGTCCCGTTTCTTCCCGAAACTCGGAGTGCTAGAGCTAGACCCGAACGGCGTCAGTCGTGATCCACAGGTTGTTGCGGATTATCTTGCCGATCCTCTGGTCTATAACGGGAAAATGGGTGCCCGACTGGCGGCAGAAATGCTGACGAACATGACGAAAATCCAGGAAAAGGCCGGACAGATCTCGCTACCGGTGCTGCTGCTGCATGGGGAAAAGGACAGCCTCGCAGCCGCCGAAGGATCGAAATTTCTCGACAGTCATATATCCTCGAGCGACAAGAAGCTCATAATCTATCCGGAATTGTTTCACGAGATTTTCAACGAACCGGAAAAAGACATAGTGTTGAACGATATGACTGACTGGCTGGACAAACAGCTGGCAGCGAGAGGAGCGTAACTTGCAAGCAATTCAAATATTCCTGACGATTCTGGGTGTGTTGGTCCTGTCGCTAATTGCGATCTATGCTCTGTTTCCGCGCAGCTTGTTCGCTTTCTTCCGTAACGCGTTGCGGCGCAAGGGCAAGTTGACCGAGAAATCTGTCAAAGTCGGCGAAATGATCTGGCCCTATCTCGAAGGCGGGCCGGCTACTGGCGAGCCCTTGGTGTTGCTTCACGGCTTTGGCGGCGACAAGGATAACTGGGCGATGTACGCGCCAGAAATGGTGGGCAAATATCGTTTGATTGCGCCTGACCTCCCTGGCTTTGGAGAAAATACCCGAGACATCGGTCGTGATTATGACATGGTCACGCAGGCAGCGCGGGTTCGTGATTTTCTTGATGCGATGGGAATAGAGAAATGCCACATTGGCGGCAATAGCATGGGCGGTTTTGTGGCGCTGCGCTTTGCGCTGGATTATCCGGAGCGCTTGCTATCGATGACCTTGTTTAACAACGCGGGCGTTGTCGGAGCCAATGAAAGCGAGCTGCAGAAAGAGGCTCTGGCAGGGAAAAACCCGCTGGAGATTCACAGCGCCGATGACGTCAAGCGGATGCTCGCCTTTGTCGCTCACAAGCCGATGAAGGTTCCCGGGCAGTTTCGAAAGATTTTTTACGAAGATTTCTCAGCCCATCGAGAGTTGCTGGACAAGATCTTCTGGACTCTGGTTGATGATGGCACAGTCAAACCACTGAACGATCAACTCGGCAGAGTGAAGACGCCGACGCTTATCATTTGGGGCCGCCATGACCAGTTGATCGATGTCAGTTGCGTCGATGTGCTGGAACAAGGCATCCCGAATGCGGAATCGATCATTTTTGAAGATGTCGGCCACGTCCCGATGATCGAAAACCCGAAGGGGACCGCCAAGCGACAACTTGAGTTCCTTGCAAAACATTGAAATCCCCTTCAGTTTGAACTGAATGGACTCTCTGTAGAGGAGTCGTCGAAGGAGGGTGTTTATGGAATTGAAGGTTGGACTGCTGGGCGGCGGGTCATGGGGCACGACCGTGGCGTCTCTGGTTTCGCGCAATGCACCGATAAAGCTCTGGGCGCGAGACCCGGAAACCGTCCGAGATATCAACGACAATCATTGCAACAGCAAATATTTGCCCGATATAAAATTGCCCGATGCGCTGACCGCAACCTCCGAAATCGGCGAGGCTGTATCAGGTGCTGATGTATTGGTAATGGGCATACCCTCCAACAATTTTCGCAGTGTCCTGGAAGAAGCCAGGCAATATCTGCGGCCTTGGGTTCCGGTCATCAGTCTCACCAAGGGTCTGGAACTGGCTACCAGTAAGCGGATGACCGAGGTGATCGAAGACGTTCTTCCCGGCCATCCGGTCGGCGTATTGACCGGTCCCAATCTGGCGCGCGAAATCATGGCCGGACAGGCCGCAGCAAGCGTGATCTCGATGGAAGACGAGATTATCGTGAAGCAGCTGCAGCAGCTTTTTCACTCTGGCGTCTTTCGGGTATACACCAACACCGATCTACTGGGCTGTGAGTTGGGCGGCGTGCTCAAAAATATTATCGCCATTGCCGTTGGCATGGGTGATGGTCTGGGTGCCGGCGACAATACGCGTTCGGCGTTGATCACCAGAGGGCTCGCGGAAATCACACGTCTGGGCGTTGCTATGGGCGGGAAGCCGGAGACATTTGCGGGACTAACCGGAATGGGCGATATGATCGCCACTTGCACCAGCCCGCTTAGCCGCAATCGGCATGTCGGTGTCGAGCTTGGCAAGGGGCGTTCTATCGATGCGATAATTAAAGAAATGCACATGGTCGCAGAGGGTGTGAAAAGTGCGCCGACCGTTATCGCTCTGGCGAAGAAATATGGTGTCGAAATGCCGATTGCCGAGGATGTTTTTGCAGTCACCAAAGGCAAACGGTCAGCGGTGCGTGCGTTTCGCGGACTGGTGAATCAGTCAGCCGGAGCTGAGTCAGACGCGGGATGAGAACAAGCGCTCGCGGAGCGCTCATACACTCGAGATCCGTGCCAAAATTAAACAGAATCAGGGTAATTTCCCACTTATTTTTGAGGAAATTAACCATTTCGATGCGGTTATTTCCGTTCAAATGACTCAAAGATAAGAAAAATTTTGAATCAATTAAGCAAGTTACAAATTCTTCTCGGTTTTACTTGCATTGAAATGGGGCATATCTTAAAATTTTACAACATAGGCTGAGGAACTTGTTAGGCGCAGTTATACCGAACCCTTTGCTATATATGGAGTATCACATGGACTTTCGCAGTCGCGCTGCCAACGAGTTGGATCGCAATTTATCGATTGAGGCGAACGGCATGCTGGTCCAGGGATCGCCCGTTTCGGAGCCTGATATTTTCGCCAAACAGTTCAGCGAAATCGACCTGAGATTTGATCGTACCGACGAAATATTCTGGTGCTACATGAACCAGAAATCACGCCCGAGCTATACCTATGAACTGGGCGAAGAAATCCAGCAGGTCCAGGACTGGATTCACTCCACATATGGTCGTGAAGGCTCAAAAGCCGCGGATCCCTTACGCTATTTCGTGGCCGCTTCACACACGCCCGGTATTTATAATCTGGGCGGCGATCTGAAACATTTTGCGGATTGCATCCGTCGTCGTGATCTCGGGGCATTGAAGAAATACGCCCGAACCTGCGTTCACATGCAATATGAGAATAGCACCGCCTTTGGCGCGCCGATCATTACCATGGCACTTGTGCAGGGCGATGCGTTGGGCGGTGGTTTTGAGCATGCACTGGCTTTTGACATATTGGTGGCCGAAAAGAGCGCACGACTGGGACTGCCGGAAATTTTATTCAACCTCTTCCCTGGTATGGGGGCCTACAGCTTTTTGCGGCAGCGGCTCAGCCGCAAGGATACCGAGCGGTTCATTCTCGAGGGGAAATTATTCTCCGCCACCGAACTATATGAGATGGGTGTGGTAGATATCTTGGCAGAAGACGGAATGGGCGAAGCCGCCATCGTCGAATATACCAAAGCGAACCGTAAGCGCTTCCACGCGGAGCGGGCTGTCTATCGTGCCAGGAAAATCGCGAACCCGGTGAGTTTGGAAGAGCTGCTGGAAATCACCGACACCTGGGCCGAGACCGCCCTTTATCTTGACGACGCAGATGTTCGCAAGATGGAGCGGTTGGCATCAGCTCAGGACCGCCGCATTCTTAGGTCGCTCCGGGCTGTTTGAGTATAGATTAGCTCATTGCCGCTTTTTCGGCAGACATATTGCCGTGACTGGAAGCGGAAATAGCTTTCAGGCAAACGCCGATGTCATCCAATTGTTGTTCAATTTTTGCCAGATATTCAAACCGTCGATCACTGAATTCCCGTTCCGTAATCACTTCGAGCTTTGAACATGTTTCGACCAAAATATTGGCGCCGACATTGGCTGCCCCGCTCTTGAACGCGTGGGCATGGAAGCGGAAGTCATCAACCGATTGAGTCTCGACCGATGTGGTAAAGGCAGCGAGGATATCGTTGGCATCTTCCAGATAGGCTTCGATAATGGATTGGACGAACGCCGCGTCGCCGATCGACAGAAGATAATCTAGCTGTGCAGGATCGACCGCGGGCGTATCGGTCTTGCGCAGTCGACCTTCAATATTGCTGACCACTCCCAACGGATCTGTCACGACTTTGCTCCCTCCCTGATCAATTCTGTTGGCCGTCTGCGAGGCGATTACTTCTATTAGTTCCGCGGCTTCAATGGGCTTGGTCATCCTCAGGTCCATTCCGGCGTCGAGACATTTTTTCTCGGTCTCGTCGGTTGAATCTGCCGTCAAACCGATGATTGGCACATGGTTCCGGGGGCCCTCAATCTGCCGCCATAGTCTGCAGCATTCGATACCGCCCATGATCGGCATGTTCACATCCAGAAAGACAATTTCAAACGATCCTTGTTCCAGTGCCTCAAGTGCTTTCTCGCCGTCCGCGACTACCGTAACCTGGTGCCCGGCATTGGACAGGATTGTTTCGAGTACCATCTGGTTGGTCCGATTGTCATCGGCGACTAGCACGCGGACCGATGCCACTTCTGACGGTTGTTCCATGTCTTTCGGTTCTGATGGGTCGCGAGCGGCGGAGCCGACAAAGGAACAGCCGATCTGCACGGCGCTGCGGATGGCGCTGAAGTCTGAACCTGCGGGTAGCAGCGTTGCGAAGGCGGCCCGCAATTGAATATCCTTCAGATTCTTCACTTTTCCTTCCGCTAACAAAACCGGAGGAAGTTTGGCTTTCCGAAACGCCGACCACAGCGGAGATTGATCGTCATGATCGTTTGCGATGGCCTCATCGAGCAGCGCGATGTCATAAAGTTCAAGATTACGGTGGCTGAGAATCGTGCCGATGTCGTCCGACACATGGCATTGGATATGGTCGATCTTGACGGAATGATTATTATCATTGCAGATGATCGGCACACCGAGATCGCGGGTCAGGGAAAGGATCCTGACGCTCTCTTCATCGGCGCTGGATTCTTCCGGCTCCAAAATTTCAGCCGGAAATGATAAGGTGAATGTGCTGCCGGTGCCGACCTCGCTTTCGACGGAAATATGACCACCCATTTGGCCGGCCTGTTTTCGACAGATCGCCAGTCCCAACCCGGTTCCACCGAATTCGCTCGCAACGGTGTCATTTGCTTGCTGAAAAACATCAAAGATTTTCTGCTGTGCGTCCTCCGGGATGCCAGGCCCTGTGTCGGTTACCGAAATCCACATCTCGTCATCGCCATTTGATGCGTTGAACCCGCATCTCAATGTGATTGATCCGGCTTCGGTGAATTTTACCGCATTGCTGGTCAGGTTGATCAGAATGTTGCGGACATAATCCAGCTGCCCGGAGATGATCTGGTCGCTGCTTGGCTCCGCCTGCAGAATGATTTTGAGCTTCTTGTCGTTGGCCGCAATCTGCATGATATCACGAACTTCGGACAGAATATCCACCAGAGAAAAGGACTTTGGTTCGGGCAACTCATCCCGAGAATCAGAATGAGCAAAGTTTAGCAGCTGGTTGATCAGGTGCAGCAAGTGGCGACCGGCGGATACGCTGGTGTTAACCATCTGATGCTGGGTCTCCGGCAGCTTCATGTCCAGTAGGTGAGTGCCATAACCGATGATAGCGTTCAGCGGGGTACGCAATTCATGACTGATGCTGGCAAGAAACAGGCTCTTGGCCTTGTTTGCAGCCTCAGCTTCTTCCTTGGCCTGGGAGATTTTGGTGATCAGCGTCGAGCAATAGGCGGGTATCACGATCAGTCCGATCAGAAGGCCTGCCGATAACGAAGGACTATCGCGCCAAAAGTCGACGGTGTAGATCGTCCATCCGAATGCTATTGCGGCCATCGCGGATGCCAGAAAAAGCCACGACACGCCAAAACGAAAGCCGTTGCCGAGAATGATCCAAAGCATGAGTGGGTAAAACGCCTGGCTGCTCTCGCCTCCGACCTGGAATCCAAAAGCGATTGCACCAAAGTCTAAGGAAAGACCCACAAGCCGCCTTAAACTGGATGGCTGGCTGCCAATGTAGTAGGCAACGGCGATCGCGACGCTGACAACGAAGTAAATGCCGAATGCGATGATCAACTGCAGGGGCGCGCCCAAAACAGCGCAAGCCGACGATGCTAGAACAATCAAGATGATCCGATTCTTGATCATTTCATGCTCGCGGTCACGGATTTGACCGTGCATGCCACTTTTATGGTGCCGGTGGTGTTTATGCGACTTGGTCGGAGCGCTCGATTTTAGAAAAAACAATTGCTCTAGCCTTCTGCGGCACGACTGGGCGGATCATCTTTCCGGGTGTCAAACAGTTTGCCCAGGTCTTCTGCCCTTTGCGGACGCGCGATCTTGAACCCCTGGATCTCATCGCAGCCTGATACGCGCAACAAGTCCAGTTGAGCATCATTCTCCACGCCTTCGGCAACAACGCGCATGTCGAGCGCATGTGCCAGATGCGCGATCGTGCCGATAATCGCGCGATCTGCCGCGCTATGTTCAATGCGCGAAATGAAGGTACGATCGATTTTGAGGCAATTGGCAGGCAGATCTCTCAGATATTGCAGGGAGGAATAGCCTGTGCCGAAATCGTCAATCGAGATGCCGACGCCATGGCTGCGAATACGCTGAAGTGTAGCACGGACCTCTTCATTATTGTCGATCAGCAATTCTTCGGTGATTTCGATCGTGATCTTCGATGGCTCGATGCCGTTGGCTTCAATATTTGCCAGCAATTCATCACAAAGATTTTGATTCTGAAATTGTCTTGGTGAAACGTTGATCGCAACGCGCGGGAGATCAATCCCCCGATCTGCGTAGGATTTTATTTCTCGGCATACCTCACCGATCACCCAGTTGCCGAGAATATCCATTAGCCCGCTTTCATCGGCAACCCGAATGAACTGGATCGGCAGCAAACGTCCCCGCCGCGGATGATCCCAGCGGATCAGAGCTTCCAACCCGACATATTCCAGAGATTGGGCATCGACAATCGGCTGGTATTCAAGCGCGAACTGGTTTTCATTGAATGCGTTGCGCAGTTCATTTTCCAGAGCGGCGTCGGCCTGCGCAATCTGATTCATATCTTCCGAGAAGAACCGGTGACAGTTGCGGCCATTGGCCTTGGCATCATACATGGCAAGATCTGCCATGCGCAGAACTTCTTCATATTCGTCGCCGTCGCTGGGGATCAGGCTTACGCCGATAGATGCACTAATAACCTGGCCCACACCACTGATCGCATAGGGTTCGTTAATTGCCTTCAGAATTTTCGAACAGCGCGAATTGACCGAGTCTATGTTTTGGAATTTGCTGAAAATGATCGCAAATTCGTCTCCGCCGATGCGCGCGGCGAAGTCTTCTGGGCCGATCACTTTGGACACCCGTTCTGCGACTTCTCGCAAAAGCGCGTCGCCGCTGTGATGGCCGCGGGTGTCGTTGATAATTTTGAAGCGATCCAGGTCAAGCAGCAGCAGCGCCGCTTCGCTGTTCGTCTTCTTGCAATTTTCGATGGTAGATTTGACATTTTCCGCAAGCAATACGCGATTGGGAAGCCCGGTCAGCATGTCATGCAGCGCCAAATGTGTTCTATGTTCTTCGGCAAACTTCCGCGCGGTAATATCGACGGCGGTCGTCAGAACGCCGATCGTTTCGCCTTCATGATTGAGCAGAGGCGACTTGTTGCAATGGAAAACCAGATCAACGCCGTCGCTGGTGATTTTTTCTTCGTAATGCGGGATGGCAAGGCTGGATTTCAGCACAAGTGCGTCGCGTCGGCGGGTATTGGCAGCCAGAGTGGGCTCGAAATTATCGGCAAAATCGGTGCCGACCATTTCATCCGGGTCTTTGTCAAACAGGGCGGACTGGTAGGCATTTGTAAACAGACATTTCCCCGAGCGGTCGGTCGCGTTGATCATGATCGGAATGGTGT